>NZ_CP092418.1:547500-660000 GCF_023716485.1 Microbulbifer variabilis
TCAGGCCAATGATTTATCGTTGAGTCTGAATGTTAAAGTCGTTAGTAGTCGTTTGTGTTGTATGGTCAAGCGACTAAGCGTATACGGTGGATGCCTTGGCAGCTGGAGGCGATGAAGGACGTAGGAGCCTGCGAAAAGTCTAGGGGAGCTGGCACACAAGCTTTGATCCTAGAATGTCCGAATGGGGAAACCCACCTGTTTTACAGGTATCCATAACTGAATACATAGGTTATGGAGGCGAACCCGGGGAACTGAAACATCTAAGTACCCGGAGGAAAAGAAATCAACCGAGATTCCCTGAGTAGCGGCGAGCGAAAGGGGATTAGCCCTTAAGCTCTTTATGTTTTAGTGGAAGGTTCTGGAAAGTACCGCGATACAGGGTGATAGCCCCGTACACGAAAAGGCATTTAGAGTGAAATCGAGTAGGTCGGGACACGTGTTATCTTGACTGAATATGGGGGGACCATCCTCCAAGGCTAAATACTCCCAGCTGACCGATAGTGAACCAGTACCGTGAGGGAAAGGCGAAAAGAACCCCGGAGAGGGGAGTGAAATAGAACCTGAAACCGTATACGTACAAGCAGTAGGAGCCCTTCGGGGTGACTGCGTACCTTTTGTATAATGGGTCAGCGACTTATTGTCTGTAGCAAGGTTAACCGCTTAGGGGAGCCGTAGAGAAATCGAGTCTTAATAGGGCGTTTAGTTGCAGGCAATAGACCCGAAACCCGGCGATCTATCCATGGGCAGGTTGAAGGTTGAGTAACATCAACTGGAGGACCGAACCCACTAATGTTGAAAAATTAGGGGATGACCTGTGGATCGGAGTGAAAGGCTAATCAAGCCGGGAGATAGCTGGTTCTCCTCGAAAGCTATTTAGGTAGCGCCTCGCGTCTCACCCTCGGGGGTAGAGCACTGTTTGGGCTAGGGGGTCATCCCGACTTACCAACCCCATGCAAACTCCGAATACCGAGGAGTGCAATCGCGGGAGACACACGGCGGGTGCTAACGTCCGTCGTGGAAAGGGAAACAACCCAGACCGCCAGCTAAGGTCCCAAATACCAGTTAAGTGGGAAACGATGTGGGAAGGCCCAGACAGCTAGGAGGTTGGCTTAGAAGCAGCCATCCTTTAAAGAAAGCGTAATAGCTCACTAGTCGAGTCGGCCTGCGCGGAAGATATACCGGGGCTAAAACTGGTAACCGAAGCTGCGGATGCTCTTAGGAGCATGGTAGAGGAGCGTTGTGTAAGCCGTTGAAGGTGGATCGGGAGGTCTGCTGGAGGTATCACAAGTGCGAATGCTGACATGAGTAACGACAAGGGAGGTGAAAAACCTCCCCGCCGGAAGACCAAGGGTTCCTGTCCAACGCTAATCGGGACAGGGTTAGTCGACCCCTAAGGCGAGGGCGAAAGCCGTAGTCGATGGGAAACAGGTTAATATTCCTGTACTCGCTATTGCTGCGACGGAGTGACGGAGAAGGCTAGGCCGGCATGGCGATTGGTTGTCCATGTTTAAGGTTGTAGGCTGGGGACTTAGGCAAATCCGGGTCCCTAAGGCTGAGAACTGATGACGAAGCCCACTTGTGGGTGAAGTGGTTGATGCCCTGCTTCCAGGAAAAACTTCTAAGCTTCAGGCAATAGTGAATCGTACTCTAAACCGACACAGGTGGTCAGGTAGAGAATACCAAGGCGCTTGAGAGAACTCTGGTGAAGGAACTAGGCAAAATGGTACCGTAACTTCGGGAGAAGGTACGCCGGTTTTGGTGATGGGACTTGCTCCCTAAGCTGAGGCCGGTCGAAGTGACCAGGTGGCTGCGACTGTTTATTAAAAACATAGCACTCTGCAAACTCGTAAGAGGACGTATAGGGTGTGACGCCTGCCCGGTGCCGGAAGGTTAATTGATGGGGTTAGCTTCGGCGAAGCTCTTGATCGAAGCCCCGGTAAACGGCGGCCGTAACTATAACGGTCCTAAGGTAGCGAAATTCCTTGTCGGGTAAGTTCCGACCTGCACGAATGGCGTAACGATGGCCACGCTGTCTCCACCAGAGACTCAGTGAAATTGAAATCGCTGTTAAGATGCAGTGTACCCGCGGCTAGACGGAAAGACCCCGTGAACCTTTACTACAGCTTTGCACTGAACTTTGAGCCTACTTGTGTAGGATAGGTGGGAGGCTTTGAAGCAGTAACGCTAGTTACTGTGGAGCCGTCCTTGAAATACCACCCTGGTATGTTTGAGGTTCTAACTCTGGTCCGTTATCCGGATCGAGGACAGTGTATGGTGGGTAGTTTGACTGGGGCGGTCTCCTCCCAAAGAGTAACGGAGGAGTACGAAGGTGCACTCAGCATGGTCGGAAATCATGCAATGAGCATAATGGTATAAGTGCGCTTGACTGCGAGACAGACATGTCGAGCAGGTACGAAAGTAGGTCATAGTGATCCGGTGGTTCTGTATGGAAGGGCCATCGCTCAACGGATAAAAGGTACTCCGGGGATAACAGGCTGATACCGCCCAAGAGTTCACATCGACGGCGGTGTTTGGCACCTCGATGTCGGCTCATCACATCCTGGGGCTGAAGCCGGTCCCAAGGGTATGGCTGTTCGCCATTTAAAGTGGTACGCGAGCTGGGTTTAGAACGTCGTGAGACAGTTCGGTCCCTATCTGCCGTGGGCGTTGGAAATTTGAGAAGAGTTGCTCCTAGTACGAGAGGACCGGAGTGAACGAACCTCTGGTGTTCGGGTTGTCACGCCAGTGGCATTGCCCGGTAGCTATGTTCGGACGGGATAACCGCTGAAAGCATCTAAGCGGGAAGCCTCCTTCAAGATTAGATTTCCCTGACTCCTTGAGAGTCCTAAAGGGCCGTGGAAGACTACCACGTTGATAGGCTGGGTGTGGAAGCGTTGTGAGGCGTTGAGCTAACCAGTACTAATTGCCCGTGCGGCTTGACCATACAACAGAGATGGTTACTAACGACTAGCTAAGCTAGCGGATTGTGGAATGAAAGACACACAATGATCGCTTGCGGTGTATTACTACAGATTGTTTTACCGACTTATTTGGGGTTATCGCCGGTCAGCAGACCGAGGCAAACAGCGATAACACGGTAGGCCAAGCAAAATTGCTTATAAGACCAACGCCAACCCAAGCCAGTTTGCCTGACGACAATAGAGTTGTGGAACCACCTGATCCCTTGCCGAACTCAGAAGTGAAACGCAACATCGCCGATGGTAGTGTGGGGCTTCCCCATGTGAGAGTAGGTCATCGTCAGGCTTCTAATCCGAAAAGGGCCACCCAATAGGGTGGCCCTTTTTTTATGTGCAAAAAAATTGAATGCATAAAAAATAAAAACAGAGAATAAAAACAGAGAATAAAAACAGAGAATAAAAAAATAAATTCAAAATACAGAAAAAATAAAAAGCCCAATCGAATTTTTACTCGCAACACTCCCGCCGAAAAATCCAACTCGGTAAAAGCCAATGAAAAAAGCGCAGGCTCTAAAAAGCTCCGAAGAGCCTTCCCTCCTATAAATAAAGCACTTTCTTAAATTTTTTCTGTAAGGAAAAAATGGAAATACAAAAAAATAACGCGCTTTATTTAATCTGCACCTCAAGCACCACCAAAAAAACACCTGAAATTAAAAAGTGCTCTTTAGCCTAGAAAAATCATTGCGTTGAAAAAAACGGCGCAAAAATACCAATAAAAATACCGGTGATTTTTTGCACGTTTTAATGAACCTGTGCAACCACGGGGTCTGGCGCGGATATACCGCAGTTATGCACAAGTCTATCCAGACTTTCTGTTAATAACGCCAAGCGGTGGAAAGTGGATAAATGGCTGGTGTTTTTTTACCCGTTGAAAAGGGCCCCGCGGAAACAGGGGCCTGAGCGTGGATATCCCTGAGTTATACACAGCTCTATCCATGGATTCTGTTAGTAACAGCCTGTTAATGGAATGGTCATCAGCAGGAAACAGAAATATGCCTTGGTGTTGTGGGTAACTTGGAAGGATGTTCGGGTGTGTGTAAAAGGGGAGTAATAAAAAGCCCCTAGAGAGGGGCTTCAGAAAGTACTTACAACTTGAATTAATTTACCTGCTCATAGGCATTGTCCGGAACTAGATCATACTGCATTTCTTTCAAGCGTAATTCATCAAGGGGAACAAGAGCTGAGGGAAGAGTAAAGTGCCGAATAACTGTACCTGCCTGGCAGTCTATTATCTCAATATCCTCCTGTGTCTCCTGCAGACTATGTAACAAGCCCTTTAGGTGGGTTGCACTGGCATTGGAGAGGGATTGGTAATCATGTGTGCCATTGAGCCTGACAAAACGAGCTTCGGCGCCAGCTTCTTCTATACGGAGCCAGGCAATACCGGCTTCCTTTCCAGGTTCTCCAAAGACTATAGGGCCGAGAGAGTCTTCGTCGACAGGAGCAAAATCTGTGTCGGTTGGGGATAGTAAGGTACCTACCCAAACCCAGCCAGGGAGGCTTATACGGCTAAGCTGCCACTCACACAACCAGACAGTTTGATCGTCATCAATACGAAATTCTCGATAGTCTCTTTGGCTAAGGTAATTGTCAAAGGAGACTTTGGCGGTGGGGTTGTCTCTGCGGAAGCTGTGTAGTTGTTGGGTCATCTCATAATTGACTTCCCAGTGTTTTTTTAATCGCCATTGCATGGGGTATTGTCCCCACTCAACGATATATTCTTCCCGCTCAGAAATGGTTTCAACCACTCGCCAAAAAGCGCCATCAATAAGTATGCAAGTTTCACCAATTTTACATCCTGGCGCGATGATACTGCACTCGGGAGATGCTTCAGAAGCACTGACGATATGCTCAGCACGCCCCTCAATAACTTCATACCAAGGAAAACCGTGGCGCAGGGGGGGAGGAAAAGCCAGTGCTGGTCGGCCACCAAGTAAGCGACGGAAAAGTACAGACTTCTCAATTTCAAGGTCAGAAAGTGTATAGCCCTCCTGCTGGGTGATCTGGCCCCAGGCAAAAGCGGCTCGAATTAAGTGTTTTTCACGGTCTGAAAAGCTCATGGGTGCAGTCATGGGCAAGCTAAAACTGAAACCTTACCACTCAGAGCAGATGGGTGCTAATGCAATTCTTCGAGGTTGAGTGGCTGGGGACAGAGATGTTGGAAGTTGGATACACTGCGAAGCTTGGCACCATAGGTTAAGGAGAATAATAACGTGTTAGGGGTAAACAGTCTTCGAACTGCTATCGCCATATTAAGCGTCTTGTTATTAGCGCCAGTAATAACTGCAAAGGAATTGTCTAATACGCAGGAATGCTATTTGGATGGTTGGCGGCACCCATTAAGGTGCGAGCGAATTTCAGTCGGGCACGGAGATAGCAAGGTAAATTTAGCAGTATTTGTTTCACCGGCTCTAGATGAGACGCAGCGAGAGCCTTTATATCTTCTTGCTGGTGGTCCAGGTCAGGCCGCGAGTGGTTTGATTCCGCTATTGCACACATTCCGAAAAATTAATCAGAACCGGGCAATAGTCATGGTTGACCGGAGGGGAACCGGGCACTCTCGGTCATTTGATTGTGGTATAGATCGGCATACACCAATGGATTTATCACTGATTTCCAAAGAATTGAAGCAGTGTTATCTACAGCAGGCTACTTTTGCTAATTCATTGAGTAGTCGACAAGCGGTTGAGGACCTGGAAAAGGTACGAAAGTATTTTAATCACAAGCAAATATCTCTTTGGGGGGGATCTTGGGGGACCCGAACAGCACTTCTTTATCAACAGTGGCATCCGAACAGTTTGAAAACATTGGTGCTCGATGCGGTTGCACCTATCGATACTAAAGTCTTTCTAAGTGCGGCAGCTGCGGAAGACGCTATTCAAATACTGATGCGTGATTGCAGCTTAGAGCTGAGCTGCTCTAAGTTTGGAAACTGGAGGGAGGTATTGGATAAATTATTAAGTCAATGGGATGAGTCTAAATCTATGGATTTCCCTGATCCTGTGACAGGAAAGCCAATGAAGCATTCAATGTCTCGTTGGGTGCTACAAAATACCATACGTGCCGCCCTTTACTCTCCAGAAGCTGCTGCGCAATTACCCTTTGCTATTCAGCAGGCTGGCTTGGGGAATTATTATCCGCTTGCGGGTATTACTGGTTTATTTCCCGAGTCAGCTTTAGGTATGTTCCTTGGCTTAACGCTTTCTATTGCTTGTGCGGAAGAATTATCCCGTATCAGTGAGGAGGAGATTTTAGCTGATACTAATGGGTCTTTTGCGGGAAATGCTTTTCTTGAGATATTTGAACGTGGTTGTGAAGTTTGGCCTGTTGCCGATCGCTCCTATGCTAAACCACAACATCGAGAGCACCCGGTTTTACTAATTTCCGGGGAAGCCGATCCAATAACGCCTCCAAGATATGCCGAAAAACAACTTGGCTACTTGACCAATAAACAGCATTTAATCATTGCTAGCGGTGGTCATATTAATTCCATGAGAGGTTGTGTACCGCAGTTAATCGAAGAGTTCCTGGACTCTTCAGGGAAAGAATTGGCAACGACTTGTGTTGATGAAATTCACAGGCCACCGTTTGTGAGTGGAATTTATGGGCCAGAGATAATGCAGCGCGTAGCGCCTACCACTACAAGTGGAAAGCTTGGGGAGAATGCACTGTGATTAAGGTTGAGGGGGTAAATAAGCAATTTTCTGGGGTTTCTATACTGCGCAATCTTAGCTTTTCTGTGCCAGATGGTGAGATAACGGCCTTGCTTGGTGCTAACGGTGCTGGAAAGACCACGTGCCTGAGAATAATTGCCGGTCTTTTGAATGCAGATAGCGGCAAAGTTTTTGTTGGTGATATAGACCCTTGTAAAAATCCAAAAGGTGCTCGTAGGCAGCTTGGTATTGTAGGTGATAGGGAGGGGCTTTATGAGCGGCTCACTGTTGCAGAATATTTATCCTTTTTTGCCTGTGCTCAAGGGCTGACTGGGTCAGAATTAGAATTTGCACTGCAATCGGTTAAGGAAGAATTAGAACTATCGAACCTGTGGAATCGCCGAACCAAGGGGTTTTCTCAGGGAGAGCGGATGAAAGTTTCTCTCGCTAGAGCATTGGTGCATCGTCCGAGTCACTTGGTGCTCGATGAGCCAACCCGGGGGTTGGATATACTTGCTGCTCGCCTGTTACGTAAGACGCTTTTGCGCTTGAGGGCAGAGGGAACTGCTGTTTTATTTTCCAGCCATATTATGGCTGAAGTGCTCGAGCTATCCGACAGAGTTCTAGTTATGGCGGGAGGTTCGATAGTGGGGAGCGGGACCCCGGATGAACTTATGCAACAGACTGGCTCCGCAAGCCTTGAGGATAGCTTTGTGGAGCTTGCCTATGGGAATTTGTTAGAAAAAGACAAATGCGGTGAGCCGGTAGGATGAGTTTTAAAAATCTATTTTCTTTGCAGATGCGAGCATTACTTCTTAAAGAGTTACGCGAAGTTTGGCGTGATCGACGCGCCCTAATGATCACACTAGGTTTCACCTTATTGTTCCCTGTGCTGATCATTAGTAGTGGCGCTTTATCTTTGAAGGTAATGTCTGATACCTCCTTTGATGTAGCTATTATTGGGGCTGAGTATGCGCCGCTGTTGGAGGAGCAGTTACAGACAGGGGACTTGCGAATTGAGCGCTTGCAAGATGGGGCTCCTCAAGCGCTTTTAGCAGATACATATGATGTGGTTCTGCGAATAGAGCAAAACTTTACTGAAGATTATCGAAGCCTGTTGTCTCCCAAGATTTATCTGTATGTAAATAGTGCCGATCAGTCTGCGGGGCGTGCTGCACAGCTGGTGCAGCAGCAGTTGGCGCTATTTCAGCAGGTGATTGTGCGACAGCGTTTAGCGGCCAGAGGTTTAGCAACTCAGGTTTTAGCACCGTGGCAGCTTGAGGTGCGGGATGTCAGTACGCCGTCTAGTCGAGGATTGGCAATTTGGGGGCTGATGGTTCCCTTGTTACTGATAATGGCACTGCTAGTGTGTAGTGCGGCCGCTTCTATTGATACTTCTGCTGGGGAGCGTGAGCGCATGACCATCGAGGTATTATTACAGCAGCCTATAAGCAGCTGGCAACTTGTGGTGGCGAAAGCTGTAGCCGTTACCAGTATTGGTTGGTTTGGTGCACTTCTTTCTCTGGCAGTTTTAACTTTATCACTTGGCTTGCTTCCCTTGGCTGAGATTGGTGTCCGCTTTTCAGCTGGCATCAATGAACTGATGGCGATAAGTCTTATTTTACTGCCCTTAGCACTTCTGGTTGCTGTATTGCAGATTCTGTTATCTCTGCGTTCCCGTTCTTTTAAAGATGCTCAGATTCAGCTGAGTATTTTACAGGCTCTACCTGTCACACTGTTAATTGTATTGAAATTGTCCAATATTGAACTGGACTCGCCCTTGTGGCAGTTGACTCCACTTATCGGGCAGCAGCAGTGGTTGAGTGCATTAATGGCTGGTGAGTCCGTTTCTGTCTCCCTGGCGATAGCTGGTTCCCTGGTCACCCTTTCTTTGGTCGGGCTGTGTATATTAGTAGGTGCCCGTGCTTTACGGCGTGAAAGCTTACTTGGGGCAACCTAGCTGGTGAACTGAGAGTTGTAATGGCATGAACGATTTTCGCGAGGGTCTGCTGAGTATCAATTTGCAGTCCATTGCTGACAACTACCTGGATCTGACTAAGCGACTGGCAGCGGGTACTCGCTGTGGCGCAGTAGTCAAAGCGGATGCCTATGGCCTTGGTATGAATCAGGTAGTGCCGGCTCTGTATAGACAGGGTTGCCGAGACTTTTTTGTGGCAACGCAAACGGAAGGGGAGCGCCTGCGTAAAGAGCTGGGTGATAGCGTTCGCATTGTTATCTTGACTGGGGTGCGCACCGGAGCAGAGCTGGAATGTGTACGCGCAGGATTAATGCCGACACTTTTCACACTAGAGCAGTTGCGCAACTGGGTGGATATTTCCGTTAGTGAGGGGATTAAGGCGCCTTGTGCGCTAAAGATAGATTCGGGTATGACTCGCCTGGGTATGTCTCCCGAAGAGTTTGACCTACTGCTAAGAGATAGTCAGTTGTTGCGCTCGGCGGATATTCGTATTTTGCTGAGCCACCTTGCCTGTGCGGATGAACCCCAGCATCCACAAAACAATATTCAGTTGCGTAGCTTTAAAGCGGCTGGGGAAAGATTGAGGGCCCTGTGCCCTGAGGTTCAGCTGAGTCTCGCCAATTCATCGGGTATTTTCCTAGGTGAAGAGTATCACTTTGATATTGCGCGGCCGGGCTCTGCGCTTTATGGCGTCAATCCAATACCCGGGGCCACAAACCCTATGCGCTCAGCTGTGGCACTCAGTCTGCCTATCGTGCAAAAGCGATTTGTCAGCCGTGAACAGTGGGTAGGCTATGGAGCTACCCAACAAATAGCAGCGGGCAGCTGGTTGGCGGTAGCCCGTGGTGGATATGCCGATGGGATAATCCGGGCTCAGGGAGGGCGTGGTTGTGGCTGGGCCTATGGCCGCCAACTGCCGATAATTGGCCGGATTTCCATGGATTCCACAACGTTTGATATTTCTGCTCTCTCTCAAGAGGAGCGGGAATCCCTCCAATCGATTGAGATACTGAATAAAGACCTGACGGTAGATGAGGTGGCTGAATACGCTGGCACCATAGGTTATGAAGTGCTGACCAGCTTAGGGCACCGTTATTTCCGTCGCTATATAAAAAGTTAATTACCTTGCTAGACACTATTAAGAAAAGTCCACTGGAACCATTGCGCCCAGTTTTGGAATTATTGGCTGATGGCGAGACGCACTCTGGTGAGGCGCTCGGATTGGCTCTAGGAGTAAGCCGGGCTGCGGTTTGGAAGCAGTTACAGAAGCTAGAGCAGTACGGATTGGCTTTGGAGTCCATTAAGGGGCAAGGCTATCGCTTGCCTGGTGGTTTGGAGCTCCTGTCCTCAGAAAAAATTTACAGCACATTGGGTGAGCAAGCCGGGGTGCTATTGCGAGAGTTGATGTTATTTGATGAGGTCGACTCCACCAATACCGAGTTGCTATCACTCATGGAGGAGGGAAGAGGACACGGGGTTGCACTGCTCTCCGAGCGGCAGAGTGCCGGGCGCGGTCGTCGTGGTCGGCAATGGGTTAGCCCCTATGGGGCGGGCATCAGCCTATCCATTGGGTGGGAGTTCAATGGGGGGGTTCAATGCCTCGAAGGATTGAGCCTCGCCGTTGGGGTGGCTATTGCCCGGGCATTGGAGCGCTTTTCGGTACCGGATGTTCGCCTCAAATGGCCAAATGATGTTTGGTGTCGCGGTCGAAAGTTATCTGGTGTTTTACTGGAGCTTAAAGGCGATCTTACAGATCGCTGTGCTGTGGTGATTGGTATTGGTTTAAATAGTGGCCTGCGAAGTGAGATTGCCACGGCAATAGATCAGCCATGGGCAGACTTGCAACAAGTGAAGCCCGGAATATCTCGCAATCGATTGGTTGCAGCGATTCTGACTGAGCTGCTACCGCTTTTATACAGCTATACCGAACAAGGTTTTGTTGCTTACCGTGAAGCCTGGATGAAGCTGGATCAGTTTGCTGGGCAAAAGGTTACTCTGCAGGCAGGGAGTCAAACCTGGAGCGGAGTTGCAGTTGGCGTTAGTGAAAAGGGTGCTTTGAAGTTAAATATGGACGGGCAAGTGCAACACTTCCATGGTGGTGAGATTTCTTTACGGGGGCAGGTTTGATTCTCGAACTGGATATCGGTAATACCCGGGGCAAGTGGCGCCTGTTAGATGAATTACAGGTGAGCGCCAGGGGTAGCTTTATGACTGCTGATCTGCGCGATGGGCATTTGCCCGATGGGTGGGATCTGTTGGACCCGCGGAGAGTACGCGTGGTCAATGTGGCGGGACCGCAAGTTGCGGAGACGCTGATCGGGCATATTCAGGAGTTGTTTTCACTTGAGGTGGAGTTTTCGCAGGTTCTGCTGGAATGCGCTGGAGTAGCTTGTGGCTATGATAATCACCGCCTGCTCGGCACTGATCGCTGGCTGGCTATGCTGGCTGCCTATGATCGAGAGCGGCGGGCGGCCCTAATTGTCGACTGTGGCAGTGCGGTCACTCTGGATTTGGTCGACAATAGCGGGCGTCACTTGGGGGGCTACATTGTCCCTGGTGTCGGCCTTATGCAACGTTCTTTGTATCTGGATACTCATGCGGCTAAAAGTGCGCAGGATATTGCTCTAACTGAGTCCCTCGGTGCAGGCCGCAGTACCGATGAAGCCATAAACCGAGGCCTCCTGCTTATGGTACTTGGTGCCATCGATCGTGCACTGGAAGAGTTGCGTGGATACTGTGCTGAAGAACCGCTGTTGTGGTTGACAGGCGGCGATGCCCCAGTGCTGTCAGCTCTTTATCAGCGGGAGCACCATTTGGTTCCTGAGCTGGTAATGGATGGCTTGGCGTTAAGTAATCCTTGAAATAAATAACACCCTATGCGCTGGATAGCTTTTTTCTTAATACTGTTGAATTTCGGCGTCTTTGCTTGGTTTGTTGGTACTTCAACCTCTGATAAAGAGAGAATAAGGGTTGCCGATAAAAGGGCGGAGGTACAGGTCCAGAGTATTGCCCTGGTCAATGAAATATCTCCGCAGAAGCTGTCTCCTGTGCCGGTGGCTCCCATGTCGCCAGCAAAGGCAAGCTCTACTGAGCAGCTCTGCACTTTGCTTGGCCCATTTGCGGAGGAGTTATTTGGAGAGGCGATAGTACAGCGCTTAAAGTCCCTGCAGGTTTCTGCCGTATTGCGAGATGTGGAGATGCAAGGGCAGATGCGTTACTGGGTTTTTCTGCCACCATTGAATTCCAGGCGAGAAGCCTACAACCGTTTACGAGAATTGCAGGCACAGGGAATAGATAGTTATGTGATCCCCAAGGGTGCGTTGGCTGATGGTATTTCCTTTGGCATTTTCAGCGAGCGTTCGCGTGCTGAATCTCTGACAGGTGAGTTGATTGAGAAAGGCATACGGGCTCAATTCCGCGAGGAGCCTCAGACCCACGCCGAACGCTGGATCGTATTGGCGCCAGGTGCCTCAGATAGTTTAGCCCCGGATTTTTGGTTGCAGTTGCAGCAAGAGCATCCCGAGCTGGATCGTCGCCGTAATCTTTGTGCAGAAGTATCCGGTTGATGGGGTTGGGCTAGAGGTCTAGGTCCCCAGCCGTGAAACAAGGTTCACCGTATTTTTCTATACGTGGCAACAGGCGACATAAAAATTCTGATTTTTCTGCAAAAAGGGTGTTGCGTGTCGGGATAACTTCCCATAGAATCCCGCCTCCATTGACGAGGGTGACTATTCAACTTCGGCAATGGACGGGATAGGGCTGGCGTAGCTCAGTTGGTAGAGCAGCTGACTTGTAATCAGCCGGTCGGGGGTTCGACTCCTCTCGCCAGCTCCATTTTTATCCCGGCGCTGCTCGACATTAGATTTTTCAGCTAAGTCTGTGAAATTTAAAGAAAAAAATGTTGACAGTGCGGCGGAAGGTGTAGAAAATGCACCCCGCATTGAGGCAGGGGTTCCCGAGTGGCCAAAGGGATCAGACTGTAAATCTGACGCGAAAGCTTCGGTGGTTCGAATCCACCCCCCTGCACCATTTTTTACACCGTAAGGTGTTGCCGGCAAGACAGGTAGTTTTGTCTGGAGGCTCCCGCAAGCGGGCATAGTTCAATGGTAGAACCTCAGCCTTCCAAGCTGATGATGCGGGTTCGATTCCCGCTGCCCGCTCCAACTATGGGTTCGGCTGGAATGCTCTCCAAAATGGCAAGCCTTGTGGTTGCCTAGGAAGGCGTTGATTTGCTCATGTAGCTCAGGGGTAGAGCACACCCTTGGTAAGGGTGAGGTCGGCGGTTCAAATCCGCCCATGAGCTCCATTTTTCAATAGCCGCAAGAGTGAGAGCTCTTGCGGTTGTTTGTGTCCGGGGTCGGGCTTTTCCGGGTCGGATGCGCATGTTCTGTACGTGGGTGGTGCCGTTAGCGGCTCATCTATATTAGGAGGCTGCAATGGCAAAAGAAAAGTTTGAACGTTCCAAGCCCCACGTGAACGTGGGCACCATCGGTCACGTTGACCACGGTAAAACCACCCTGACCGCTGCTCTGACCCGCGTATGTGCGGAAGTTTGGGGTGGTGACGCTGTTGCTTTTGACGGTATCGACAATGCTCCGGAAGAGCGTGAGCGCGGTATCACCATCGCTACTTCTCACGTTGAGTACGAGTCCCCGACTCGCCACTACGCCCACGTAGACTGCCCGGGACACGCCGACTACGTTAAGAACATGATCACCGGTGCTGCTCAGATGGACGGCGCTATCCTGGTATGTTCCGCTGCTGACGGCCCCATGCCGCAGACTCGTGAGCACATCCTGCTGTCCCGTCAGGTAGGTGTACCTTACATCGTTGTATTCCTGAACAAAGCGGACATGGTAGACGACGAAGAGCTGCTCGAGCTGGTAGAAATGGAAGTTCGCGAACTTCTGGACCAGTACGAGTTCCCGGGTGACGACACTCCGATCATCGTTGGTTCCGCTCTGATGGCCCTGAACGGCGAAGACGACAACGAAATGGGTACTACCGCTGTTAAGAAGCTGGTAGAAACTCTGGACGAGTACATTCCTGAGCCGGAGCGTGCAGTAGATCAGCCGTTCCTGATGCCGATCGAAGACGTATTCTCCATCTCTGGCCGTGGTACCGTAGTAACTGGTCGTGTAGAGCGTGGTGTAATCAACACTGGCGACGAAGTTGAGATCGTTGGTATTAAAGAAACCACCACCACTACCTGTACTGGTGTTGAAATGTTCCGCAAGCTGCTCGACGAAGGTCGTGCTGGTGAGAACATCGGTGCGCTGCTGCGTGGCACCAAGCGTGACGAAGTAGAGCGTGGTCAGGTACTGGCTAAGCCGGGCTCCATCACTCCGCACACCAAGTTCGAAGCGGAAGTGTACATCCTGTCCAAGGACGAAGGTGGTCGTCACACCCCGTTCTTTAAAGGCTACCGTCCTCAGTTCTACTTCCGTACTACCGACGTAACTGGTGCGGTTGAGCTGCCGGAAGGCACTGAAATGGTAATGCCGGGCGACAACATTCAAATGGTTGTTACCCTGATCGCTCCGATCGCCATGGAAGACGGCCTGCGCTTCGCTATCCGCGAAGGTGGTCGTACCGTAGGTGCGGGCGTTGTTGCTAAGATCATTGAGTAATCTTTGATCTTCGTGTCGCCAGGGTTCCCTGGTGGCGCAGTAGATAAGAGGGTGGTCTGTAGCCCTCTTTATCTTCGGGTGCTAAGGCATCCAAGCTGTACAGGCCAGTAGTTCAATTGGTAGAGCACCGGTCTCCAAAACCGGGTGTTGGGGGTTCGAGTCCCTCCTGGCCTGCCATTTTAAACACTCCACTTGAAATAAGTTTAGGGGTGTCGCAAGACCCTACTTGTCAGTGGGGCTTTTGTGTTTTTGAGCACTAAGGGCTTATCTGTAGTGCGCTAAGGGCTTCATATATGAATGCTAAAGCAGAAGCGAAAACCTTTCGTCTTGACGGCCTGAAATGGCTGCTAATAGTGCTGCTGGTTGGTGGTGCTGTAGCGGGCAATTCTTATTATGCCGAATTCCCCCTGATTTACCGCGTGCTGGCAGTGACTGCAATCTGCCTGGCTGCCCTGGTTGTCGCGGTGAATACTGCGAAGGGTAATGCACTCTGGCAACTGTTGCGCGAAGCGCAAACGGAAGTCAGGCGCGTGGTTTGGCCGACTCGTCAAGAGGCCACCCAGACGACTGTGATTGTGGTGGTTTTTGTGTTGATTATGGCGCTAATTCTCTGGGCGCTGGACTCCGCTTTAGGTTGGGCGGCATCCAAACTCATCGGCTAAAGGTTGATACATGTCAAAGCATTGGTATGTGGTCCAGGCTTACTCGGGCTATGAGAAGCGTGTAGCTAGCTCTCTCAAGGAGCGAATTGAGCTGCACGAAATGGATCACCTGTTTGGTGAAGTGCTGGTTCCCACCGAAGAAGTGGTGGAGATGCGAGCAGGGCAAAAGCGCAAGAGTGAGCGCAAGTTCTTCCCCGGTTATGTCCTGGTGGAAATGGAACTGAATGACGATACTTGGCACTTGGTAAAAGAAACTCCTCGAGTGCTCGGTTTTATCGGAGGCAAGGCGGATAGGCCGGCCCCGATCACTGATCGCGAAGCGCAGGCTATCCTGAATCGAATCGACGATTCCGCCGATAAGCCCAAGCCCAAGACCCTATTTGAGCCAGGTGAAATGGTTCGGGTTATCGATGGTCCGTTTAACGATTTCAACGGTGTGGTCGAAGAGGTCAACTACGAGAAGAGTCGCTTGCGAGTGGCTGTGTTGATCTTTGGACGCTCCACCCCAGTTGAACTGGAGTTCAGTCAGGTAGAGAAAACCTGATTCCAGTATAAATTTTTTGCCCTCTTTCGCCGCAAGGTGGAAGGGGGTTTTCGCGTCCCCGGAAAATAGATTTTATTGGTCGGGGCGGGGAGCCAGTTGCAGTAACCATTAACGGTTAGGTGTAGCGGGCGTTACCACCCATCTAGAGGAGAGCTGTAATGGCTAAGAAAGTAGAAGCTTATATCAAGCTGCAAGTTAAGGCCGGTCAGGCCAACCCAAGTCCGCCCGTTGGTCCTGCACTGGGTCAGCACGGCGTGAACATCATGGAATTCTGTAAGGCGTTCAACGCCCAGACTCAAGGCCTTGAGCCGGGTCTGCCGGTGCCGGTTGTGATCTCTGTATACAGCGATCGTTCCTTCACCTTCATCATGAAGTCCCCGCCCGCCGCAGTACTGCTGCGCAAGGCCGCCAAGATCAAGAGTGGTTCCGGTCGCCCGAATACCGACAAGGTCGGTAAGGTTACCCGCGCTCAGATCGAAGAGATCGTAGAAATGAAAAAGGCTGACCTGACTGCATCCGATATGGACGCGGCCGTGCGCACAATCGCCGGTTCCGCACGCAGTGCCGGTATCGAAGTGGAGGGTCTCTAAGTGGCTAAATTGAGCAAGCGTCAGCGCGTAATCGCTGAGAAAGTTGAAGCTGGTAAAGCATACGGCATCGAAGAAGCCGTAGCTCTGCTGAAAGAGCTGTCCAACGTTAAGTTTGCAGAGACTGTAGACGCTTCTGTAAACCTGGGTATCGATCCGCGTAAATCCGACCAGGCTGTTCGCGGTGCGACCACTCTGCCGCACGGTACTGGTAAAGAAGTTCGCGTAGCTGTTTTCACCCAGGGTGCAAACGCTGATGCCGCTAAAGAAGCGGGCGCTGACCTGATCGGTATGGACGAGCTGGCTGCCGACGTTAAAGCGGGCAAGATGGACTTCGACGTAGTAATCGCTTCTCCCGATGCGATGCGCGTTGTAGGTCAGCTGGGTCAAATCCTCGGCCCGCGCGGCCTGATGCCGAACCCGAAGACTGGCACTGTAACTCCAGACGTTGCTACCGCAGTTAAAAATGCCAAAGCTGGTCAGGTGCGTTTCCGCGCTGACAAAGGCGGCATCATCCACGGTGGTATCGGCAAAGTTGCTTTCGATGCGAACTTGCTGAAAGAGAACTTGGAAGCTCTGGTAGCAGACCTGAAGAAGGCCAAGCCGGCTTCTGCAAAAGGTGTGTACCTGAAGAAGATCACCCTGAGCACCACTATGGGCCCAGGTCTGGTTATCGACCAGTCTTCCCTGAACATCTAATTGAAGCTGTGCGCTGACACTGTTGGCGCATAGTAAATCGAACTTTGGGGTCCACTTGATGCTTAGGCAGAAATGTGGGCCGTCAAAGACCGTAGGTGCCAGATGCGTTGAGGTTTAACGTGTCTGGCTTAATCCAAATCTCGGCCAGGTTGGCCGTTGAGAGGTTTGAGCCTACGCAGACGGTGTCGCCCAAACCAGTATTTTTACTGGATTTGAGCTTTATGCACCGGAACGGATCGGGCTTTGAGCCCGGTTTTTTTCAAATCCAGGAGTGACACTATGGCTATTGGACTCGAAGACAAGAAAGCGATTGTCGCAGATGTCCAGCAAGCTGCTGAGGGTGCTCTGTCTGCGGTAGTTGCGGATTCCCGCGGCGTTACCGTAAATGACATGACTGCCCTGCGCAAAGAGGCTCGCGAGAACGGCGTTTGGTTAAAAGTCGTCCGCAATACTCTGGCGCGTCGCGCTCTGGCAGGAACCGATTACGAATGTCTGACTGACAAATTCGTAGGTCCTAGCATCATTGCATTCTCTAACGAACACCCAGGTGCCGGCGCGCGCATCCTGAGCCAGTTCGCCAAGGGCAATGACAAGCTGGAACTGAAAGGTGCTGCCTTCGAAGGCGCGATCACCGACGTCGCATTGTTGGCAAGCCTGCCGACTTACGACGAGGCGATCGCCAAGCTGATGAGCGTGTTGAAAGAAGCATCTGCTGGCAAGCTGGTCCGCACTATTGCGGCCGTTCGCGACCAAAAAGAGCAGGAAGCTGCGTAATTGAATTCGCTTTAGCGAATCGCGGTTTCAAAACGAAATACGAGCAGCTACTGCTCAAACCAATTCAGGTAATGACTCATGTCTCTGACTAAAGAAGATATCATCAACGCTGTTGCCGAAATGTCTGTTAAAGACGTTGTTGAGCTGATCGAAGCAATGGAAGAGAAGTTCGGTGTAACTGCTGCAGCAGCAGTTGTAGCCGGCCCGGCTGGTGGCGAAGCTGCCGCTGAAGAGAAAGACTCTTTCGACGTAGTTCTGACTTCTGCAGGCGACAAGAAAGTGAACGTGATCAAGGTTGTTCGCGGCATCACCGGCCTGGGCTTGAAAGAAGCCAAGGCATTGGTTGACGGCGCTCCAAGCCCGCTGAAAGAAGGCGCAACCAAAGACGAAGCTGAAGCCGCTAAGAAAGAGCTGGAAGAAGCTGGCGCAACTGTAGAACTGAAGTAATTCGGTTGTTGCGATTCCCGCTATTGGTCGCCTAAAACGACACATAGCGGTAAGGCTGGTGGACTTTTGTCCGCCGGCCTTTTTGCCGTTTGCGGTACTGAGGTTTTAGCGGTGCCGGCGGTATAAAACCGTGGCAAACCTCATTTAACCATAGCGCAGTTGCGCTGCCCGAAAGCAAGCGGAGAGGTTTCTGAACAGCACAGGCAATCTGTGTTGTTCAGAGGCTTCTCGCCCGGAGGGGCTCCCGAATGGAGTCCCACGAAGTCTTGTCACTGATCAAGCTGGGGAATTTGAATGGCTTACTCATATACTGAGAAAAAACGTATCCGCAAGGATTTTGGCAAACTGCCTAAGGTCATGGATGTGCCCTTCCTGCTTGCGATACAGCTGGATTCATATCGCAATTTTACACAGGCCGACAAGCGCCCCGACGATCGCTTAGATGTCGGCCTGCAGGCGGCGTTTAAATCCGTATTTCCGATTGTCAGCTATTCAGGCAATGCCGCTCTGGAGTACGTGAGCTACACACTGGGTAAGCCCGCTTTCGATGTTAAGGAATGTACTCTACGCGGCGTGACCTACGCCTGTCCGCTGCGTGTACGTGTGCGCCTGATTATTTACGATAAAGAGTCTGCGAATAAGTCCATTAAGGACATCAAAGAGCAGGAAGTTTACATGGGCGAAATCCCGCTCATGACGGACAACGGCACCTTTGTAATTAATGGTACTGAGCGTGTTATCGTATCCCAGCTACACCGTTCCCCGGGTGTATTTTTCGATCACGACAAAGGCAAGACCCATTCCTCCGGTAAGCTGCTGTACGCCGCGCGTGTAATTCCTTATCGTGGCTCCTGGCTGGACTTCGAATTCGATCCAAAGGACTTGGTATTCGTTCGTATCGACCGTCGCCGCAAACTGCCTGCGACAATTCTGTTGCGTGCACTGGGATATAGCTCCCAGGAAATGCTGGAGATGTTCTTCGAGACCAGCAAGTTTGAGCTGCAGGAAGACCGCGTTAGCCTGGAACTGATTCCCTCCCGCTTGCGCGGTGACGTGGCCTCTTTTGATATTAAAGATGGCCAGGGCAAGGTGATTGTGGAAGAGGGGCGTCGTATCACCCCGCGTCATATTCGCCAGCTGGAGAAAGCCGGCGTAGAAAAGCTGGACGCGCCACTGGAATACCTGTTTGGCCGTATTCTGGCTCACGATATTGTCGATGAGTCTACTGGTGAAATTGCAGTTGAGTGTAATGCTGAGATTACCGCTGAAGTAATCGCCCAGTTACGCACACTCAATATTAAGACTTTCGAAACGCTGTACACCAATGATCTAGACCGTGGACCGTTTATCTCCGATACCCTGCGTGCAGAGCCTTCCCGCACTCAGCTGGAAGCGCTGGTAGAGATCTACCGCATGATGCGCCCAGGCGAGCCGCCCACCAAGGAATCTGCGGAATCCCTGTTTGAAAACCTGTTCTTCACCGACGAGCGCTACGATCTGTCCGCCGTTGGTCGCATGAAGTTCAATCGTCGCCTGGGCCGTGAAGACGAGACCGGCGAAGGCACCCTGAGCAAAGAAGATATCGTCGATGTACTGAAGACCTTGATCGATATCCGTAACGGCCAGGGCATGGTGGACGATATCGATCACCTGGGGAACCGCCGCGTGCGCTCCGTTGGTGAGATGGCCGAGAACCAGTTCCGCGTTGGTCTGGTACGTGTGGAGCGCGCGGTCAAAGAGCGCCTGTCCATGGCGGAGTCCGAAGGCCTGATGCCGCAGGACCTGATCAATGCCAAGCCGGTTGCCGCTGCAGTGAAGGAATTCTTCGGTTCCTCGCAGCTGTCCCAGTTTATGGACCAGAACAACCCGCTGTCGGAAGTGACTCACAAGCGTCGTGTTTCCGCACTGGGCCCAGGTGGTTTGACCCGTGAGCGCGCTGGCTTTGAGGTGCGCGACGTGCACCCGACTCACTACGGCCGCGTATGTCCGATTGAGACGCCGGAAGGACCGAACATTGGTCTGATCAACTCCCTGGCCACTTACGCTCGCGCTAACCACTACGGTTTCCTCGAAAGTGCTTATCGCAAAGTGGTTGATGGCAAGGTAACCGACGAAATCGCTTACCTGTCAGCGATCAATGAAGCAAATTACATTATTGCCCAGGCGTCTGCGGAAGTAGATGACAACGGCAACTTCATTGATGACCTGATCAGCGTGCGTCACCATGGCGAATTTACCCTGAAGGCACCGGGTGAAATCCAGTATATGGATGTTTCCGCCAAGCAGGTGGTTTCTGTCGCTGCGGCGATGATCCCGTTCCTTGAGCACGATGACGCCAACCGTGCATTGATGGGCTCGAACATGCAGCGTCAGGCGGTACCGACCCTGCGTGCTGAAAAGCCGCTAGTAGGCACCGGTATGGAGCGCACCGTAGCGCGCGACTCCGGGGTATGTGTGGTAGCCAAGCGTGGCGGTGTGATTGAGCGTGTTGATTCAAGCCGTGTGGTAGTCCGCGTGGCGGACGCTGAGGTGGAAGCCGGTGATGCAGGTGTAGATATTTATAACCTGACCAAATACATCCGCTCCAACCAGAATACCTGTATCAATCAGCGCCCGATTGTTAACACTGGTGATCGCGTAACCCGCGGCGATATCCTCGCCGATGGTCCTTCTGTAGATCTGGGTGAGCTGGCTCTTGGCCAGAATATGCGCATCGCCTTTATGCCCTGGAATGGTTACAACTTTGAGGATTCCATCCTTATTAGTGAGCGCGTTGTACAGGAAGATCGCTTCACCACTATTCACATCCAGGAACTGACCTGTATTGCCCGAGATACCAAACTGGGTAGTGAGGAGATCACTGCGGATATCCCCAATGTGGGTGAGTCTGCGCTGAATAAGTTGGACGAGTCCGGCATTGTATATATCGGTGCGGAAGTAGGTGCCGGCGATATCCTGGTCGGTAAGGTTACTCCTAAAGGCGAAGCACAGCTGACCCCAGAAGAGAAGCTGCTGCGTGCAATCTTCGGTGAAAAAGCTTCCGACGTTAAAGACACTTCCCTGCGCGCGCCCAGTGGCACCCGCGGTACGGTGATCGACGTTCAGGTATTCACCCGTGACGGCCTGCAGAAAGATCAGCGTTCCATCGATATCGAGAAGGCGCAGCTGGATGAGGTTCGCAAGGACCTGAATGAAGAGTACCGCATTGTTGAAGGCGCTACCTTTGAGCGTCTGCAGCAAGCGCTGCAGGGTCAGAAGGCTGCCGGTGGTAAAGGTATCAGCAAGGGCCAGGAGCTCACCACTGAAGTACTCGCCACTCTGCCACGTGAAGACTGGTTCAAGCTGCGCATGGAAGACGAGGGTCTCAACGAGCAGCTGGAGAAGGCAGAAGTACAGCTGAAAGAGCGTCGCAAGCTGCTCGACGAAGCCTTTGAAGACAAGAAGAAAAAACTGGAGTCCGGCGATGACCTGGCTCCGGGCGTATTGAAAATCGTCAAGGTCTACCTAGCGATCAAACGCCGCATCCAGCCGGGCGACAAGATGGCCGGTCGCCACGGTAACAAGGGTGTGATCTCTGTAATCAAGCCCGTTGAAGACATGCCTTACGACCAAAACGGTGAGCCGGTAGACATCGTTCTGAACCCACTGGGTGTTCCCTCGCGGATGAACGTTGGTCAGGTTCTGGAAATGCACCTGGGTATGGCTGCTAAAGGTCTTGGCGTCAAAATCGACAAGATGATCAAGGAGCAGCAGGAAGTCGCCAAGGTGCGCGGATTCCTGGAAGAGGTCTACAACTCCACAGGCGGTCGCAAGGAAGAACTGGATCAGTTCTCCGATCAGGAAGTCATGACCATGGCGCAAAACCTGCGTCGCGGTGTACCCATGGCGACCCCGGTATTCGACGGTGCCGATGAGAGCGAGATCAAGCAATTGCTGCGCCTTGCCGATATCCCCGATTCCGGCCAGATCACTCTGCACGACGGTCGTACCGGTGATGCTTTCGAGCGCCCGGTTACCGTGGGCTACATGTACATGCTGAAGTTGAACCACCTGGTGGACGACAAGATGCACGCGCGTTCCACTGGCTCCTACAGCCTGGTTACCCAGCAGCCGCTGGGTGGTAAGGCACAGTTCGGTGGTCAGCGTTTCGGGGAGATGGAAGTGTGGGCGCTGGAAGCCTACGGCGCCGCATACACCCTGCAGGAAATGCTCACGGTCAAATCCGACGACGTGGAAGGGCGGACCAAGATGTACAAAAACATCGTGGATTCCGACCACCGTATGGAGCCTGGCATGCCGGAGTCCTTCAATGTACTGGTTAAGGAAATCCGCTCTCTCGGTATGAACTTCGAGCTCGAGCACGAGTAAGACCGATTGGTGCAAAAGCCTGTTCGCAGGTGAATTGAGACAAGCGCCGGCACCCTGGAAGCAGTGGGGTTGCCGGCCCGCCCGGCCCGGCGTAACGGCCGGGTTGACTACCCCCTAGTGGAGGAAAGGCCTTGAAAGATTTATTAAATCTGGTGAAGTCCCAGGAGCACCTGGAAGAGTTTGATGCGATTCGTATCGGTCTGGCCTCGCCGGACATGATCCGCTCCTGGTCCTACGGCGAAGTGAAGAAGCCGGAGACCATCAACTACCGTACCTTCAAGCCTGAGCGTGAAGGCTTGTTCTGCGCCAAGATCTTCGGCCCGGTTAAAGACTACGAGTGCTTGTGCGGTAAGTACAAGCGCATGAAGCACCGCGGTATTATCTGTGAGAAGTGCGGCGTTGAGGTCACCAAAGCCAAGGTGCGCCGTGAGCGTATGGGCCACATTGAACTGGCCAGCCCGGTTGCGCATATCTGGTTCCTGAAATCCCTGCCATCCCGTATCGGCCTGTTGCTGGATATGACCCTGCGCGATATTGAGCGCGTGCTGTACTTCGAATCCTACGTGGTAACCGAGCCCGGCATGACCACCCTGGAGCGCGGCCAGCTACTGAACGATGAGCAGTACTTTGAGGCGATGGAAGAGTTCGCCGATGAGTTTGAAGCGAAAATGGGTGCCGAGGCTATCCAGGAATTGATGGCAGATATTGAACTGCCGGTTGAGATCCAGCGCCTGCGGGAAGAGATCCCGGCGACCAATTCCGAAACCAAGATCAAGAAACTGTCCAAGCGCCTGAAGCTGCTGGAAGCCTTCTACAAATCCGGTAACAACCCGGAGTGGATGGTAATGAAGGCTTTGCCGGTTCTGCCACCGGATCTGCGTCCGCTGGTGCCGCTGGATGGTGGCCGCTTTGCGACCTCCGATCTAAACGACCTCTACCGTCGTGTGATCAACCGTAACAACCGCCTGAAGCGTCTGCTCGAGTTGAATGCGCCGGACATTATCGTGCGTAACGAAAAGCGCATGCTGCAGGAATCTGTCGATGCACTGTTGGATAACGGCCGTCGCGGCCGCGCTATCACCGGCTCCAACAAGCGCCCGCTGAAGTCCCTGGCTGACATGATTAAAGGTAAGCAGGGTCGCTTCCGTCAGAACCTGCTGGGTAAGCGTGTGGACTACTCCGGTCGTTCCGTGATCGTGGTTGGCCCGACCCTACGCCTGCACCAGTGTGGTCTGCCCAAAAAAATGGCTCTGGAGCTGTTCAAACCGTTTATTTTCGGCAAGCTCGAAACTCGCGGTCTGGCCACTACCATCAAAGCCGCCAAGAAAATGGTGGAGCGCGAAGAGGCCATCGTTTGGGATATCCTCGACGAGGTGATCCGCGAGCACCCGGTACTACTCAACCGAGCACCGACCCTGCACCGTCTGGGTATTCAGGCGTTCGAGCCGGTACTGATTGAAGGTAAGGCGATCCAGCTACATCCGCTGGTTTGTGCTGCCTATAACGCCGACTTCGACGGCGACCAGATGGCGGTACACGTACCTTTGACCATCGAAGCGCAGCTTGAATCCCGCGCGCTGATGATGTCCACCAACAACATCCTGTCGCCCGCCAATGGTGAGCCGATCATCGTACCGTCCCAGGACGTGGTACTGGGCCTGTACTGGATGACCCGAGAGCGCGTCAACGATAAAGGCGAGGGCATGTCCTTCTCCGATATCAAAGAGGTGAGCCGTGCCTTTTATGCCAAGCAGGTTGGCTTACAGGCGAAGGTTAAAGTGCGTATCCGCGAAAATATCGTGGGTGAAGATGGTGAGAAACACGAAACCATCTCTGTACAGGACACCACTGTAGGCCGCGCGCTGCTGTGGAATATTGTCCCGGAAGGCCTGCCCTTCGAGCTGGTTAACCAGCCGATGAAGAAGAAGTCTATTTCCCGTGTACTGAACGAGTGCTACCGCAAGGTGGGCCTGAAGGCGACGGTTATCTTCGCCGACCAGCTGATGTACACCGGTTTTGATTTCTCTACCAAGTCCGGTTCCTCCATTGGTGTGAACGACTTCGAAATCCCGGCGGAGAAAGCTCAGTTGATCGAATCCGCGGAAGCGGAAGTGAAGGAAATTGAAAGCCAGTTTGCCTCCGGTCTGGTAACCCAGGGTGAAAAATACAACAAGGTCATCGATGTTTGGTCCCGTACCAACGATAAGGTGACCCAGGCGATGATGGCGGGGATTAAGAAAGAGAGGGTGACTGACCGAGAGGGCAAAGAGACCCAGCAGGACTCTTTCAACTCTGTTTTCATGTATGCAGACTCCGGTGCACGGGGCTCCGAAGCACAGATTCGTCAGCTCGCTGGTATGCGTGGTCTGATGGCCCGTCCAGACGGCTCCATTATCGAGAACGCCATTACCGCAAACTTCCGTGAAGGTCTGACCGTACAGCAGTACTTCATCTCGACCCACGGTGCTCGTAAAGGTCTGGCGGATACCGCACTGAAAACCGCGAACTCTGGTTATCTGACCCGTCGCTTGGTGGACGTTGCTCAGGACGTGGTAATTACCGAACTGGATTGTGGCACTGACGACGGCCTGACCATGGCGCCGGTGATCGAGGGCGGTGACGTTATCGAATCTCTCGGTGACCGTATCCTCGGTCGTGTTGTGGCTCGCGATGTATTGAAGCCCGGCAGCGATGAAATCGCCGTTTCCGCCGGCACCATGATCGACGAGAAGTGGGTAGAGCGCATCGAAGCCATGGGTATCGATGAGGTTCTGGTTCGCTCCCCGATCACCTGTACTACTGCACACGGTATCTGTGCCCAGTGTTACGGCCGTGACCTGGCCCGAGGCCACCGCGCCAACCCGGGTGAATCTGTGGGCGTTGTTGCCGCACAGTCCATCGGTGAGCCGGGTACCCAGCTGACCATGCGTACCTTCCACATCGGTGGTGCTGCGAGCCGCGCCTCTGCTGCAGACAGCATTCAAGTGAAGCTGGGCGGTACCGTCCGTCTGCACAATGTGAAGACCGTTAAGACTGAAGCTGGCAACCTGGTAGCGGTTTCCCGCTCCGGTGAATTGGCGATTGCCGATAGCGCTGGGCGCGAGCGCGAGCGCTACAAGCTGCCTTACGGTGCTGTAATCAGTGTCTATGAGGGTGCTGAGGTTGATGGTGGCCAGATTGTGGCCAAGTGGGATCCGCACACCCACCCGATCATCACCGAAGTTGCCGGTTGGGTGAAACTGTCCGGTATGGAAGAGGGTCTCTCCATCCGCAAGCAGACCGATGAAATTACCGGTCTGTCCTCGATCGAAATTATCGATCCAGCCGAGCGTCCGGCGGCAGGTAAAGACCTGCGTCCGGCGGTAACTCTGTTGGATGAGAATGGCGAAGAACTGACTCTGGCCAACAGTAATGCGCCTGCGCACTACGCATTGCCGGCGCGTGCGATTCTCAGCCTGAAGAATGGTGACAAGGTGAACGTGGGTGACGTAATCGCACGTATCCCGCAGGAATCTGGCGGTACCAAGGACATCACCGGTGGTCTGCCCCGCGTTGCCGACCTGTTCGAAGCGCGTAAGCCGAAAGAGCCGTCCATCCTGGCGGAAATCTCCGGTACCGTTTCCTTCGGTAAAGAGACCAAAGGCAAGGTGCGTCTGCAGATCACCCCGCGCGACGGCAAGCCACTGGCCAACGGTAAGGACCACTACGAGGTTCTGATTCCGAAGCACCGCCAGCTGACTGTGTTCGAAGGTGAAACTGTAGAGAAGGGCGAGGTTATCTCCGATGGCCCGTCCAACCCGCACGATATTCTGCGTCTGAAAGGCGTTGAAGAACTGGCGCGCTACATCACTAACGAGATCCAGGAAGTTTACCGTCTCCAGGGTGTAGGTATTAACGATAAGCACATCGAGACTATCGTGCGCCAGATGCTGCGCAAGGTGGAAATCCTGGAGATGGGCGATTCCAGCTTAATTAAGGGCGACCAGGTGGAATACCAGCGCGTGATCGAAGAGAACGAGCAGTTGCGCGCCGAAGGCAAACAGCCCGCTCAGTTCGAGCGCCTGTTGCTGGGTATTACCAAAGCGTCTCTGGCCACTGAGTCCTTCCTGTCTGCGGCTTCGTTCCAGGAGACTACCCGCGTTCTGACCGAGGCGGCGGTAACCGGTAAAGAAGATAGCCTGCGCGGTTTGAAAGAGAACGTGGTTGTGGGCCGCTTGATTCCGGCCGGTACCGGTCTGGCCTACCACGCAGAACGCAAGCGCAAGCGCAACCTGCAGCTGGAAGAAACCTTCGGCGAAGGTCCTTCTGCAGCAGAGGTAGAAGCGGCACTGACCGAGGCCCTCAAGTCCTCTGGCGAATAAGGCGTATTCCACTCCATCCGATGATGGAGTGGGGTAGGTCGGGGCACTTCGGTGCTCGATCTGATATTGGCGACTGTCTGTGATGTAAGCACTTACTTCTGTCGCCGATTGACTAGGCGGGTTGTCGCTTATAGAATGCGGCCCCCGCTGATGTGGGGTGTTTCGTTCGGCCTCTCGGTCGGCGCTACACACAGACGACAGGCCCTCACTGTTAGAGGTGGGGGCATTTTATTTTTGGAGTGATTTTTAATGGCAACGATCAACCAGTTGGTTCGTAAGCCGAGAAAACGCAAAGTCGAAAAAAGCGACGTTCCCGCTCTGCAGGCTAGCCCGCAGCGTCGTGGAGTTTGCACTCGCGTGTACACCACTACACCGAAAAAGCCGAACTCCGCACTGCGCAAAGTTTGCCGTGTGCGTCTGACCAACGGTTACGAAGTAACTTCGTACATCGGTGGTGAAGGCCACAACCTGCAGGAGCACAGCGTGGTACTGATTCGCGGCGGTCGTGTAAAAGACCTGCCGGGTGTGCGCTACCACACTGTACGCGGTGCACTTGACTGTGCCGGCGTAAACGATCGCAAGCAGGGCCGTTCTAAATACGGCGCCAAGCGTCCTAAAGGTTAATCGCCTTTAACGATTTGCGTTTCGGTTTCCAACCGGAGTAAGGCTGAGCTCGCCGGATTGTAAGGTTTTACGGCGGCGTCTCAGAATAACCCTGAAGAGAGGCAATTCCCATGCCGAGAAGACGAGTAGTCGCTAAGCGCGAAGTACTGCCCGACCCCAAGTTCGGGAACGTCACCCTAGCCAAGTTCATGAACCACGTCATGATCAGCGGCAAGAAATCAGTAGCAGAGCGCATTGTATACGGTGCCCTTGATACTATTTCTGAAAAATTGAACAAAGACCCGATCGAAGTATTTGAAGAGTCTTTGGAAAACATCGCGCCTATGGTGGAAGTTAAATCCCGCCGTGTTGGTGGTGCGACCTATCAGGTGCCTGTAGAAGTGCGCCCCTCGCGCCGTACGGCTCTGGCAATGCGTTGGCTGGTAGAGTTCTCCCGCAAACGCGGCGAGAAGTCTATGGCTCAGCGCCTGGCCAATGAAATGATCGATGCAGCTCAGAACAAGGGCGGCGCGGTCAAGAAGCGTGAAGATGTACACCGCATGGCGGAAGCCAACAAGGCGTTCTCTCACTACCGCTTCTAAGTCTGATGATTACCAACATCGGAAATTAATACCGAAAGGCAGCACGGAAATTTCCAGGCTGCCTTTTGCCGTTATATCGAGGATACAACTGTGGCACGTAAAACGCCTATCGCACGCTACCGTAACATCGGTATCTGTGCCCACGTAGACGCCGGTAAAACCACCACTACTGAGCGCGTACTTTTCTACACTGGTCTGTCCCACAAAATTGGTGAGGTGCACGAAGGCGCCGCAACCATGGACTGGATGGAGCAGGAGCAGGAGCGTGGTATTACCATCACCTCCGCTGCAACCACCTGTTTCTGGGCTGGCATGCAGCAGCAGTTCGATCAGCACCGCGTAAACATCATCGACACCCCAGGACACGTTGACTTTACCATTGAAGTAGAGCGCTCCTTGCGCGTACTCGACGGCGCGGTTGTTGTACTGTGTGGTTCCTCTGGTGTTCAGCCGCAAACTGAAACCGTTTGGCGCCAGGCCAACAAATACCACGTGCCGCGTATGGTATTCGTGAACAAAATGGATCGCGCCGGTGCGAACTTCCGCAACGTTGTGGACCAGCTGAAAGATCGTTTGAACGCGAACGCCGTACCGCTGCAAATGACCATCGGTGCTGAGGACGAGTTTAAGGGTGTTGTTGACCTGGTGAAAATGAAGGCCATTCTGTGGAATGAAGCCGATCAGGGCATGACCTTCGACTACGCTGACATCCCCGCTGAGCTGCAGGACGAGTGCGACGAAATGCGCGAGTACCTGGTAGAAGCGGCCGCTGAAGCCAGCGAAGAGCTGATGGAAAAATACCTGGAAGAGGGTGAGCTGACCGAAGAAGAGATCAAGGCAGCTATCCGTCAGCGTACCCTGGCCAATGAAATCGTACCGGTTCTGGGCGGCTCTGCGTTCAAGAACAAGGGCGTGCAGGCCATGCTGGACGCGGTTATCGAATACCTGCCGGCGCCGACTGAAGTGAAGGCGATCGAAGGTACTCTGGAAGACGGCGAAACCGTTGAGACTCGCGAAGCCGACGATGACGCTCCGTTCGCCGCTCTGGCGTTCAAAATTGCTACCGACCCCTTCGTTGGTACTCTGACTTTCTTCCGCGTTTACTCCGGTAAGCTGGAGAGCGGTACTGCGGTATACAACTCCGTAAAAATGAAGAAAGAGCGCGTTGGTCGTATGGTGCAGATGCACTCCAACGATCGTAAAGAGATTAAAGAAGTACTGGCGGGTGACATCGCAGCTGCGATTGGTCTGAAAGACGTGACCACTGGTGACACTCTGTGTGCCGAGAGCAACAAAATTGTTCTGGAGCGCATGGAATTCCCAGAGCCGGTAATCTCCGTAGCGGTTGAGCCCAAGTCCAAGCCGGACCAGGAAAAAATGGGTATTGCCCTCGGCAAGCTGGCCCAGGAAGACCCGTCTTTCCGCGTGAAGACCGACGAAGAAACTGGCCAGACCATTATCTCTGGTATGGGTGAGCTGCACCTGGACATCATCGTCGACCGTATGCGTCGCGAGTTCAATGTTGAAGCGAACATCGGTAAGCCTCAGGTGGCCTACCGCGAAGCGATCCGTAACACCTCTGAGATCGAAGGTAAGTTCGTTCGTCAGTCCGGTGGTCGCGGTCAGTTCGGGCACGTTTGGGTGAAATTCGAGCCCGCTGAGGATGAGTCCGCAGAAGGCCTGGAATTCGTTAACGAAATCGTGGGCGGTGCAGTACCTAAGGAATATATCCCTGCGGTATCAAAAGGTATCGAAGAGCAGATGCAAAACGGTGTTCTGGCTGGCTACCCGCTGCTAGGCCTGAAAGCGACTCTGTATGACGGTTCCTACCACGATGTGGACTCCAGTGAAATGGCGTTTAAAATCGCCGGTTCTATGGCGACCAAGAAGCTCTCCTCTGTGGGTGGCGCGGTATTGCTTGAGCCGATGATGAAGGTGGAAGTAGTAACTCCAGAAGAGAACATGGGTGACGTAGTTGGCGACCTCAACCGTCGTCGCGGCCTGATCCAGGGTATGGAAGACAACCCCGCTGGTAAGGTGGTAAACGCAGAAGTGCCTCTGGCAGAGATGTTCGGTTACGCAACCGACCTGCGTTCTGCTACTCAGGGCCGTGCTACCTACACCATGGAATTCCTGAAGTACTCCGAAGCGCCGAAAAACGTTGCCGATGAGATCATCGCCAAGAACAAAGCCTAATTAACTTCTGCTCAAAGGGGGCCGGGCCAACAGCTGGGGCCCCTTTGGCAAACTTTTAGCTAGAGGACATCTAAAGATGGCAAAAGAAAAGTTTGAACGTTCCAAGCCCCACGTGAACGTGGGCACCATCGGTCACGTTGACCACGGTAAAACCACCCTGACCGCTGCTCTGACCCGCGTATGTGCGGAAGTGTGGGGCGGTGACGCTGTTGCTTTTGACGGTATCGACAATGCTCCGGAAGAGCGTGAGCGCGGTATCACCATCGCTACTTCTCACGTTGAGTACGAGTCCCCGACTCGCCACTACGCGCACGTAGACTGCCCGGGACACGCCGACTACGTTAAGAACATGATCACCGGTGCCGCTCAGATGGACGGCGCTATCCTGGTATGTTCCGCAGCTGACGGCCCCATGCCGCAGACTCGTGAGCACATCCTGCTTTCCCGTCAGGTAGGTGTACCTTACATCGTTGTATTCCTGAACAAAGCGGACATGGTAGACGACGAAGAGCTGCTCGAGCTGGTAGAAATGGAAGTTCGCGAACTTCTCGATCAGTACGAGTTCCCAGGTGACGACACTCCGATCATCGTTGGTTCCGCTCTGATGGCCCTGAACGGCGAAGACGACAACGAAATGGGTACTACCGCTGTTAAGAAGCTGGTAGAAACTCTGGACGAGTACATCCCTGAGCCGGAGCGTGCAGTAGATCAGCCGTTCCTGATGCCGATCGAAGACGTATTCTCCATCTCTGGCCGTGGTACCGTAGTAACCGGTCGTGTAGAGCGTGGTGTAATCAACACTGGCGACGAAGTTGAGATCGTTGGTATTAAAGAAACCACCACCACTACCTGTACTGGTGTTGAAATGTTCCGCAAGCTGCTCGACGAAGGTCGTGCTGGTGAGAACATCGGTGCGCTGCTGCGTGGCACCAAGCGTGACGAAGTGGAGCGTGGTCAGGTACTGGCTAAGCCGGGCTCCATCACTCCGCACACCAAGTTCGAAGCGGAAGTGTATATCCTGTCCAAGGACGAAGGTGGTCGTCACACCCCGTTCTTTAAAGGCTACCGTCCTCAGTTCTACTTCCGTACTACCGACGTAACTGGTGCGGTTGAGCTGCCGGAAGGCACTGAAATGGTAATGCCGGGCGACAACATTCAAATGGTTGTTACCCTGATCGCTCCGATCGCCATGGAAGACGGCCTGCGCTTCGCTATCCGCGAAGGTGGTCGTACCGTAGGTGCGGGCGTTGTTGCCAAGATCATTGAGTAATAGTTACTTTTGATCTAAATAAAAAACCGCAGCGGACGCGCTGCGGTTTTTTTTTGCCTGATATTTTTTTGTTTTTTCTCGCCAATACAGCCTGTTAAGTGTTTATTTGAATTGGCTGCTCGGGAGAGTTTTGTGGGCAAGTGCTTGCAAAGAAAAACCGAAAAAAAGGTTGTCGGAGAGGTTCAAGTTTAGCCTCGTAATTTATGATGAGCGTAGCTGTAGTTGTGCAATTTGATAAAGATTTATAAAGGCTTTATTTGAGACATATTTATTCGCGATAGCGTATTGGAGAGAGTTAAATTGGGGGTTGTTTTATCTTGTGTATAGCTTTTTGAGCGTTAGGATTTGCTGTGTTCTCATTGTGGCTCTGCAGGGCTTTAAGTAGCGTAGGTGTCCTGCTTTACAAGCTAAAACCTCTTCAGGGTATGTATTTGTTTTGTGTTTTGCAGAGATGTTTGGGGTGGTTAAAACAAATATCCCTGTGCCCAGCGATTTGCTGGTCTAGCCTGGTAGCTGGTGGGGTGCTTATCTAATTGGATAGGTTAGTGGAAGGCAGTGTTTGCTGGTCAGAATCCTGTGGCTCTGGCTTGAGCAGCACCACAGGATTACATTTCTTTGTGGCGCCTTATTCAGGCAGGTATTTCAAATCCTTCTGTTTCTGGGGCTGCTTATGGCCAGTCCTTACTAAGATCAGCGCTTCGACACCCGGCAAACAGTTTATTGAATTGTGGTCCATTCATTTCTACCAGTTCTTCGTGGTCACCCGCCTCAAAAAAGATCGTCTCACAGCGGCTGAGCCCACTGTCTATCAGGGTAGTAATGCCATAAGCCTGGCCGACAGGGGGTAGGGCGCCCAGCTCGCAGTCTGGGAAGATCGACCCCAGCTCATTTTCTGCAACCATCTCCAGGTCGTTGCGGCCGGTTTCAGTGTGCACTGCGCGTAGATCCAGGCTGCTGCTGGCGGGTATTACCGCCATCACGAACCCCTCCTTATCGCGCAACAGGATTGCCTTGGCTACCTGGTCTTCGCGCACATGAGCAGCGTGGGCGCTCTCTCGACTGGTGCGTGTGTGGGGATGCTGTATTAGGTGGTAGTCAACTGACTGGTCATTCAAGTATTGACTTAATCTCGCAGCAATAGTCATGTCGTTACCCTCGATTTACCTAAGGTACTCCATTGTAGTTTGAGCCGATTGAAATTTGATCATGCTGTACAGTTGACAGCCTCTTGTGCGCCCCGTAGAATTCGCGCTCCTTTTCGCCCGCCCTCGGGGTTGCGAGAAAGGACGTTCTTTAGTTCATAAGTTGGAGTTTGATTCCATGCAGGGTCAACGTATCCGAATTCGCCTGAAGGCCTTCGATCACAAGCTGATCGACGCGTCTACTCAGGAGATCGTAGAGACGGCTAAGCGCACTGGCGCACAAGTTCGCGGTCCTATCCCGCTGCCGACTCGCAAAGAGAAGTACACCGTACTGATTTCCCCGCACGTTAATAAAGACGCTCGCGACCAGTATGAGATCCGTACTCACAAGCGTTTGCTGGACATCGTTGAGCCTACCGAGAAAACCGTCGACGCGCTGATGAAGCTCGATCTGGCGGCCGGTGTTGAGGTCCAAATTAGTCTCGGCTAAACACTTTTAACTAACTACCGAACCCCAGGCGAAAAAGGTCTGGGTAGTGTAACGCTCTGAAATTGGGCGGCCGCAGTGGGTTAAAGCCCCGTGCACTGAGAGGTTAATAAGATGACTATAGGTATTGTCGGCCGCAAGAGCGGCATGACTCGCGTCTTCACTGAAGATGGCGTATCCATTCCGGTAACCGTTGTTGAGGTTGCTCCGAATCGCGTCACCCAGGTGAAAACTGTGGAAACCGATGGCTATGCCGCTGTTCAAGTAGCAGTGGGTAACCGTAAGGCTTCCCGTGTCTCCAAGCCCGAAGCGGGCCACTTCGCCAAAGCCAATGTAGAGGCTGGCACTAATCTTTTCGAACTGCGTACTGACGCTTCCGAAGAGACTTTCGAAATCGGTTCTGAAATCACTGTAAGCAGCTTTGAAGCTGGCCAGAAGATCGATGTAACCGGCACTTCCAAGGGTAAAGGCTTCCAGGGTGGCGTTAAGCGCTGGAACTTCCGCACTCAGGACGCAACCCACGGTAACTCCCTGTCTCACCGCGCTCCCGGTTCTATCGGTCAGTGCCAGACTCCTGGCCGCGTATGGAAAGGCAAGAAAATGGCCGGACACATGGGTGCTGAGCGTGTAACCGTGCAGAACCTGGAAGTAGTTCGTGTCGATGCCGAACGCAACCTGCTGCTGGTTAAAGGCGCTGTTCCCGGTGCTCCCGGTGGCAACGTTATCGTTCGTCCGGCAGTAAAAGCCTAAGTCTGAGGGGAATTAGATATGGAACTGAATATCGCTACTCCCGAAGGCGCTAAAGGCACAGTAGCTGTCTCTGAAGTGACTTTCGGACGTGAGTTCAACCAAGATCTGGTACACCAGGCAGTTGTCGCCTACATGGCTGGCGCTCGTCAGGGTACCAAGGCGCAGAAGAACCGTTCTGATGTTTCCGGTGGTGGTAAAAAGCCCTGGCGCCAAAAAGGTACTGGCCGCGCACGTGCCGGTACTATCCGCAGCCCGCTGTGGCGCTCCGGTGGTGTAACTTTCGCCGCTGACCCGCGTGATCACAGCGTTAAGCTGAACAAAAAGATGTACCGCGCTGCACTGCGCTGCATCCTGTCTGAGCTGGCTCGTCAGGAGCGCTTGATAGTGGTTGAGTCCTTCGATGTGGACGCGCCCAAGACCAAGCAACTGGTTAGCAAACTGGCTCAGTTTGACCTGTCCGATGCGCTGATCGTGACTGAAGAGGTTAGCGAAAACCTGTACCTGGCCGCTCGCAACTTGCACAAAATCGATGTTCGTGATGTGCAGGCGATCGATCCAGTAAGCCTGATTCGCTTTGATAAGGTCGTGGTTACCGTTTCTGCGCTCAAGAAAATTGAAGAGGTGCTGGGATGAACCAAGAGCGACTCTACAAAGTACTGCTGGGCCCGGTAATTTCCGAAAAAGCTGCTGTGCTGGCCGATAGCGCCAACCAAGTAGTTTTCAAGGTTTCCACCGATGCCGAAAAAGCTGAGATCAAGGCCGCGGTTGAAAAGCTGTTTAACGTTTCTGTTGAGCAGGTTCGCACCGTGAACGTTAAAGGTAAAACCAAGCGTACCCGCTACGGCATGGGCCGTCGCAGCGATTGGAAAAAAGCCTACGTTCGCCTGGCCGAAGGCAGCGACATCAACTTTGAAGCTGCTGAGTAAAGGGGACTGTTACAATGGCAATTGTAAAAACAAAACCGACCTCCGCCGGCCGTCGACACCTGGTTAAGGTTGTTAACCCCGACCTGCACAAGGGTGCTCCTTACGCTCCTCTTTTAGAGAGCAAGAGCAAAAGCGGTGGCCGTAACAACAACGGTCGTATCACCACTCGTCATATCGGCGGTGGTCACAAGCAGCACTACCGCGTAATCGACTTCAAGCGCAACAAAGACGGTATCCCCGCTAAAGTTGAGCGTCTGGAGTACGATCCCAACCGCAGCGCACATATCGCTCTGGTTTGTTACGCGGATGGTGAGCGTCGTTACATTATCGCACCGAAAGGCCTTAAGGCTGGCGCCACCATTCAGTCCGGCGATGCCGCACCGATTGCTGTGGGCAACACCCTGCCTCTGCGCAACGTTCCGGTGGGTTCTGTAATTCACGGTATCGAGCTGAAGCCTGGTAAAGGCGCTCAGTTGGCCCGCTCTGCGGGTGCTTCTGTACAGCTGGTAGCCCGTGAAGGCCAGTACGCGACTATTCGTCTGCGTTCCGGCGAAATGCGCAAGGTTCTCGCTGAGTGCCGCGCAACCCTGGGTGAAGTGAGCAACTCCGAGCACAGCCTGCGCAAGCTGGGTAAAGCTGGTGCTGCACGCTGGCGTGGTGTTCGTCCTACCGTTCGCGGTGTGGCGATGAACCCGGTAGATCACCCGCACGGTGGTGGTGAAGGTCGTACCTCTGGTGGCCGTCACCCTGTTACTCCGTGGGGCGTTCCGACCAAGGGTAAGAAAACGCGCAAGAACAAGCGCACCGATAAGATGATTGTACGTCGTCGCGGCAAGTAAGCCGCGCGATGTCTGAGCAGCTAGAGAGGAATCGACAGTGCCACGCTCATTAAAAAAAGGTCCCTTTATTGATCTGCATTTGATCAAGAAGGTGGAGGCGGCGATTGAAGCAAACGATCGTCGACCGATTAAAACCTGGTCCCGCCGTTCCATGATTATGCCGGAAATGGTTGGACTGACGATTGCCGTTCACAACGGTCGTCAACACGTGCCCGTTTTGGTTAACGAAGAAATGGTTGGCCATAAACTGGGCGAGTTCGCTGCTACCCGCACTTACCGCGGTCACGCTGCGGACAAGAAAGCGAAGAAGCGCTAAGCCGAGGTTAAAAAGATGGAAGTAGCAGCAAAATTACGCGGCGCACGTCTATCGGCGCAAAAGGCGCGACTGGTAGCTGATCAGGTTCGCGGCAAAGGCGTTGAAGAAGCCCTGGATATTCTTGCATTTAGCAATAAAAAGGGTGCGGCGATCGTCAAGAAAGTACTGGAATCGGCCATTGCCAACGCTGAGCACAACGAAGGTGCTGACGTTGACGAGCTGAAGGTTTCCACAATTTTTGTGGACGAAGGTATGACCATGAAGCGCATTAAACCGCGTGCGAAAGGTCGTGCAGATCGCATTCTTAAGCGTACTTGTCACATCACTGTGAAAGTGGCCGAGAAATAAGAGAGCAGGCGAGAAAACCATGGGACAAAAAGTACATCCTACCGGCATTCGTCTGGGTATCGTTAAAAAGCATACCTCTGTGTGGTATGCCGGCAGCGACGAGTACGCAGACAAGCTGTACACGGATCTGAAAGTTCGCGAATTTATTCGCAAAAAACTGGCCCACGCTTCTGTGAGTCGTATCGAGATCGAACGTCCGGCGAACACCGCTCGTGTGACTATTCACACTGCGCGTCCGGGTATCGTGATCGGTAAAAAAGGTGAAGACGTAGAACGTCTGCGCAACGCTGTTAGTGCGCAGATGGGCGTACCTGTGCACATCGACATCGAAGAAGTGCGCAAGCCTGATATGGACGCCGCTCTGGTTGGCCAGAACGTTGCCCAGCAGCTGGAACGCCGCGTTATGTTCCGTCGCGCGATGAAGCGCGCCGTACAGAACGCTATGCGTCAGGGCGCCGAAGGTATCAAAATTCAGGTAAGTGGTCGTCTCGGTGGTGCGGAAATCGCACGTACCGAATGGTACCGCGAAGGTCGTGTGCCTCTGCACACCCTGCGTGCCAACATCGACTACGCCACTGCTGAAGCGATGACTACCTACGGCATCATCGGTATCAAGGTGTGGATCTTTAAAGGCGAAGTCATCGGTGACGAAATGCCCGATGAGAAGCCGGCTAAGACCCGCAAGAAAGCTGCTAAATAAGGGGTACGCAGATGCTGCAACCAAAGCGTACAAAATTCCGCAAGGTACAGAAGGGTCGCAACCGCGGTCTTTCTCAGCGCGGCTCTAAAGTGAGCTTTGGCGAGTTTGGCCTCAAGGCCATCGGTCGCGGTCGCATTACTGCGCGCCAGATCGAAGCGGCTCGTCGCGCAATGACTCGTCACGTTAAACGTGGCGGCAAAATCTGGATTCGCGTGTTTCCGGACAAGCCAATTACCAATAAGCCCCTCGAAGTCCGTATGGGTAAAGGTAAAGGTGGCGTTGAATACTGGGTAGCTCAGATCCAGCCGGGCAAAGTCCTCTATGAGATGGAGGGTGTGTCCGAGGAGCTGGCTCGTGAGGCTTTCGCACTTGCTGCGGCCAAGCTGCCTGTAAAAACAACTTTCGTTAAGCGTTCGGTGATGTAATGAAGACTGCAGATCTACGCGAAAAGTCAGTTGAAGAGCTGAACCAGGAACTGCTGAACCAGCTCGAAGCTCAATTCAAGCTTCGTATGCAAAAGTCCACCGGTCAGCTGGCTCAGACTCATCTGCTGAAGCAGACTCGTCGCGACATTGCTCGCATAAAGACTGTGTTGACCGAGAAGGCAGGTAACTAATCATGGCTGAAGCAAAACTGAAGCGTACTCTGACCGGTAAGGTCGTGAGTGACAAGATGGATAAAACCATCACCGTTTTGATCGAGCGCCGTGTTAAGCACCCGATCTACGGCAAAATTGTAAACAAGTCCACAAAGCTTAAGGCACATGACGAGAACAATGATTGCAGCATCGGCGATGTTGTAACCATCGAGGAATCTCGTCCGCTGTCCAAGAGCAAATCTTGGGCTTTGCAGAAAATTGTAGAGCGTGCGGCGAAGGTATAACCCCTAGCGCATTGACTGCCGAATTGAAAGGTTTCGGAGAGAGACAATGATTCAAGCGGAATCCTACTTAGAAGTAGCTGACAACAGTGGGGCTCGCCGCGTCATGTGCATCAAGGTGCTGGGCGGCTCCCATCGTCGTTATGCCGGCGTGGGCGACATTATTAAGGTAACCGTTAAGGAAGCCATTCCCCGCGGTAAAGTGAAGAAAGGTCAGGTAATGAACGCCGTAGTGGTTCGCACCAAAAAAGGTGTGCGTCGCGCGGACGGTTCCCTGATTAAATTTGACGATAACGCAGCGGTGCTGCTGAACCAGCAACTGGCGCCGGTTGGCACCCGTATTTTTGGTCCGGTAACTCGCGAATTGCGCGGTGAGAAGTTCATGAAGATCATCTCCCTCGCTCCCGAAGTTATCTAGGCCTCGAGCGGAGAAGAGTTATGCGCAAGATCAAGCGTGACGACGAAGTGATCGTTATCGCCGGTCGTGACAAGGGCAAACGTGGTTCAGTACGTAAAGTACTGAACGACGGCCGCCTGATTGTCTCCGGCATACAGATGATCAAAAAGCACCAAAAGCCAAACCCACAGATGGGTATTGCGGGTGGCATCGTTGAGAAAGAAGCTGCTATCCAAGCTTCCAACGTAGCCATCTTCAACCCTAACACCCAGAAGGCTGACCGGGTGGGCTTTAAAGTACTGGAAGACGGCACTAAGATTCGCGTCTTCAAATCCAGCGGCGAAGCCATCTAAGGCTCTTGACGCAAAAGCAGGTTGGTAGATCATGGCAAAGCTTAAAGAGCTCTACACTAAGGACCTCGTGGCCAAGCTAAAAGAAGAGCTTGGTCTCGAGAATGTGATGGCAGTGCCGCGCATCACCAAGATCACCATCAACATGGGTGTTGGTGAAGCGATTGGTGATAAGAAGGTGCTGGAGCACGCTGTCAACGATATGACAGCAATTACTGGTCAAAAGCCCATCGTTACTAAAGCGCGCAAATCTATTGCGGGCTTTAAGATTCGCGACGGTTGGCCGATCGGCTGCAAGGTAACTCTGCGCGGTGAGCGCATGTATGAGTTCCTGGAGCGTTTGGTTGATATCGCGATTCCTCGTATCCGCGACTTCCGTGGCATTAGCCCGAAGCAGTTCGACGGCCGCGGTAACTTCTCTATGGGCGTGACTGAGCAAATCATCTTCCCGGAAATTGACTACGACAAAGTAGACAAGCTCCGCGGTCTGGATATTTGTATTACCACTACAGCTGCAAACGACGATCAAGGTCGTGCGCTGCTGAAAGCGTTCAACTTCCCTTTCAAGGGTTAAGAGGATTCCATGGCGAAGAAATCCATGATTGCGCGCGAAAATAAGCGCGCTCGAACCGCAGCTAAGTACGCCGAAAAGCGTCAAGAGCTGAAGGCGATCATCGCCAGTTCCACTGCTTCCGAAGAGGAGCAGTGGGAGGCTCAACTCAAGCTGCAGAAAATGCCGCGCGATGCAAGCCCGGTACGTCAGCAACGCCGCTGTCGTATTACTGGTCGCCCCCACGCTGTATACCGCAAGTTCGGCCTGTGCCGTAACAAGCTTCGCGAAGCTGCGATGCGTGGTGATGTTCCTGGCCTCGTGAAGTCCAGCTGGTAATTACCAGCTGGTTTAAGGCAGATTTGAGGAGTCTCATAAGATGAGTATGCAAGATCCGTTGGCAGATATGCTGACTCGCATCCGCAATGCCCTGGCACGCGGAAAGGCGGAAGTCACCCTGCCATCATCCAAACTGAAAGTAGCAGTGGCCAAAGTCCTAAAAGACGAAGGTTACGTTACTGATTTAAATGTAAGCGAAGGCGCAAAGCCGGAACTGACCATTGCTCTGAAATACTTCCAGGGCAAGCCGGTTATTGCCGAGCTGAATCGCGTTTCCCGTCCGGGCCTGCGCGCTTACACTGGTAAAAAAGCTCTGCCTACCGTACGCGGTGGCCTGGGTATCGCGATCGTTTCCACCTCTAATGGTGTGATGACTGATCGCGCTGCACGCCAGGCTGGTGTCGGTGGCGAAGTGCTTTGCACCGTATTCTAAGCGGGGGTTGCAATGTCTCGAGTAGCAAATAGTCCGGTAGTTCTCCCCGCAGGTGTTACCGTAGACCTGAAAGGTCAGAACATCGCTGTTAAAGGCGGTATCGGTAACCTGGATATGGTTATTCACGGTGATGTAGAAGTAAGCCAGGCTGAAAGCCAGCTGACTTTTGCCGCGCGCAATAACTCCAAACAGGCCAAAGCGCTGGCGGGTACTACCCGTGCTCTGGTCAATAACATGGTGATAGGCGTAAGCAAGGGCTTCGAGAAGAAGCTGCAGTTGCTGGGTGTTGGTTATCGTGCGAAAGCCGCCGGTAAAGCGGTTAACCTTACCCTGGGCTTCTCCCATCCGATCGATTATCAGTTGCCGGAAGGTGTGACTGCGGAAACGCCATCCCAGACTGAAATCGTACTTAAGAGCAGCAATAAACAGCTGCTGGGCCAAGTGGCCGCTGAGATCCGTGCGTTCCGTCCGCCGGAGCCCTACAAAGGTAAGGGTGTCCGTTATGCCGATGAACGCGTGTATCGCAAAGAGGCCAAGAAGAAGTAAATAGGGCATAGATATGAACGTTAAGAAAGCATCTCGCTTGCGTCGTGCACGTCGTGCCCGCGCCAAGATCCGTGAGCTGGGCGCCGTTCGCCTCACCGTGAACCGCACACCGCGTCACATTTACGCACAGATCCTGTCTGCCGAAGGCAATGCGGTATTGGCTTCCGCCTCTACCCTGGACAAGGACCTGCGCGAAGGTAAAACCGGTAACGTCGACGCCGCTTCCGCGGTTGGCAAACTGATCGCTGAGCGCGCGAAAGCCGCTGGTGTTGAAGAAGTTGCCTTCGATCGCAGTGGCTTCAAGTTCCATGGCCGTGTAAAGGCTCTGGCTGACGCTGCCCGCGAAGCCGGTCTGAAATTCTAAGGGTTGAGTTATGGCTAGAGAGAAAGACAAAAGCAACGACGAAGGCCTGCAGGAGAAGCTGGTCCAGGTCAATCGCGTTGCCAAGACTGTTAAAGGTGGTCGTATCTTCGCCTTTACCGCACTGACCGTAGTTGGTGACGGCAATGGCCGTGTCGGTTTCGGGCGTGGCAAGGCGCGTGAAGTGCCTGTTGCGATCCAGAAAGCGATGGAAGCTGCACGCCGCAACATGATCCAGGTAGAGCTGAATGGTGACACCATCCAGTACGCTACCAATGGTCGCCACGGCGGTTCCAAGGTTTACATGCAGCCCGCCTCCCAGGGTACCGGTGTAATTGCCGGCGGTGCCATGCGCTCCGTACTGGAAATGGCTGGTGTACACAACGTACTGGCTAAGTGCTACGGCTCCACCAACCCGGTGAACGTAGTACGTGCAACTTTCAAAGCTCTGGATCAAATGCAGAGCCCGGAAGATGTAGCTGCCAAGCGCGGTAAATCAGTCGAAGAGATTCTGGGCTAATCACAGCCCAGATTTAAGGTTATTGGTGGGTTAAGACCATGGCTAAGAAGACCATTAAAGTCACCCAGACCAAAAGCATCAACGGACGCCTGAAAAGTCATCAGGCGTGCGTTGCGGGTCTGGGCCTGCGCCGCATCGGCCACACAGTGGAAGTGGAAGATACTCCTTCCGTACGCGGCATGATCAACAAAGTAAACTACCTGGTTAAGGTTGAGGGGGAATAACATGCGTTTGAATGACCTGTCTCCCGCACAAGGCCACAAGCACAGCGCCAAGCGCGTTGGCCGTGGTATTGGTAGTGGTTTAGGTAAGACCGGTGGCCGCGGCCACAAAGGTCAAAAAGCGCGTTCCGGCGGCAGCGTTCGTCCGGGCTTCGAAGGCGGTCAGATGCCTTTGCAGAAGCGTCTGCCTAAGTACGGTTTCACCGCTCGTGTTTCTCGCTTCACCGCAGAAGTACGTCTGGCAGAGCTGGCCAAGGTAGAAAGTGACGTAATCGATTTGGCAGCGCTGAAGAATGCCGATATCATCGGCAGCCATATTAAACGCGCCAAAGTGTTTCTCTCAGGCGAGCTGACTAAAGCTGTAACCGTAAAGGGGCTGGGAGTGACCAAAGGTGCAAAGGCGGCTATCGAAGCTGCTGGCGGTAAAATAGAAGACTAATCGAGGCGCCAATGGCACGACCAGGATCCGGTGGAAATCCCCTGGGCAACAGCAAGGGATTGGGTGAGCTCTGGGCTCGCCTTCGTTTTCTGTTTCTAGCGATACTTGTTTATCGTTTGGGAACACACATTCCGGTGCCCGGCATTGATCCGGAAAAGCTGTCAAACATGTTTAGCCAGAACCAGGGAACCATCCTTGGTCTGTTTAACATGTTTTCAGGCGGCGCCCTGGAACGGATGAGTATTCTGGCTTTGGGCATCATGCCCTACATCTCCGCATCCATCATTATGCAATTGATGAGTGCGGTGACTCCCTCTCTGGAAGCGTTGAAGAAAGAAGGGGAGGCCGGAAGGCGTAAGATCAACCAGTACACCCGTTATCTGACGGTGGTGTTGGCCCTGATTCAGGGTATCGGCATGGCCTTCGGGTTGGCAGGGCAAAATCTGGCTTACTCACCTGAGCCTGCGTTTGGTTTTTACTTTGTGGCGGTAACGTCACTGGTGACCGGTGCCGTATTCATGATGTGGCTCGGTGAGCAGATCACTGAGCGCGGTGTGGGCAACGGCATTTCCATGCTGATTTTTGCCGGTATCGTTGCTGGGTTACCCGGCGCTATCGGACAGGCGTTTGAGCAGGCCCGACAGGGTGAGTTGCATATTCTTATGCTGCTTATCATCGGTGTTATCGCTTTAGCTGTGGTGTTCTTTGTTGTAGTAATGGAGCGCGGTCAGCGCCGAATTACGATCAACCACGCCAGACGACAAGCCGGTCGCTACTCCGCAGCTCCGGCTGCGCAGGCGAGCCACCTGCCTCTGAAGGTGAATATGGCCGGTGTTATCCCGGTGATCTTCGCCAGCAGTATCCTGCTATTCCCAGCGACGCTGGCACAGTGGTTTGGACAAGGTGGTGAAGGTGTCGGTGCCCAGATTCTGCAGTGGATGGCATTGCAGCTGGGGCCAGGGCAGCCGCTGAACATTATTCTGTTCGCACTGCTGATTGGTTTCTTCTGTTTCTTCTATACGGCGTTGATGTTCAACCCGAATGAAGTTGCAGATAACCTGAAAAAGTCTGGTGCCTATGTACCTGGTATTCGTCCAGGTGAGCAGACAGCCCGCTATATCGATAGTGTGTTGACCCGACTCACTCTGGTAGGTGCTGTGTATATCGCACTGGTATCCCTGCTGCCGCAGTTCCTGGTGGTTGGGTTTAATGTTCCCTTCTATCTGGGGGGTACCTCATTGCTGATCGTTGTAGTAGTAGTGATGGACTTTATGGCACAGGTACAATCGCATCTGTTGTCACACCAGTACGAAGGCTTGATGAAAAAAGCGAACCTGCAAAGCTACGGTCGTCGCTAGTGCGTCACCTGCTCGCAGTTTGATTGAATTGAGGTAAGGTCATGAAAGTACGCGCTTCTGTAAAAAAGATCTGCCGTAACTGCAAAATCGTGCGTCGCAAGGGCGTTCTGCGGGTAATCTGCAGCGCTGAGCCACGTCACAAGCAGCGTCAAGGCTAATAGGGGCCAGCCCCTTACAGAGAGCGTCCGTTGGGCGCCTCTGTAAAAGCTGGAAAAATTCGCTATTTGTTACAGCCCCGTAATGAATGGCAACACCATAAAGAATTTCTTTATGGTGGGAGGTCAGCCTAAAGGTTGGACCTCCGCTAGGGGGCGTTGACTGTCGTCCACATCCGCTGCGGGAGGCCGTGGTGGGCGTGGGCTATTGCAATTTGGTGTCTGAAAAGCTATTCTTGCGCGCCTTTTTGGTGGCGCCGTCGGTTTTTTAGTCGCTGTCAGCGCCGAAATCAAAGTAGAGTCACATACTTAATATAAAGCAGTGGCTCCCAATACGTGGAGTACGCCTCTATGGCACGTATTGCTGGTGTCAATGTACCAGACCACAAGCACGCCGTGATCTCCCTGACCCACATTTATGGGGTAGGTCTTACTACGGCTAAGTCTATTTTGGCAGCGGTTGGTATCGCTGAATCCACCAAAATCCGCGACCTGTCTGAAGAGCAGATCGAAACCATCCGCGGTGAAGTTGCAAAGCTTACCGTAGAAGGCGACCTGCGCCGTGAAGTATCCATGAACATCAAGCGTTTGATGGACCTGGGTTGCTATCGCGGTCTGCGTCACCGTCGCAGCTTGCCGCTGCGTGGTCAGCGCACCAAGACCAATGCTCGTACCCGTAAGGGTCCGCGCAAGCCGATTCGCAAGTAAGCCTTAACTAAGGCGCGAAATCGCGGTTCAAGATGCCCCGGCCGGCTAATCGCCGAGGGGATTTGATACAGGATTTAGGATACTGGTATGGCTAAGCCAAAAACTACTGTTCGCAAAAAGGTCAAAAAGACCGTTGTCGACGGTATTGCCCACATCCACGCATCGTTCAACAACACGATCGTGACGATCACTGATCGCCAGGGTAATACCCTCAGCTGGGCCACCGCAGGTGGATCTGGCTTCCGTGGCTCACGTAAGAGCACCCCGTTTGCAGCCCAGGTTGCCGCTGAGCGCGCAGGTACTGCAGCTCAGGAATACGGCCTGAAAAACCTCGACGTAGAAGTGAAGGGCCCTGGCCCCGGTCGCGAATCCGCTGTTCGCGCACTGAACAACTGCGGCTACAAAATCACCAACATCACCGACGTGACGCCTATCCCGCATAACGGATGTCGTCCGCCCAAGAAACGTCGCGTGTAAGAGGGGGCTGATAGAATGGCACGTTATATTGGACCAAAATGTAAACTGTCCCGTCGTGAAGGGACTGACCTGCAGCTGAAGAGTGGTGTACGTCCGCACGACTCCAAGTGTCGCGCAGAATCTAAGCCCGGTCAGCATGGCGCTGGTCGCGGCCGTCTGTCCGACTACGGCATCCAGCTGCGTGAAAAGCAAAAAGTTCGTCGTATCTACGGCGTACTGGAAAAGCAGTTCCGTAACTACTATAAGGAAGCAGCACGTCTGAAGGGCGCTACAGGTGAAAACCTGCTGCAACTTCTCGAGCAGCGTCTGGACAACGTGGTTTACCGCATGGGCTTCGGCTCAACTCGCTCTGAAGCGCGTCAGCTGGTTTCCCACAAAGCAATTCTTGTAAACGGCACTACCGTTAACATCCCTTCTTTCCAAGTTAAAGAAGGCGACGTTATCGCTGTACGTGAGAAAGCCAAGAAGCAGCTGCGTATCCAGAATTCCGTTTCCCTCGCTGCCCAGCGTGGCGATGTCGAGTGGGTAGACGTAAACGCGAGCAAACTGGAAGGCACTTTTAAGCGCACTCCGGATCGTGTCGATCTGCCGGCAGAGATCAACGAAAACCTTATTGTGGAACTGTACTCCAAGTAACAATTAGTCCACTTTAAGGAATGCAACTGTAAACAGGTATGGCTATGCAGACTGCTGTCAACGAGTTTTTGACACCGCGTCGTATTGACGTCACCGAGTACAATCCGAATCACGCCAAAGTGGTTCTGGAGCCCCTGGAGCGTGGTTTCGGCCACACTCTTGGCAATGCGCTGCGTCGCATCCTGCTGTCCTCCATGCCGGGCTGCGCCGTCACCGAAGTAGAAATCGACGGTGTCGAGCACGAGTACAGCGCGATTGAAGGTGTGCAAGAAGATGTTATTGAAATCTTGCTCAACCTGAAAGAAATCGCGGTTGTTATGCACGGCAAAGATCAGGCGGTATTAAGCCTGAGCAAGAAGGGCCCGGGTGCAGTGACCGCTGGAGATATCCAGGTAGATCACGATATCGAGATTGTGAATCCTGAACACGTGATTGCCAATATCACAGGTGATGTAGAACTCAACCTGCGACTCACTGTTGCGCGTGGGCGTGGTTATCAGCCCGCCGATGCTCGCCGTGATGAGGAAGAGGAAAGCCGCGCGATTGGCCGTCTGCAGCTGGACGCATCTTACAGCCCGGTTCGCCGTGTATCTTACAGCGTGGAAAGCGCGCGTGTAGAGCAGCGTACCGATCTGGATAAGCTGGTTTTGGACCTGGAGACCAATGGTACTCTGGACCCAGAAGAAGCTATTCGTCGTGCAGCCACTATTCTGCAGCAACAGCTGGCAGTATTTGTGGACCTGGAAGGCGAGAAAGATGCGCAACCGAAGGCGGAAGAGCCCGAAGTTGACCCAGTATTGCTGCGCCCGGTTGACGACCTGGAACTCACCGTACGTTCGGCTAACTGTCTGAAAGCGGAAAACATCTACTACATCGGTGACCTGATTCAGCGCACTGAAGTAGAGCTGCTGAAGACTCCGAACCTTGGCAAGAAGTCTCTGACTGAAATCAAGGATGTACTGGCTTCCCGTGGTTTGTCACTGGGTATGCGTCTGGAAAACTGGCCACCGGCCAGCCTTAAAGGCGATAGCAAATTAAGCCCCCTGTAAGCATTTGGTAGTCGCGGCGATGTCGCGACTAGTAGAAAGAACCCGAGCGGTGCCACAGCTTAGCGCGACACCGCTCCAGAACGACCTGCTGAGACAGCAACTGTGGTCGTAAGGAATTGAGTCATGCGTCATCGCTATAGTGGCCGTAAATTCAGCCGTACCAGCGCTCACCGCAAGGCCATGTTCAAGAACATGACCGCTTCTCTGGTAGAGCACGAACTGATCAAAACTACACTGCCAAAAGCCAAGGAGCTGCGTCGCGTCGCCGAGCCGCTGATTACCCTGGCTAAGAAAGACAGTGTTGCCAACCGTCGTCTGGCTTTCGCTCGTATCCGTGATAAGGATGCTGTGCGTAAGCTGTTCGATGAGCTGGGTCCTCGTTACGAAGCCCGTCCAGGTGGATATATCCGTATCCTGAAGTGTGGTTTCCGCGCTGGTGACAAAGCACCGATGGCTTACGTAGAACTGGTGGATCGTCCACAAGTTGAAGACGAAGCTGCTGAAGCATAAGTTGCACTAGCAATTTTGCTACGGAAGGCCGGTCATAGACCGGCCTTTTTTGTATATACGGGAGAATTTTGTATGCCTTTTGAGCAGTTGTTAAATAATTTGAACCCGCAAATTGTTGCCAGCCTGCGGCGAGCAATTGAGTTGGGCAAATGGCCCAGTGGTGTTGTGATTACTGCAGAGCAACGTAGTCTCTGTGCAGAGGCGGTTGCCAGCTGGGAGGCCCAAAATCTGCCTAAAGAGCAGCAGCTAGGCTATGTAGCACCAAAGACCTCCAAAGACCCCTGTTCTGCTAAAAAAGGTGATGAACAACCTTTGAGCTGGGTATAAGTCGCTTTAACTGATTCACTTACTTTCCAGCTGTTTAATAGATATTGGCGCATATCTCTTCAGCTGGGACGCCCTTCCCATTCATCCCCCCGCTTTTCTCTGCTTATATAGTTACCGACATAACGAAATATAAATTTAAATTTGCTCGGTAATTGGATATGAAAAAACTGATATTGCTTGCCGGTGCAGTAAGCCTAGCTGTTGTCGGCATTGATCATTACGATATTAATGTCAAAGAAAGTGTGGCGAGAGTGCAACAGTTTGTGCAGCCATTAAAGGAAAATAATAGGTTGGCACAGGATATCTCTGAAAAAATACCTTGGTCAGAGCTGGATACAACGGAGATGGTGGAACTACTGGACCATCCTCGGGTGAAGGCCTATCTCGATCGTGAGAAGTTAAAGCAGGAGTTAAAAGATTACTTTGCCGACCTGGGGAACTTATCCAGTGCTGAGGCCTGGGACGCGATTGAGCAGGTGGAGAATGAAAAACGAGTAACGGGTTATGAAGCACTGTCGATGAAACTAGCCTGGTTAGAAAAAAATAGTCTTAACGAAGCCGATTTCAAGCAGCGCGCCGAACAGCTTTTTAATATTTATCGAGAAAAGGCTCAGTCAGTGATTAGTCGCTATGACCCACATACCCAAGTGCCAGGCTTCTCTACCTATAAAGATCTAGAGCGTTCTATTGTTGAAGAGGTTCAGCAAATGACATCTTTCCCCAATGGAATGAATAAGCAAGAATATTTGCGACAACGCTTACAGGAAGCTCGGGAAACAGTGTACGGTAGCTAATCAAATAACAGTGCTGCTGTAAGTCAGCAGCACTGTCTTCCGCTTAGCTCTCTTACATAAATAAGCCAATCAAGTCATAGAACCAATTACTGTTGTTATTAAAGTCAGATACTTTATCTGTCTCATAGGCGCGAATCATTCCACCACCGTTGTGGTTCACGATGTTGTTTAGGAAGTCCTCTAACTCCAATCCATGCTCAGCAATTTCACCGTACTTGAGGTCAATAATCGTGGTGCAGTGGCTCTCATTTAGGTTGCGAAACATTGGGAAGTAGTAGCCCCAATTACTGGTTTGATCCAAGAGTGGTATTAGATTTTCATGGGTGTCCTTTTGCCAGCGCTGGCGCAGTTTATCTAAACGAGAGTTGGCATCTGGGTCGTTGTAAATATCTTCGTAGAAGCGCTCATAGGAGTATGAAGAAAAGTTACCATCCGCCAGGAAGTGCGTGATACCCAGGCGATCTGTAGGGAATTTATCTGACAGTGCGCGGTATATCGAAGCCAGCTGATTGCTGTCAAATCCTGGAGTAAAAGATTTTATCGCATTAATAGGATTCTCTTCATTGGGATCCCCATCAGTTGTATAAGTAGTCCAGGAATGAAGCACTTCGTTGTGTAACGGTAAGGATGGGTATTGAGTGTTGTTATCACTGTCCAGAGGCGCTTTGTAAAGCGGGCCGGAATCATCTATCAGATAGCCGTATTCGACATCCATATCCTCACGAAGCTTCGTGTAATTTAACAGAGCCCCTACGCTGCCTGCACTGCAACCAGCGGCAAGCATTTGCTTGGGTTTCTGCAAATTATTCTTTACCCATGAGGTTACTGCCTGCACATTGCGCAGGCCATTATGATGCCAAATTAGATCCGAATTCTGTCCAGTCTTATCCTTATATATCTCTGTCTTATCACCAACATAAATATCACCAGTGCAGTATGGAACGTAAACCATGTTCCACTCGCCAGTTTTATACTGGTTGTAAGGATGGTGAGTATAAATAAGGGGTGAAACACCTGCGGTAGTGAGATTATCGAAATTTGTGAAATCTAAGAGGTGTACATTACTGAGATAGTCATCAGGGATGCCATTAGGGTTGCGTGCCCCGCGAATACCAGCCTGGCCGGAGCAGCTTTCGTAGTCCCAACAGGCACCGCCACCTTCAAAATAAAAAATGGTATTACTGGTATCGGGCACCCGATAAACAAAAAATTTATAGGGGGAGCCATTACCGCACATGGCGCCAGTACTGGCAGGAACATCTACTTTTTGCCAAGTATTAAAATCTTTAGGCTCGAAGTCATCGTTAAAGCTTGGGTCATGCATGGTCAGAGGGTACATTCCCTGAGCTTGCTGGGTAGAGACCGGTGCATCAGCGTTGGGAGGATCAAAGAGGTGTTTGAGGGTTTTCCAGAAATTGTAATCACCTGGTTCTGCTTGTGCATATGAGGTGATAAGGAGTGAGCTGGCAATAAATGCCATGATTAAACCACGGAGAATTTTTATCATTATTAATCCCCTTCCGGTAATTGGTGTTTTCTCTCTGGACCAGGCCGCATCGCGAACACAAGTTGTAGAAAATAACGTCACTTCAACGCTTGCAGTTAGCCAAGTAGGACACTCGTCCAAATCGCGCTTTAGGTAAAACCCAAGAAGACTAGTTAATAATGGAGTTTTGGTCTAGCTAAAGACTAGTTAAAACTGATAAGTCATGCTGGACCAATTGGTCTGACAGGTTTCGTGGAAAATATTTTATTAAGCTGGGGTTGTCGATGGTTTTTGGAACGCGCGTTGGTTTTAAGGGTTTGGATAAATATTGCTTAGCCACAATGTGTGACCAGGCTGCTACATAAGTAGGCGACTTTCGTAGTTTAATTGTTTGTCTTACATAAAGTGAAAAGCGTTAACCTAAGCCTTGCTTTAGAGGATGAAAGACTCATTATTTTCTGGTGCTAGATTATTTTTAAGGTTCTCAAGATACTTCATTTTTTTTAATAGTATCTCTCTTGCCTGTGCTTGATGAACTAGTTGAAAGTTAATTTTATCCTGAGCCTTGAGTTGTCCTAATCTATGCAGGTCGGCTCGAATAATATGGGCAATACGAGGATATCCGCCGATAGTTTGCCCCTCAATAAAAGAAATGATGGGTTCGCCATTGTTAGGTATCTGAATACTGCCAGGGTAAAGTCCGGAGGAAATCATTTCATCCGAACTGTCCGTAATAGCTTTTGAATCTACAATGATTGATGGGGATAGGCGAATCCCCATGCGATTGTTCTGGGCGGATACTTGAAAGGTTTTTCTGAAAAAATTACTTAATGCTAACTCTGTAAATCGCTTTTTTTCTGGTCCGTAGATAACTCTCAAAAGTGGTCGAGATTGATAGCAGGGTTGCAGGTTTCGATTTATGTGAGCGGATTTTGCGATGCGAATATTTTTCAAATGAAGGCGTTCTTCGTAACTGATAGCCTTTCCTTTGTTGCCTCCAAAGTGACTGATTAAGTGTGTTGATACGCTGTTGAAAGACTGAGAGGTGAAAATTGTGGCGGATAAACCAATATATGCTCTGGTGCCACTTAGTAGTTGACCAAATTCTAAAATATCTCCCCGCTTAACTTGGATGACCTTGTAATTTTCTACAGTTATTTTATTTAACAGAACATTGAATTGTGCTCCTGCGATAGCTATTGATATGTCACATTCGAACTTAATAACTGGACCAGTTAACGTTAATTCCAATACAGGGTTGTTAAGGCAGTTACCCAATAGCAGATTGACAAGTTGCATGGACAGGATGTCGGCTGCGCCCCCCTGGGGAATTCCACAGTGCATTAGACCTGGGCGTCCAAAGTCTTGAATGCTCGTTTGTAGTCCTGGACGAATAAAATAGATACTCATAGTTGGATCAGTTCCATATTCTAGACTGATGAATATCGTCAAATTCTGCTTGATTGATCGAATAGAACTTAATGATATCTAATGGATCTGCAAGAAATGGATGGCTGCTATAGGGGTGGAATAATTGAATGGGAGTCTGGCCGATAATTTGCCACCCCCCTGGTGTGGCCTGTGGGTAAACTCCTGTCTGGCTGCCGCCGATGCCAACAGCTCCTGCAGGTATGCGCACTCGTGGATTTTTTTTACGAGGACATTCCAGTCTAGGGTTGAGGCCGCCGAGATACAAAAATCCGGGAGTAAAGCCCAGCATATGTACGAGATAAGAGGGTGCTGTATGCAGCTTAATGATTTCTTTTCTGGATAAGCCAGTGTGTTTACTCAATATTGAAATGTCTGGAGCAAAAATTGATTCATAGCACACAGGAATGCGAATAGTGCGGGATTTTCGTGAAATGTTTTTATGGGCTTTAAGGAAGTCTTGAATTGATTGTTGAACTTTCTGTGAGAGCATCTCGCTATCAAATAAAGCAGGGTTAAAAATCAGAGTCAGACATTGATAGGCAGGAATTAATTCAATAAAGTTATTGGGGTTTTTGTTAAGGAGATATTCTTTAAGCCCAATAATATGACGGCTAAGGTTTTCACTTGGCTTTGAGTTGAAGCGGATATCTAACGCACTATCTCCATTTGGGTAAACACTAAAATCGAGCATAGTCGAGTGATTTCTTTGTTTGGAGGATGTCACGATTGTATGTTCAGGCCATGATGTTGTAGGTGCTTGACTAGTGCTTTTGCGATTTTTAGAGCGGCAGGATTGTCACCATGTAAACAAATCGTATCCACAGAGAATTTCAGCGGTGTGCCATAATAGCTTGTGAAGTCTGTACCCTTTGCCAATGCGATAGCTCGTTCTAGGCAGTTTTCAATATTATTTAGCACTGAGCCAGGTAGATTACGTGGGGCCAATTTTTCTTTGTTTAAGTAGTGCCTATCTATAAAACCCTCCCGATAAAAGGTGCACTGCTTCTCTATTGCCACAGACTCCATCGCACCGTTGGCTAAACCGATAATTTTCAGAGAGGGATACTCTTTGGCGAAGAGTGAGATAATTTCTTTAGAGAGTAACCTATCTGCTTCGGCATCGTTATATAAAGCGCCATGTAGTTTAACGTGATCCAGCAGTACACCTGCTTCAGTAGTCAGGGATTGCAGCTGCTCGATCTGTTGAAACAATGAGTCAAGTAATAGATTTATTGGGAGTTTGACAGACTTTCTTCCAAAATTTTCCCGGTCTGGATAGCCGGGGTGTGCTCCAATTTTTAAATGATGTTTTTGTGCATTGAAAATGGAAAGGCGCATAATGTCCCGGTTTCCTGCGTGAGCGCCACAGGCGATATTGCAGCGGGAAATAAAGGGCATGATTTGCGTGTCCCTAATGCAGCTTTTTAGATCGCTACCTTCACCCAGGTCACAGTTGATGTCTATGCGCATAATATCAGTCCCTTCGACTTACACTCATCTTTAGGCCTAAACTATTTCATTTTCAACTTGTAGGGCAAGACTTCACCTCTGAAGAAATTTGCACACCTTTTGATTCATAGCAGTCGCCCAGAGGTGAGCAAAAACATGCTTTCACTTCAATGTCATTTCTTAATGCATTTAACTTTGTCCAAAGTGGTTCATTGGCGGCTGTTCTTTGAAGTGTCAAGAATTTTAGGGATAAATGTGAAGCGATAATGGCTTGTTCCAATATTACTGTGTTTAAGCCACTCCTTGCCGCGAGAGTGCTTTCTCCTTTATTTTCTAGATTGTGAATCGTCTGATATAGATTTTTTTCTTCTTTGTGGCAGCAAGAGGTTAGAAAAGCTTCAAGGTCTGAGTAAGTCTTATCATGATAAGTGAACTCTAGAGACTTCAGGATTGCGGGTCCCGAGCCGGCGTTATGAAATGAGAAAATTATGGTTGGTTTTTGTGTCGCTCCATCAAAGTTTCCTTGGTCAAATTTAACCACAGGCATAGTCATAACTCGGACTTGTTTATTTGCGGCCTTGGCTTGCAGATAAGTGGCATAAAAAGAGGCTATAGAAATTAAAATTGCGCATAATGCAATTATTAAGTTGAGCCTTTCTTTATTGAGAAAATTCATTTGTTTAGGTCTTTAAAAGGTAAGGGGAGCCTTCGAGTAATTCACAGAGGCACTTCTCTTGCTTCAGGGGGATAGCCCCCCTGAAGCAAGACAAAATACTTAGAGTCTTTTAAGAGCAGCATAGAGATTTGCCAGAAAAGTGCCGAGGGGGCCAAGCGTTCTGGCCATCAATTTATCCAAGCATGGGTTTAAGGAAACGCCCTGTATGAGAAACTTTCATTTCTGCCACATCCTCTGGAGTCCCTGCTGCAATAATCTGTCCTCCACCGGAGCCGCCTTCCGGGCCCAGGTCCACAATCCAGTCGGCAGTTTTAATGACGTCCAGATTGTGTTCGATAACCACGATGGTATTGCCGTGATCGCGCAGGCGATGTAAGACATCCAGTAATAATTGGATGTCGGCAAAATGCAGGCCAGTGGTGGGTTCGTCAAGGATATACAAGGTTTGGCCGGTGTCGCGCTTGGACAGTTCACGGGAGAGTTTTACTCGCTGTGCTTCGCCGCCGGAAAGTGTGGTGGCCGCCTGGCCAAGTTTGATATAGGAGAGACCGACATCCATCAGGGTTTGTAATTTCTTGGCAATTGCGGGCACGGGGTCAAAAAACTCTCGCGCATCTTCCACTGTCATTTCCAATACCTCGTGGATATTTTTGCCTTTGTAATGTACTTCCAGGGTTTCGCGGTTGTACCGTTTACCATGGCAGGTGTCGCAGGGCACATAGATATCCGGTAGAAAATGCATTTCGACTTTGATCACACCGTCGCCCTGACAAGCCTCACAGCGACCACCTTTTACATTAAAGCTGAAACGGCCTGGCTTGTAGCCACGTGAACGCGCTTCCTGGGTACCGGCAAATAGCTCTCGAATCGGGGTAAAAATACCTGTGTAGGTGGCCGGATTAGACCTTGGGGTGCGGCCTATAGGGCTCTGATCGATATCCACACATTTATCGAAATGCTCTAACCCATGAACGGACTCATATGGGGAGGCCTTCAAGGTGGTGGCTTTATTGAGTGCTGTGGCAGCAAGAGGGTAGAGGGTGGTATTGATTAGGGTAGATTTACCAGAGCCCGAGACACCAGTGACACAGGTAAAGAGGCCTACGGGGATTTCCAGGTCTACGTTTTGCAAATTGTTGCCGCTGGCACCTTCGAGGCGCAGCATATAGTCCTCGTTGGGGATATAGCGCTCTTCCGGTACAGCAATTTTCTTTTTTCCGGACAGGTATTGTCCGGTGAGAGATTTTTTACATTTGGTGATTTTATCCGCGGTACCAGCCGCGACTACTTCGCCACCATGAACACCGGCACCGGGGCCTATATCGACAATAAAGTCGGCACTGCGGATAGCGTCCTCATCGTGCTCAACGACAATGACTGTGTTACCGATATCGCGTAGATGGGTAAGAGTGTTAAGTAGGCGTTCGTTGTCCCGTTGGTGTAAGCCAATAGAAGGCTCGTCGAGGATATACATTACGCCCACCAGGCCGGCCCCGATCTGGCTGGCCAAGCGAATCCGCTGTGCCTCACCGCCAGATAGAGTTTCTGCGCTGCGATTCAGAGTTAGGTAGTTGAGCCCCACATCTACCAGGAAGCGAAAGCGATCGCGCAGCTCTTTAAGAATTTTATCGGCAATTTCTTTTTGGGCACCTCTGAAGGTCAGCTCGTGATCAAAATAGTTGAAAGCATCGCCGACGGGCAGCTCGGTAATCTGTGCCAGGGTGCGATTGTCCACAAAGATATGACGGGCCTCGCGGCGCAGTCGGGTGCCATGGCACTCAGGGCATTTTTGTGTGCTCAGGTATTTGGCCAGTTCTTCGCGTACAGATTGGGATTCGGTGTCCCGATAACGGCGTTGGAAGTTGGGAATAATGCCCTCGAAAGTGTGCTGCCGCACGGTAACATCGCCGCGATCATTCACATAGCTGAAGTCGATTTCCTCATCGCCACTGCCCTGTAAAATGATCTTGCGGTGCCCCTTGCGTAGTTTCTTCCAGGGTTTGTCCAGATCGAAGCCGTAGTGCTCGGCGAGGGAGTCGAGCATGTGATAGTAGTAGATGTTGCGTCTGTCCCAACCGCGAATAGCACCCTCGGAGATGCTGCTCTCTGGGTCGAGAATCACCTTATCCTCATCAAAGAACTGCTTAACCCCCAGGCCGTCGCAACTGGGGCAGGCGCCGGCCGGGTTGTTGAAGGAAAACAGGCGCGGTTCCAGTTCGTCCAGTGAATAGTCACAGACGGGGCAGGCGTGGCGTGCGGAAAAAAGTCGGTCTTCCTGGTCACCATCCATAAAGCTGATGGAAGCGATGCCATCGGTGAGATTCAAAGCAGTTTCGAAGGACTCCGCCAGGCGTAACTGCAGGTCATCGCGCACCTTAAAGCGGTCTACCACAACCTCTACGGTGTGCTTGCGTCGCTTGTCCAGCTTGGGCGTGTCATCCAGATCACAGATAACGCCATCGATACGTGCTCGAACGAAGCCGTCACGGCGCAGCTGTTCAAATACATGCTGGTGCTCGCCCTTGCGGTCGCGTACTACGGGTGCCAGTAGCATCAGCTTAGTGCCCTCCGGCAGGGTCAGTACCTGATCCACCATCTGGCTCACGGTCTGGGCCTGTAGCGGTTCGTCGTGTTCAGGGCAGCGCGGTTCGCCGACACGGGCGAACAGCAGTCTGAGGTAGTCGTAAATCTCAGTAATGGTGCCTACGGTGGAGCGCGGGTTGTGGGAGGTGGACTTCTGCTCAATGGAGATGGCCGGCGACAGTCCCTCAACAGTATCCACATCCGGCTTTTCCATCATCGATAGGAATTGCCGTGCATAGGTGGACAGGGATTCCACATAGCGGCGCTGGCCTTCAGCGTAAAGGGTGTCAAAGGCCAGGGAGGATTTACCGGAACCAGACAGTCCGGTTATCACGATCAGCTTGTCGCGGGGGATGTCCAGATCGATATTTTTCAGGTTGTGGGTGCGAGCACCCCTCACATAAATCGTGTCCACGCTCTACCTATATTGCTGCTAATACTGGGCCGGGCCACGGACTTGCTCCGCACGGGGCGATCACAACTGCGGTGCCGGGAAAACAGCCGAGTATAAACTCGCGACCCAATGTGCCAAAATCGTCTACCGCAAAAAACCAACCGATGAACAGAAAGCGCTGATGATCCCTGTAATTCTTTGTGGCGGCACTGGCTCGCGCCTGTGGCCACTGTCCCGGGAAACCTACCCAAAGCAATTTTTGCCGCTAACAGGTGAAGAAACCATGTTGCAGGCCACCGCGAGGCGGTTGGAAGGCGTGGCACAGCTACAGGCTCCGATTTTAGTGTGCAATGAGGAGCATCGCTTTGCTGCAGCGGAGCAGTTGCGCGAGATTGGTCACGGTGCCCAATCTATTTTACTGGAGCCCTGTGCGCGCAATACGGCACCCGCTATCGCTCTGGCGGCCCTAGCAGCGCTTGAATCTGGTGAAGACCCCTTGCTACTGATACTGCCGGCGGACCACGCGGTGGCCGATGTGGCGGCCTTTCAGGAGGCACTCAAGCCTGCCCGGGCATTAGCTGAGCAGGGACATTTGGTGACTTTTGGTATTGTTCCGACAAGAGCTGAGACCGGTTACGGTTATATCCGCCGCGGAGAAGGGCTTTCTGCTGGTGCCTGGGCAGTCGCAGAATTTGTTGAAAAGCCTGATGCCGAGACAGCTGAGTCCTATCTGGCCGATGGCGGTTATTCCTGGAATAGCGGTATGTTCCTGTTCCGCGCTTCCCGTTATCTGGAGGAACTGGGCCAGCATCGAGAGGATATTCTCGGTGCCTGTCGCACAGCCTATGAGCAGGCCGCTCGAGATCTCGACTTTACCCGGGTGGATAGAGAGGCCTTCGCCGCTTGTGCCGATGAATCTGTGGATTATGCGGTTATGGAGCCTACGGAGTCGGCGGCTGTAGTGCCTATGGATGCTGGCTGGAGCGATGTGGGCTCCTGGCTGGGTTTGTGGGAGCTGGCCGAGCGGGATGGCGACGACAACCTGCTGCAAGGAGATGTGTTGCAGGAAGACAGCAGCGGTTGCCTGGTGCGTGCGGAGAGTCGCTTGGTCAGTTTACTCGGTGTAGAGGACCTGGTGGTGGTGGATACCGACGACGCCCTGCTGATTGCTGACAAACAGCGGGTTCAGGAGGTGAAAAAACTGGTGGGGAGCCTCAAGCGCTCCGGCCGCAGCGAGGCCCAGCGACACCGCAAGGTGTATAGACCTTGGGGCTACTACGACTCTATCGATGCGGGTCCGCGTTTTCAGGTAAAACGCATCGTGGTTAAGCCTGGACAACAGCTTTCACTGCAGATGCACCACCACCGCGCGGAGCACTGGATTGTAGTGCGTGGCACCGCAAGGGTGACCCGCGGTGATGAAGAGCTGCTGGTTACCGAGAATCAATCCACCTATATCCCCCTGGGGGTGACGCACCGGCTGGAAAATCCCGGCACCATCCCTCTGGAGCTGATCGAGGTGCAGTCCGGCAGCTACCTGGGTGAGGACGATATAGTCCGTTTCGATGACGACTATGGTCGAGGCTAGATCTCCGCGAAAGTTGTACTGCTCCCACTACAGCCCGGCGCTCACTCGCTGTACAATGCGCGCCCACTTTGACGCTGTTCCGGGAGCTGCATGAATTCTATTGAGCGCCGAGCCCTGGGTGGGCTGGCTTCCCTTTATGTGTTTCGCATGCTCGGCCTGTTTATGGTGCTGCCGGTGCTCACGGTGTACGGTGAAGGTTATCGTGATAGCACTCCGATGCTGCTGGGGTTGGCCATGGGTGCCTACGGTTTGAGTCAGGCCTTATTGCAGATTCCGCTGGGACTCCTGTCTGATCGCTGGGGCCGAAAACCCGTAATTTATACCGGCCTGGCGCTATTCGCCCTAGGCAGTATCGTCGCTGCTCAGACAGATTCCGTATATGGGCTGATTGTCGGCCGGGTGTTACAGGGGTGTGGAGCGATCGCTGCCGCAGTGATGGCGCTGGTGGCTGATTTGACCCGGGATGAGAAGCGCGGCATTGCCATGGCCGTGATCGGGGCCTCGATCGGTGTGGCCTTTATGTTGGCGGTAATACTGGGCCCGGCACTCGCGGGTGTTGGCGGACTGCCAGCCATTTTCTGGCTGACAGCAGTACTGGCCGTACTCGGCATGTTGCTGGTATGGCGGGTGGTGCCAACACCTCAAGTAGCAAAGCGCCCTGCGGTATTTAAGGGCGGTTTCCGCAAAGTATTGGGTAGTGGCCTGACTTGGCGCCTGGTCAGCGGGGCCTTCTTTTCTCACTTACTATTGACGGCGCTGTTTGTGGCATTGCCACTGGTGCTAGTCGATCGCCTGGATTGGCCGGCGGATGAGCACTGGAAACTTTATGGTCCACTAATGCTGGGCACCTTTATCATTATGCTGCCCTTAATGCGAATGGCCGAGCGCACTGGCAAAGTGCCGCTTGCGCTGAACCTGGCGGCGCTTGCTCTGGTTGCTGGCAGCGCGGCGTTACTGCCGATGAATGGAACAATAACAGTTGTACTGCTGCTGAGTATTTTCTTTGTGGGCTTCAATCTGTTGGAGGCCCTGCTGCCGGCCCAGTTGACTCGCAAAGCCCCGGAGGATGCCCGTGGGGCAGCTTCGGGCCTGTATGCGACGCTACAGTTTTTTGGCACCTTTGTCGGCGGCAGTCTGGGTGGATATCTGTATGGACTCGGTGGCACCAGTGCTGTAGCGGGGCTCGGTTTTGCTGTAGTGGCAATTTGGATACTGCTTTGGTGGGCTCTGCGCGAGCGGCTCTCCGACATCCGTGAGGGTAGCGCTTACTAACAGTGGGTGTCTGTTGTATGCTGCTGTATAAAAATACACTGTCTGCAGCTGTAAGTGGCTGCGTGCTTACATACTCAGAGTACGAGTGAAACCGTACCTGAAATTTAATATTGAATGATTAGTGCTCCGGGTGGGACCCGGGTCGAAGAGAGGAGAGGGCCATGGCCAGGGGTATCAACAAAGTAATCTTAATTGGCAATCTGGGTAATGACCCGGAAACCAAATATATGCCGAGCGGTGGTGCGGTTACCAATATCAGCTTAGCCACCAGCGAGAGCTGGAAGGATAAGCAGACTGGCCAGCAGCAGGAGCGCACTGAATGGCACCGCGTAGTATTTTTCAACCGCTTGGCAGAGATTGCCGGTGAGTATTTACGTAAAGGTGCAAAGGTCTATGTAGAAGGTTCGCTGCGCACGCGTAAATGGCAGGATAAGAATACTGGTCAGGATCGCTACACTACGGAGATTGTTGCCAGCGAAATGCAAATGCTGGATGGTCGCGGAGAGCAGGGCGGTTTCGGTCAGGGTATGGGCGGTGCCGCAATGGGTGCGGCAGGTGCAGCTATGGGGAGCCAGATGGGCGGTCAGCAAGGCGGTTACGAACAGCAGGGCGGTTTCCAGCAAGGTGGCTATCAGCAGGGTAATCAGGGGCGCCCGGCTCCCAGTAACCAACAGCAACCTGCGCAGCAGCAAAGCCAGGGCCCTGCCGGTGGTTTTGATAATAGCTTTGACGACGATATCCCCTTCTAAAACAGGCCTGTCCTGTGTCTGATCTACATACCGGATATAAGCCGGATCGGGTTGCGCTAATTCGCGCCGGAAACGATATCGATAGCGCGCTGCAGAAACGCCTGCAGCGTGCTGGTTTCCGTATACAGCTGCTTGCACCCGCAGAACTCGATAAGTTGCGCCCCGCCTCTATTGTCATTAATGCGTCGGCATGCGCGGATGACCAGGGTATGCCGGAAGCCCTAGAGATTGCTGAGTCATTGGCACAGTGCTCCTGTCAGCATGTTATTCACCTCTCTTCCTATGCGGTCTTTGCCGGTGGTGAACCGAGGAAATACGATGAGGATGAGGTAGCTGCACCTCAATCTCACAGTGGGCGGCAATGGCTGGCTTGTGAGGAAGCCTTATCAGAATTAGAGAATCTGACAGTTCTGCGTTTTGGCTGGATGGTGGATAGCAATCCTGATGCTCTGCTGGGGCGGGTGTTACGGGGTTTTGTGACGGGTGAGCCGGTCACACTGGATGGCTGTAATAGCGGTAACCCGGTCACGGCCCTGGATCTGGCTCGTGTTGCAGTTGCAGTGGCGCAGCAACTAGCCAGTGGTGCTGAGGCTAGAGGGATCTATCACTACGGCAGCTCGGATGACTGTACTGCGGTGGAGTTTGCCCTTGAGGTTGTGGAGCGAGCCCAGTCACTCTACGACGAGGGCAGGTTCGCACAATTCAGCGCACTGGAAACCGGGCCGGACCAGAACCGGGGGGTGGTGTTGGCCTGTGGTAAGTTGCGCGATGTCTTTGGCATACAGCAGCATAGCTGGCGTCAAGGTCTCACTAGGCAGGTGGAGCTGTGGCTGGAGCGTCTGGACGCGGAGATGCAGGAATAGCTCTATAAGCGATTATAAAAAGGGCGCCACATTGGCGCCCTTTTTATTTGGATCAAGATAACGGCTTTAAACTTTATCGAAAATTAGGCAAGCGTTGGTACCACCGAAACCAAAGCTGTTGGACATGGCACGCTTAATCTCGCACTCGCGCAATTCAGTAACTAGATCCATCCCTTCCGCTTCTGGGTCCCGGTGCTCCACATTGGCGGAAGCGGCAATAAAGTTATTTTGCATCATTAGCAGACTGTAGATGGCCTCCTGCACGCCGGCAGCGCCGAGGGAGTGTCCGGTTAGAGACTTGGTGGAGGCAAATGCGGGCACTTTGCCGGCAAAGACTTCGCTCATGGCTTTTAGCTCAGCGATATCGCCGACCGGGGTTGAGGTGCCGTGGGTGTTGATGTAGTCCACACCGCCTTGCAGCCCATTGCCATCCATGCCCGCTAGGGCTTGCTTCATGCAGCGCACTGCGCCTTCTCCACTCGGGGCCACCATATCGTATCCATCAGAAGTTGCGCCGTAGCCAGTGAGTTCGGCGTAAATGGTTGCGCCGCGGGCGAGTGCATGGTCCATTTCTTCCAGAATCAGACAGCCACCACCACCGGCGATAACAAAACCATCCCGATCGGCATCGTAGGGGCGTGAGGCCTTAGTGGGGTCGTCGTTAAACTTGCTCGATAGGGCGCCCATGGCGTCGAACAGGTGCGTGAGACTCCAGGCCAGTTCCTCACCGCCACCGGCGAAGACAATATCCTGTTTGCCCATCTGAATCAGTTCGGCACCGTTGCCGATGCAGTGGGCACTTGTGGCACAGGCGGAGGAGATGCTGTAGTTCACACCTTTGATTTTATAGGGTGTGGATAAGCAGGCTGAAACGGTGCTGTTCATCACCTGGGGAACTCGGTAGGCGCCGACACGGCGAACCCCCTTTTCCTTGAGCGTGTGTGCGGCATCAATAATATTTTGGGTGGAGGTGCCGCCGGAACCCATCACAATGCCGGTTCGAGGGTTGGAGATGTCTTTCTCCTCCAAGCCGGACATTTCGATTGCCTCTCGCATGGCGATGTAAGCATAGGCGGCAGCATCTCCCATAAAGCGCAGTTGCTTGCGGTCTATATGTTCTTTGAAATCGATATCCACAGGGCCTGCAACCTGGCTACGCAGGCCTAGCTCTTTGTACTCCTCCTGGAAGCGGATACCGCTGCGGCCTGCTCTTAGTGAATCGGTAACTTCTTTTGTATTGGTACCGATACAGGATGTGATGCCCATCCCGGTAATGACTACCCGACGCATAGTGATCTCCAACAGTACTTGGTAGTAAAGGCCTTTAAAGTTTTGCCCGCCTGAGCTTTATAAAGTTAAAAGTTATCAGTACGAGTAAATAAACCAACGCGAAGGTCTTTTGCAGTGTAGATTTCACGCCCATCCACTGACACAGTACCATCGCCAATACCCATAACCAGCTTTCGTTCAACAAGCCGACTCAATTGAATGTGGTAGGTTACCTTCTTGCTGGTAGGTAAAATTTGACCGGTAAACTTTACCTCCCCACAGCCGAGGGCACGGCCATGCCCGGGATTACCCTTCCAGGCCAAAAAGTAGCCTAGGAGCTGCCACATGGCATCGAGCCCCAAGCACCCGGGCATTACCGGGTCACCGGGAAAGTGGCAATCAAAAAACCAGAGGTCGGGGTGTATATCCAGCTCGGCGATGACTTCACCCTTATCATATGCTCCCCCCTCTTTTGATATATGGGTGATACGGTCCAACATCAGCATGTTGGGGGCGGGCAATTGTGCGTTGCCTGGACCAAACATCTCTCCGCTGGAGCAGGTCAGTAGCTCCTCTCTGTTGTAGCTACTTTTTTGAACAAAATTACTCATCTTCTCCCCGGCTTTGGGTGGTTACGCAACTCATGTTGAGCGTTTTTGTAAGAGCGGGCATTCTAAGCGCTGTGTGTCGCTTGTCCAGTCAGTCAAAATTATTTTTGTGACTGTCGTAGTAATTACCTTCACAACATCTTATATGATCATTTGTGTAGAGCGCTGACACATTGAGGGAATTTGACGCCATCCTTTGTAAGTGAACTCTCTTTTTAGCTATGTTAGGTTCCCGCCGGGAGCGGGGGAGCGCTCGTTTTAAGTTCATGGGGGAGCATAATGCTCAAAAAATGTTTATTCCCGGTTGCCGGTTACGGCACCCGTTTCCTGCCAGCCACCAAGGCGATGCCGAAGGAAATGTTGCCATTGGTGAACAAGCCGTTGGTGCAGTATGGGGTAGAAGAGGCCATCGAAGCCGGCCTGACAGAGATAGGTTTCGTTACTGGGCGCGGTAAGCGCGCTATTGAGGACCACTTCGATACCAATTACGAGCTGGAGCACCAAATTGCCGGGACAGGTAAAGAGCGTTATTTGGACTCTGTTCGGAAGGTGATTGACAGTGCCAGCTTTTCTTATACCCGCCAAGGTGAAATGCGTGGTTTGGGCGATGCGATATTACAGGGACGCCGCCTAGTAGGGGATGAGCCATTTGGGGTAGTTTTGGCGGATGACCTGTGTCTGAATAATGACCTTGGTGTACTTTCGCAGATGGTGCAGCTTTACAAGCAGTTTCGCTGCAGCATTGTGGCCGTCGAAGAAGTGCCTATGGAGCAGATTCATAAATTCGGTGTGATTGCCGGCAATGAAATCAAGCCGGGCCTATACCAGGTAACGGATATGGTGGAAAAGCCGGCCGCTGAAGATGCGCCAAGCAATAAGGCAATCATAGGCCGCTATATTCTCACTCCAGATATTTTTGATCTCATCCGCGATACCCCGCCGGGCAAAAATGGAGAAGTGCAAATTACCGATGCGTTGCTGACCCAGGCGCGCCAGGGCTGTGTTCTTGCTTACGCTTTTAAGGGGCGGCGCTTTGACTGTGGCTCTGTGGAAGGGTTTATTGAGGCCACTAACCACGTCTTTGAAAGTGTGTATCTGCCGGAACAGGCTGCCGAGGAGAAAAAATAAGTGTCAGAGCTGACCTGCTTTAAAGCCTATGATTTGCGTGGCCGCGTGCCTGATGAGCTGAATACCGAAGTGGCTTATCGGGTGGGGCGGGCATTTGCCCAATTTCTGGGGGCGAAACGTGTTGTGGTTGGTCATGATATTCGACTTACCAGTGGTGAGCTGACGGATGCCCTGGTGAACGGTTTGCGCGACGCTGGTACCGATGTCTTCCACATTGGTGAATGCGGCACCGAAGAAGTGTATTTCGCTACTTTCCATGGTGATTTTGATGGCGGTATCTGTGTTACCGCCAGCCATAACCCCATGAATTACAATGGCATGAAGTTTGTTCGCGCGGGTAGTAGGCCGATTAGTGGGGATACCGGGTTATTGGAAGTCAAGCGCCTGGCAGAGGAAAACCACTTTGCTCCTGTTGCAGAGCGCGGTGAACTGCAGAGCTTTGAACACAGGCCGGCTTTTGTTGAGCACTTACTGGGTTATGTTGATAGTAAAGCGCTGAAGCCTTTGAAGCTGGTAGTGAATGCGGGCAATGGTGGTGCAGGTGCAGTTGTCGATGCGCTAGCCCCTCACTTGCCTTTTGAGTTTGTGCGGGTTCACCATCAGCCAGATGGGAATTTCCCCAACGGTATCCCCAACCCAATCCTACCGGAAAACCGTGCCTCTACTGCAGAGGCGGTGCGTGAGAGTGGCGCCGACTTTGGTATTGCCTGGGATGGAGATTTTGACCGCTGTTTTTTCTTCGATGAAAACGGTGATTTTATCGAGGGCTACTATGTGGTCGGCCTGCTTGCCGAGGCCTTTCTGGTCAAGCACAAAGGCGCCAAAGTGGTCCACGATCCGCGCCTGCTGTGGAATACGGAAGCTATTGTGCGTGCTGCTGGGGGTGAGCCGGTTCAAAGTAAAACTGGCCATGCCTTTATCAAGGAGCGCATGCGCAAAGAAGATGCCATTTATGGTGGTGAGATGAGTGCACACCATTATTTCCGTGGCTTCGCCTACTGCGATAGTGGCATGATCCCCTGGTTGTTGGTGGCGGAGCTGGTCAGTCGAAGCGGTAAGACTCTGTCCCAGTTGGTCGGGGAGCGCATGGCGGCTTTCCCTTGCTCGGGTGAGATCAACTCCAAGGTGCAGGATGCGGCAGCGGTTATTAAAGCTGCAGAGGAAAAGTATGGTGCAGATGCACTCAGTGTCGAGCATGTGGATGGCCTGAGCGTGGCTTATGCCGAGTGGCGCTTTAATTTACGCATGTCCAATACTGAACCCGTGATTCGCCTCAATGTTGAGTCCCGCGGGGATAAGGCTTTGATGCGTGAGAAGACCGAAGAGCTACTAAAGCTGATTCGTTCGTGATTTCCTGATCAGCTCTGGATAGGCTTCATGAGCTGCCACCTTGAAATTAAAAAAGCCCCATTTTATGGGGCTTTTTTAATGGGTGCTGGTTTACGACATCTGGCCTTCTCGTATCTAGGGATAGGACGATACTCCGAGCTTGCTAGACATTTCTCTCCACGGCAAAGCTAGCTAGTTGTTGTAGTGCGGTTTTTTGATCACTCTCGGGTAGGAAATCCAACTGAGCTTTGGCATCCTCCACGGCAGCGCGGGCCCGCTCCATGGTGTAATCCAGTGCTCCGCAGGCCTCAATAGCCTCGACAATTTCTACCAGTTTTGCTGCACTGCGCTGTTCAATCGCCTCCTTTACCAGAGCCACCTGGTTTTGGCTGCCATTGGCCATGGTGTAGATCAGGGGAAGTGTGGGCTTGCCCTCCGCAAGATCGTCGCCGACATTTTTGCCTAGTTCTTCCGGGTTGCCTCGATAATCCAGGGCGTCATCCACCAGCTGGAATGCGAGGCCTAAATGGCGTCCATACAGTTTCAGGGCATTTTGTTCCTCGGCGGAACAGTCGGCCAAAACGGCGGCGGTCTCACAGGCCGCTTCGAACAACGCTCCGGTTTTCTTGTAAATTACACTGAAGTAGTTTTCTTCGCTGACCTCTGGGTCGCCGGCGTTTACCAGCTGCTGTACTTCACCTTCGGCAATGGTATTGGTGGTATCAGAAAGGATTGCCATGATGCGCATGTCCTGTAGGGCAATCATCATCTGGAAGGCACGGGAGTATAGAAAGTCTCCCACCAGGACGCTGGGTGCATTGCCCCATTTGGCATTGGCGGTAAGGCGGCCGCGGCGCATATCGGAGGTGTCCACCACATCATCGTGTAGCAGGGTGGCGGTGTGGATAAATTCGATAATGGTGGCCAGATCAATATGGCCCTCATCTTGGTAGTTGCAGGCCCTGGCACATAGCAGCACCAGCAGGGGTCGCAGGCGTTTGCCGCCGGCCTCAACCAAGTAGTGGCCTATATTTTCCACCAGGGGGACATCCGAGTGCAGTTGGTCGAGAATACGCTGGTTGACCGCGGCAAAGTCTTCGGCGGCGACCCGGTGAAAAGGCAGCATTTGAGAGTTCCTTAATACGACTAGACAGGCGCCCCCGAAGGCTCGGGCGGCAGAGGGCCGCTATTGTATCAACCCGGCGAATTGATTAGAATCTGCGCCCCGTCGATTGCGGGCTCCGCGGCTTTACTGTTGCTGGTGCCGCCGGCGAAATAGATGTTAAACAACACGGCGCAAGCTCCCGAAATGCGGAGCAGTGACTCGACAGTCCTCCCGCTGCTTCGTGTCGTCCATACCGGAGCATAGAAATATGTACGCTGTTATTGAGAGCGGTGGTAAGCAACACCGTGTAGAAGAAGGCGAAGTACTTCGCCTGGAAAAGCTGGAAGTAGCTACTGGCGAAACCATCGATTTCGACAAAGTGCTGATGGTCGTTGATGGCGACAAAATCAACATCGGCGCTCCCGTTGTAGACGGCGCTAAAGTATCTGCTGAAGTGGTAAGCCACGGCCGCGGCGAGAAAGTGAAGATCATCAAATTCCGCCGTCGTAAGCACTCCATGAAGCGCCAGGGCCACCGTCAGTGGTACACCGAAGTTAAAATCACTGGCATCAAGGCATAAGAGAGGAGTAACGACTCATGGCACATAAGAAAGCTGGCGGTAGTACGCGAAATGGTCGCGATTCCGAGAGTAAACGCCTGGGCGTGAAGCGCTTTGGCGGCCAAGCTGTAGCGGCAGGCAACATCATCGTTCGTCAACGTGGCACCAAGTTCCACGCTGGTGTTAACGTTGGTATGGGCAAAGATCACACCCTGTTCGCCACTGCGGACGGCGTTGTGAAGTTTGAAGTTAAAGGCCCCAACAACCGCAAGTTCGTTTCTATCGAAACTGCTTAAGCGGTCGCAAGCCCTAGCTTCATAAAAAGCCCCGCTATTGCGGGGCTTTTTTGTTGGGGCAGCCCTAATAGAGGGTGGTGGGAAGTTGGGGCGGCAGATGCCTGCGAGTGGCGGCTTGTCGGCTGGTATGATGAATATGATGGTAGGTGTGTGTATGTGCGCACCGGATGAGACAACCGCTGTGGCGGTGGAGTGATTATGAAGTTTGTCGATGAGGCGCCCATATTTGTGCAGGCGGGTAAAGGCGGCAATGGCTGCCTGAGTTTCCGCAGGGAAAAGTTTGTAGAGAAGGGTGGTCCGGACGGCGGTGACGGCGGTGATGGCGGTTCCGTCTACCTGGAGGCCGATGATTCCCTCAACACTCTGGTAGATTACCGCTACCAGCCCCGTTACGCCGCTGAGAGCGGCCAGCCTGGCCGCGGGCGTAACTGTACTGGGGCCAAAGGGGAAGACCTTGTTCTTAAAGTGCCTGTGGGCACCACAGTAATCGATGTGGATACCGGTGAAGCTGTTGGTGACATGACCCGAGCCGGTGAGCGTCTGCTGGTCGCCCAGGGGGGCTTTCACGGTTTGGGTAATACGCGCTTTAAATCGAGTACTAACCGAGCCCCTCGCCAGACCACCAATGGTAGCGAGGGTGAGCTTCGCAGCCTGAAGTTGGAGTTGAAGGTGCTTGCAGATGTGGGGATGTTGGGGCTGCCCAATGCTGGCAAGTCCACGTTTATTCGGGCGGTATCGGCGGCCAAGCCCAAGGTTGCCAACTATCCCTTCACGACCTTGGTGCCAAACCTAGGCGTGGTACAGGTACAGCGGCATCGCAGTTTTGTGATTGCCGATATTCCGGGTTTGATTGAGGGGGCGGCTGAAGGGGCAGGCCTGGGTATTCGTTTCCTCAAGCATTTGACTCGCTGCCGGGTGCTCCTGCATTTGGTAGACCTGGCGCCATTTGATAGTTCGGACCCAGTGGAGAACGCCCGCGCTATCGAGCGTGAACTGGCTAGTTTTAGCGATACTCTGGCGGGTCGAGAGCGCTGGTTGGTACTGAATAAGACTGACCTGGTGCCTGCTGCTGAACTGGAAGAGCGCTGTCAGTCGGTTGTGGATGCGCTGGGCTGGAAAGGGCCGGTGTTCCGGGTGGCGGCTATTCGCGGTGAGGGTACGGATGTGCTTAGCGGCCGCTTGATGGATTACCTGGAGGAGCGCCAAGAGCAGGAGAATCGCGATCCGGAATTGGCTGAGGCTGAACTGGAGGCGCAGCGTCAGATGCAGCGCGAAGCCCGCGAGCGTATCGAGGAGCTTCGGGATAGCCATCGCGCCAAACGCAGGGCTGCCAAGGGGCATGTCGATGATGACGAAGACTGGGATGATGACGATCACGATGTCGATATTGAGTATCGCTCCTGAATCGTATGTTTCCGGTGGCAAATCTGTGCTGCCGCGCAGAATTTCTGTCAGCTCGGCCCTTTACCGGCAATGTGATGATAATTCGATAGGCCCCTAGGGGCCGGTGTCCAGGGAGGAAGTATGGGCTCCGTATCAGTGTCCCGTAGAGGACTTTCTAAGGGGCAGCGCTGGGTGGTAAAAATTGGCAGTGCCCTGCTTACTGATAACGGTCGCGGCGTCAATAATTCGGCGATCTGCGCCTGGGTGGCACAGATCGCCGAATTGCGCCAGCAGGGTGTTGAAGTGGTGTTGGTTTCTTCTGGGGCAGTAGCCGCGGGTATGGATCGTCTCGGCTGGAACCGCAGGCCGGAGTCGATCCATCAGTTGCAGGCCGCAGCTGCGATAGGGCAGAGCCATTTGGTGCAGGTCTATGAGCAGGCTTTCGGTCTCTTCGATATACGCAGCGCGCAGATTTTGTTGGATCATGATGATCTCTCCAACCGCACTCGTTACCTCAATGCGCGCAGTACATTGCGAACACTACTCTCATTGGGAGCTGTGCCGATCGTCAATGAAAACGATACCGTCGTAACCGATGAAATACGTTTCGGTGATAACGACACCTTGGCGGCGTTGGTGGCTAACCTTGTCGAGGCGGATGCCTTGTTGATTTTGACTGATGCCGATGGGCTCTTTACCGAAGACCCTCGCGATAACCCCGATGCGGAGCTTGTTGGTGAGGCCTCGGCGCTGGATCCGAGGCTACTGGGGATGGCGGGGGACTCCCGCAGTGGTCTGGGACGAGGAGGTATGACCACCAAAGTGCGCGCGGCACAACTGGCGGCTCGTTCCGGTGCCTGCACTGTGATTGCTGGGGGTGCCAGAGAGGGAGTGGTAACGCGGGTATGGAGGGGCGAGGATTTGGGAACTCTCCTGCTTCCGGAGGCGGACCCCTTGGCGGCGAGGAAGCGCTGGCTAGCTGGGCAGCTACAGGTGCGCGGTAGTCTCACCCTCGATAGTGGTGCTGAGAGGGCATTGCGCGATGGTGGTAAGAGTTTGCTATCGGTGGGGGTGACTGCGGTGCAGGGGCGTTTTCACCGGGGAGACTTGGTTTCCTGTCTTGATGGTGCGGGTCATGAGATCGCCCGTGGTCTTGTAAATTATGACAGCAGCGAGAGTGCCAGGATTCTCGGGCAGTCATCGGAGCGCTTTGTTGAGTTGCTCGGCTATCGTGATGACGATGAGTTGATACACAGAGATAATCTTATCTTGCTCTAGCAGAAGCGCTGGCTTTCAGACATAAAAAAACCCCGCATTGCGGGGTTTTTTGTGTCTGCTACCTAAAGAATTAGGCGGCGAGAGTTTTAACCTGAGCGTTCAGGCGGCTCTTATGACGAGCGGCTTTATTCTTGTGAATAATACCTTTGTCTGCCATGCGGTCGATAACGGGAACCGCTTCTGCGTATGCAGTTTTTGCTTTTTCAGCGTCGCCTGCATCGATGGCCGCAACTACCTTCTTAATGTAGGTGCGCACCATGGAGCGCAGACTGGCGTTATGCATGCGGCGCTTGTCGTTCTGGCGCGCGCGTTTCTTCGCTTGAGGTGAGTTGGCCACCGGTTGCTCCTGTCTGGAATCTATAAATCTGTAACTAACAGGCCCTGGGGCCCGATCGGGACGCGACATTATCCCCACAGCTGGTTGTTTGTCAACCATCTGGGCAGATAGCTTGCGCTTTGTCTGCCTGTGCTGGTGCGTGATTAGCGGGTCGGCAGTTTTAGGTTGAACTCCACACCGCTATTATCTGTGCGATTTCGAGCCTCCAAACGGGCTCGGTGAAAGTCAGCAATCAATTTAGCGATATGCAATCCAAGGCCCAAATGCCCAGCGTTGTCACCTTCCTTACGCACAGATACCAGGGAATCGAACAGCTTGTGTGCATAGCCATTGGGTAGCAATGGACCGTCGTTACTCACACTAATTAGGTAGCCGTCCTTTTCGTTGTAGACTGCAAGCTGAATCTCACTGTGCTTTGGGGCGAAACTACAGGCATTGTCTACCAGCTTATCTAAAAGCTGTGCCAGTAGCTCCGGCGCGCCCTCACAGCGAAGCTCTCCATTTGGCTTTTTCAGAGAAAATTGGTGGCGGGGGTGGGCGTCGCCATAGCACTGCACCATAACTTCCAGCAGGTCCGCCAAGTCAAAGCGCTCGCGCTCTGCCTGATGAATGCTGGCTTCCAGGTTGCTGGCCGCAGAGAGGCTGTTGAGGATGCCGGATAGGCGGGCACTGCCATCCAGTGCGCGTTCGGCATAGCGGCGGCTGTCTTCATCCAGTTTGCCGGTGGAGAGGTTATCGAGTGAAGAGCGCACCACCGCGAGAGGCGTGCGCAACTCGTGGGACAATTTACTGGCGAGGGTTCGCAGGTATTGGTGATACTGATCTAGCTCGCCCAGCAGACTGGCAAAGGCACGGTTAAGTGCACCCAGTTCGTCTCTGGCAGAGGAGAGGGGAAAGTTGCCACGCAATTTGCCACTGCTGTCGACCGCATTGCGCGCAGCGCGGTGCAGCTTGCGAATGCGCCAAGATAGCCAGCTGGCGTAGCCGAGCAAAAACAGCAGTGCGGTTGCTGCTGCCGCACAGCTAATCAACCATAACCTGTGTGCGGCGCTATCGGTCATCGACTGCATAGCCTCAGCGGACTGCAACACAAGCACTCGTCCCAGTAGAGGCCTTTCTACGACTTCGTCAGCCCGAGTTATCACGGGCACACTGACTGCTCCTATACGCGACTGTAGTGGCCCGCCAAACCACTGCTCGGCTGTATCACGTCCAATGCCACTGCTTAGCGGCAGTTCATTTTGGGGTAGCTTTGGTAGCTCTTCCCTGGCAAGCAGTTTGCGATAAATCCAACTGCGCAGCCAGGGCCGCGGTGTGCTCTGCTCCTCAATGGCCACCTGTGATTGGTCGTTACTGGCGAGCAGGAATCCCTCGCTGTCTACGACTGCCAAGCGCAGGTCTGGGCGGGCAAAGTGGTCCAATTCCGCCTGCAGCTTGGGCAGTAGGGCAACTAAGTGCCCTGGCAGGCCATCGGCGGGAAGGGTGCTGGCACTGTGAACTGGTGGGGAACCGTTGCTACTGGTGCGGTCGAGTATTTGAATGGACAGGCTGTCACGTGTGAGTGTGTAGGGAAGGCTGAGCTCTAGTTGATACCCCTTCGGTGAAGTGGTCCAGCGCCCGCGCAGGCGCAATTCGCGTTGGTAGTTGCCTTCGCGTGGATTGTACCAAAAGGCCTCGACAGGCCCCCGGATCGCCACTGGCAACAGGTAATGGCGCCCATTGGTAAACAGTTCAACGGTATCCCCTCCGGCGAGCAGATTTGTGCGAGGGTCCCGGTAGGCTGGGGTCTCATCACTTACTGTTAGCAGTAGGTAGATCTGATCAGCATACTGCCCGAGTGTGATCCGGGCCTGGGGCATGTGCTGCTCATTGAGCAGTTCTCGGGGAGTAAGCTCCCAGGGACGCCAATCGTCCCCGTAACCATCTACAACTGGAGGGTGGGAGAGGGGGTTTAAGTAGAGCTGGCTGCCAGGCGGTCTAGCATGGCGTGCGGGATCGGGAGCGATTAACTCTGGTGCGCTGGCCAGGCGCGCGGCAATTGCAGCAGCTGTGGCCTCAAGGGCCTGTAGTTGGCCCTGCGCCAGTGCCGCATCCACCTGACGGAGATACTGACACCCAGCCCAGGGCAGGGCCAGCGCCACAAGGCTCACCAATAGGAGTTGTCGGCGAAGTTTCATCTACGGGTCCCCGAAAAGCTGTAGACCGGCTGCTATGTTGCCGAGGCAATCAGAGCTGCCAGCGATAGCCCATGCCATAGGCTGTACCTATAGCGTTGAATTCATTATCCAGGGCCTGAAATTTTTTGCGGATTCTCTTTACGTGGGAGGTGATGGTGTTGTCATCCAGAACTACCCGAGCGGCCTCCATCAACTGACTGCGGGACTTCACATGCCCGGGGCGCTTGGCTAGAGCGTGGACAATCCAGAATTCAGTGACAGTGAGATCAACTACCCTTCCGTCCCAGTGGCAATGCAACCGGGAAATATCCAATTCCAGCTTGCCCTGGGTTAGGCTTTCCCCTTCATCGCTCTGGTCGCGCAGTACGCTGACCCGTCGCAGCAGCGCATTGATACGCGCCTGCATATGGGGCAGGGAGATATCCTTAGTGAGATAGTCGTCTGCGCCGAGGCGTAGTCCCGAAATAATATCCAGTTCGGAATCTCTGGCGGTGAGAAACAGGATTGGCAGACTGGGGGCCATGGCGCGCAGCTCTCTGCAAAGCTCAAAACCGCCTTCCACTTCACTGCCGAGCCCGACGTCGATTACCGCCAGGTCTGGCAGTCGCTGCCGGAAAGCTTCCATGGCCTCAATTCTTGCGCTGTAGAGATCGACTCGATAACCGCTGCGGCGCAATGCATCGCGGTAATTTTCGGCGATGGCGCGCTCGTCTTCGACAATAGCGATAGTTGCACTCATGGCTGATTCCGGCTGCTTCCTTTGTGGCGGAGAATCATGCACGAAATAGCAGCTTATTGGCAAAAAGGCGGGCGCAAATGGCCCGCAAGCACAACAGGGTTTCTTTCACGGAGGAGAGTTTGTGGCCATATTTTTAATCAGTCCACAGGCGCAATAGCGATTTGAAGTCACCTTGCGCAGCCGAGAGGATTTGTAGTCCATCACGGCTGTTTAGCAGTTGTTAGAAGTGTCCGGCCATGGATTCCGGTAAGGAAAAGCGGATATCTACACGGCGCTCCATGGCGTAGGCGTCGACATCGCCCTTGGGGGCCTCCGAGTAGGTGGAGCCCATAGCGCGGCGGCTGATGCGGGAGGCGTCAATGCCCAGGGAGATCAGTGCCTGTTCAACACTTAGGGCACGTTGGTCAGAGAGCACGTTGTTGTAACCATCGCTGCCCCGTGGGTCCGCGTGTCCCTCTAGTTGTATTTGCAGGTGGGGATGGCGTTTCAGGAAGTCTGCCATGGCATTCAGCTGTTGAAGCTGGGTGGTCTGGAGTTCGTCTTCTCCGGTGGTGAATAGCATCTGGAACTGTAATGAATCCAGTGCCACTTGGCTGGCATCATTCGCGGACAGTCGAGCCGCATCCAGTTGCTGTGCCAGGTTGCTGAGCTCTGCACGGCTCTCTGTCAATTGTGTTGCCAGCATATCAGCCTCTTCTGCTTGCTTGACCTGTTCGCCGAGCCAGGCTCCACCGATTGCGCCGGCGATAAACCCGACAGGGCCCCCTACAGCGGCACCGGCAACGGCTGCCGTGGTAAAGACCGTGGCCTGCTTGGCCGGGGTCAGTTTTGATTCGTTGAGTTCATTCGCCTGGGTACCAGAGGCGATCAGGGAAGTCAGGGCTGCAACCATTAATGTTTTTTTCATTGCTTACTCTCCTTGGGGGCTTTCTTCTTACTCGGTGGGGCTGTGTGTGGCCCGTTTGAGTGCTATTAAAAAGCTCCAAGGAGGCACTGGCGTGGCGCAGTGGTGGCAAATCGCTGCGCAATTGTGGCGAAAGATGGCAACCGGTGTGTCCTGTTATTTCAGGCGGTGGTAGCGCCGGTCGCGGGGCGAATCTACGCGGACACGCACACGCTGGGGGCGGGGGCCACGCATTATCGCAATGTAAAGCACAATCGCCAGTGCCAGGGCAATAATCAAAGCGTTAATGGTCATCCTGTCTTCTCCCCGCGCCACCGATTCCGTGGGACGCGTCACTAATTCACAGCTAGTATAGGCTCGTGGGCTCCAGGTCGTAGGAGCATTAAGATATCCATCCCTCAATGACTTTTGTGGAATTGCGGTAGACTTGCCGGCCAGCAGATATCGCCCAAATCCAGGAGTCACAGCGTTGCCCCAGTCGCCGCCCACCCAAGACCAGCCCGTCGAAAAAACCGGTACATCCAGACTCCTGCGCGGCAGCTCGGTGGTGGGGGCCGCAACGATGTTGTCCCGGGTTGCCGGCCTGGCCAGGGATATGGCCCTGGCGCGCTTTGCCGGGGCTGGGGATGCCGCCGATGCTTTTTTCGTGGCGTTTAAAATCCCTAACTTTTTCCGCCGCTTGTTTGCTGAGGGCGCCTTTGCCCAAGCATTTGTGCCGGTGTTGGCGGAGTACCGCCAAAAGGGGGGCATTGCTGCAGCACGAGAGCTCAATGATCGCGTCGCGGGAGCACTCGGCGGTGTTTTGTTGTTGGTTACTTTATTTGGCGTATTGTGCGCGCCTCTGGTGACAGGGATCTTTGCATTTGGCTGGTGGTGGGATGGGAGCGAAAGGGAAAAGTTTGAGCTCGCCACCGGCATGCTGCAAATTACCTTCCCCTACCTGATGTTGATCTCCCTGGCGGGTTTCACCGGCGCTATTCTGAACAGCTTTGATCGCTTTGCGATCCCGGCACTGACGCCAATTATGTTGAATCTGGTGTTGATTGGTGCGGCAACTATAGGTACGGCTTGGTTCGATCCGGAGATACTGGCCTTGGCTTGGGGTGTGCTTTTGGCCGGAGTGGTGCAATTGCTGTTTCAGCTGCCTTTTCTGGCGCGTGAGGGGTTATTGCCAAGGCCCAAGTGGGATTGGAGCCACCCGGGGGTGCGCAAAATTCTGCGCCTGATGGCTCCGGCAATTTTTGGAGTATCGGTCACTCAAATCAGTTTGGTATTGGATACGCTGCTGGCTTCATTCCTGCCCAGTGGCAGTGTCTCCTGGTTGTATTTTTCCGATCGCCTGACCGAATTACCGCTAGGGGTGTTTGGTGTGGCTGTGGCAACGGTGATATTGCCGAGCTTGTCTCGTCTGCACAGCGATGGAGACCCGCGCCGCTTTCGCCATACCCTCGACTGGGCGCTGCGCAGCGTTACCCTTATCTCCCTGCCTGCGGCGGTAGCCCTTGTGGTATTAGCTGAGCCGCTGTTGACCACGCTATTCCAATACGGCCAGATGCAGCCCAGAGATATGCAGATGGCGGCCTGGTCCCTACGAGCTTACGCCTTGGGGTTGTTGGCTTTTATGTTGATCAAAGTGCTAGCGCCGGGCTATTTTGCCCGTCAGGATACCTATACACCGGTGCGTTTCGGCTTGATCGCAATTTCGGCCAAGATGGTGCTGAGCCTTCTGTTTGTTATCCCGCTGAATCATTATTTTAAACTCGGCCATATGGGACTGGCGCTGGCTACCGCCTGCCAGGCGGCAATCAACGCCTGGTTACTGTACAAGGGTTTGCGCCGGGATGACGTTTACATGCCTGAGGCTGGTTGGGGGCGATTCCTATTGCGGTTGATAGCGGCGAATTTGGCGATGGTCGCTGTGCTGATGGGGCTCCTTCACGTCTGGGAAAGTTGGAGTGCCTGGGGCTGGTTTGAACGGGCCTGGCGTATGGGTGTAATAGTAGCCGCAGGGGGCTTGGCCTACCTGTTTACCCTGTTTGTGTCAGGCCTGCGCCCACGTCACTTCCGCGCCACCAGTTAACTTTGAACAGAAGCCAATATGGCATGAATTGTATGCGGCCAGTCGCTACTGGCCGCCCTGTGGGAATCCGCTATACTGTGCGGCTCGATTTTATGAGGATGGGAAGATCGTTTTGGCCCAGGAACGCGAACTAATTCGCGGGTTGCACAACCTGCGCCCCCGCCACCGAGGATGCGTGGCAACGATCGGCTCGTTCGACGGCGTACATTTTGGTCATCAGGCGATCATTGCCCAGTTGCAACAGCGTGCGCTTGAGCAGGGCCTTCCTTCGGTAGCCATTATATTTGAACCCCAGCCCCACGAGTTCTTCTCTGGCGAGCAGGCTCCCGCGAGGCTGATGCGTTTTAAGGAAAAAGTGCTGGCGCTGTTCGATGTGGGTGTGGAGCGAGTCTTGTGCCTGCAGTTTAACGATACCCTGCGCGGCCTCAGTGCTGAGGCATTTATCCAGCGGATACTGCTTGATGGCCTGGGCATTCGCCATCTGGTGGTGGGCGATGATTTTCGTTTTGGCTGCGACCGCAGTGGAGACTATAGCCTCCTGCAAACGATGGGCGCCCAGCATGGCTTTACCGTGGAAGATACCGCGACTATGGAGATACGCGGCTCCAGGGTGAGCAGTACCCGTATTCGCGAAGCCCTGCAGGGTGGTGATTTTGAGCTGGCTGAAACCCTCTTGGGGCGGCCCTACAAGATTACCGGCAGGGTGGCGCCTGGGCGCTCACTCGGTCGTCAGCTGGGTGCGCCCACGGCCAATGTGCGCCTGCAGCGTTACCGCTCCCCGCTAGTTGGCGTTTATACGGTGCGCACCACTGCCACAGATGGTTCTGAGCTTGCTACGGGGCGCCAAGACATAGATGGCGTGGCCAATGTGGGATTTCGTCCCACTGTAGAGGGCGAGGGCGCGCGCCCCCTGCTGGAGGTGAACCTGTTTGATTTCAATGGCAATCTCTATGGGCGAGAGCTCGCCGTGGAGTTCTGCCACAAGTTGCGCAACGAGGAGAAGTTTGCCTCGTTGGATATTCTCAAGGCTCGTATCGCCGAAGATATTGAAAATGCCCGGCAGTGGTTTAAACAAAATCCTAGACCGCACCAATAAACTGAGACGACCTAATTTATTTTTCTACTAGAGCTGAAGTAGACACCCAATGACTGATTATAAAGCGACCCTGAATCTGCCTGAGACCGATTTTCCCATGCGCGGCAATTTGCCGCAGCGTGAGCCGGCAATTCTGAAAAAATGGCAGGACAACAAGCTCTACGAAAAAATTCGCGAGGCGCGTGCCGGGTGCGAGCAATTTATCCTGCACGACGGCCCTCCCTATGCGAATGGCGATATTCATATTGGTCACTCAGTTAACAAGATTCTCAAAGACATCATTATCAAGTCGAAAACCCTGAGTGGTTTCGATGCTCCCTACGTACCTGGCTGGGACTGCCACGGCCTGCCGATTGAGCACCGCGTAGAGAAGAAAGTTGGCAAAGCTGGCAGCAAGGTGGACCACAAGACTTTCCGTCAGAAGTGCCGTGAATATGCCGCCAAGCAGGTGGATGGGCAGAAGAAAGATTTTGTACGCCTGGGAGTGTTTGGCGAATGGGACAACCCCTACCGCACCATGGATTTCCAGTTTGAGGGCGATATTATTCGCGCCCTCGGCCGTGTGGTGAAAAATGGCCATCTTGCACGCGGCTTCAAACCGGTCTACTGGAGTGTGGTGGGTGGTTCTGCGCTGGCGGAAGCGGAAGTGGAGTATCAAGATAAAGTCTCCTATTCCATTGACGTTTGCTACCCGGTGAGTGAAGAGGCGGACCTGGCCATAGCCGATGCCTCTGGTGGCCACGCCGGAGAAGGCCCACTGTCGGTGGTGATCTGGACTACAACACCCTGGACCTTGCCTTCGAGCCAAGCGGTCTCCGTAAACGGTGAACTGGAATATGTGGTGGTGCAGGCAGGCAAGCGCCGCCTGTTGATCGCAGAAGCCTTAAAGGATGCAGTACTGGCCCGCGCAGGCTTCGAAGGAGAAGTTGTGGGTCGCATTCGCGGCGCGGCTCTGGAGCACTTGAAAGTGCATCACCCCTTCTACGACAAGTTGCTGCCCATTGTCCTGGGTGATCATGTCACTACCGATGCTGGAACCGGCTGTGTACATACAGCCCCAGACCACGGTCCGGACGATTTCCTGGTAGGCAAACGTTACGGTATCGAGACCCTCAATTACATTGATAATAATGGTGTTTATCGCGACAGCGTGCCGCTATTTGCTGGCGAGCATGTCTACAAAGTAGACGACAAGATTGTTGCATTACTTGAGGAACGCGGTGTGCTGCTGCATAAGGGCAAGCTGGAGCACAGCTACCCGCATTGCTGGCGAACAAAGACACCGCTGATCTACCGTGCGACTCCTCAGTGGTTTATCAGCATGCGGCAAAATGACCTGCTGGATCAGGCGCAAAAAGCCGCCGATGACGTATTGTGGATCCCCGGCTGGGGTAAGGCACGAATCGACTCCATGCTCAATGGCAGCCCGGACTGGTGTATTTCCCGCCAGCGCACCTGGGGGGTGCCTATCGCTTTGTTCGTGAACAAAGAGACCCACGAGCTGCATCCGGAATCTCCTGCGTTGATGGATAAAGTGGCGGCCCTGGTTGACGAAAAGGGTATGGATGTCTGGTTTGATCTGGATGCTCGGGATCTTCTGGGTGATGAGGCGGAACATTACGAGAAGGTTACCGACACCCTCGATGTCTGGTTCGACTCAGGTGTGACCCATTACGCGGTGTTGGAGCGCCGCGCAGGGCTGCGCTTCCCCGCCGATCTATATCTGGAAGGGTCCGACCAGCATCGCGGCTGGTTCCAATCTTCCCTGAAGACTTCTATCGCCATTAATGGTTGCGCGCCTTATAGACAGGTACTCACCCACGGTTTCACCGTGGATGCGCAGGGGCGCAAGATGTCGAAGTCTATTGGCAATACCGTTGCTCCCCTGGATGTAATTAATAAGTTGGGTGCAGATGTACTGCGCCTGTGGGTATCGGCCACCGACTTCAGTGGTGAAATGGCCGTTTCCGACGAAATCCTTAAACGCACCGCCGATTCTTATCGCCGCCTACGCAATACCGCCCGTTTCTTCCTATCTAATCTGGCCGGTTTCGATCCGCAAAAAGACCTGTTGCCGGAGGAAGAGTTGCTGGCACTAGATCGCTGGGCGCTGGATAAGGCTGCACACCTGCAGGATGAGATCCTGGCAGCCTACGATAATTACCAGTTCCACCAGATTTACCAGAAACTGCATAACTTCTGCGTGGTTGAAATGGGTGGTTTCTACCTGGATATCATCAAGGACCGCCAGTACACCACCAAGGAAGATAGTGTCGCGCGTCGCTCTGCACAGAGCGCGCTCTACCATATTGTGCAGGCATTTGTGCGCTGGATTGCCCCAATCCTCAGCTTCACTGCGGAAGAGTTGTGGCAGTTTATTCCTGGTAATAATGCCGATAGCGTGTTTATCGAAGAGTGGTATCCGCTGCCCAAACTGTCAGCCGAAGCTGATAAAGGTGCGGACTATTGGGCTGTAATGGCCGAAGTGAAAACGGCGGTAAACAAGGTATTGGAGGAGCAGCGCGCTGCTGGAGCAATTGGTGGGTCTCTGCAGGCGGCAGTTACTCTGTATGCCAATGATGATCTGCGCGAGAAATTGCTCGAGTTGGAGAATGAACTGCGTTTTGTATTGATTTGCTCTTCCACTTCAGTGCAGCCTCTCAGCGATGCGGCGGGTGCTGAAAGCACCGAGCTTGAAGGTCTTAAAATTGGTGTGAGCAAAGTGGATCACCCCAAATGTGAGCGTTGCTGGCACTATCGTGCAGATGTGGGTGAAAACAGTGATTACCCAGATATTTGCGGCCGCTGTGTAGAGAATGTGGCTGGTGACGGCGAGGTAAGGCGCTATGCCTAAGACTAATCTGCTATTCGGCCACCCCTGGCGCTGGTATTGGCTGGCACTGGCTGTGGTGGTTCTGGATGTTGCCACTAAAGTCTGGGCTGTGGGCGAATTTATGTACGGCCCATCGGTGCAAATTATTCCGGGCTTTCTGCAGTTCACCTATGCGGAAAACTACGGTGCAGCTTTCAGCTTCCTGTCTGATGCGGGTGGTTGGCAGCGCTGGTTTTTTGGTGTGATCGCAATGGTGTTTAGCATTGTTGTGATTATCTGGTTGTGGCGTTTGCCAGCGCTAAAGCGCTGGGAGCCCTGTGCCCTGGCCCTGATTTTGGGTGGTGCTCTCGGAAATCTGTGGGATCGCATTCTGCTGGGATATGTGCGGGACTTTATTTCCGTGTACTACGGCAGTTGGCATTTCCCAGTGTTTAATGTGGCGGATATGGGTATCAGTATCGGCGCGGCCATGCTGGTTATAGAGTTGCTTTTCTTTGCAGAAAAAGACGGCGACAAGACAAAAAATAACGCGGAAGTTTAACGAACCATGAGTAATAGCGTTATCGGCGAGCACAGCCGCGTAACTCTGCACTTCAGCCTTAAGCTGGATGACGGTACCGAGGTGGACTCCACTTTCAAAGGCGATCCCGCTTCTTTTAGTGTGGGGGATGGCAGCCTGCTGCCAGGCTTTGAAAAAGCCCTCTTCGGTCTCAAAGCTGGCGATGAGGCGGAAATCGAAATCCCCCCTGAGCTGGGCTTCGGTCAGCGTAATCCGGCCAATATGCAAAAGGTGCGCCGCGACAGCTTCGCTCCGGATATTGAACTGGAGCCTGGCTTGGTAGTTTCCTTTGATAATGGAAGTGGTGAATTACCCGGTGTAGTTCGCGAGATTGAGGAAGATGAAGTAACCGTTGACTTCAACCACCCCCTGGCAGGGCAGACACTGAGCTTCCACGTAAAAATTATCGCAGTGGATTCGATTCAATAAGGGCAATTTTTCACCCGTTGAATAGATTATCGAAAGAGTGCTGAAGTAAAAATGCAAATCCGACTGGCTAATCCCCGTGGCTTCTGTGCCGGTGTCGACCGCGCGATTGATATTGTTAACCGTGCCTTAGATGTCTTTGGTGCGCCCATCTATGTACGTCACGAGGTGGTACATAATAAGTTTGTGGTGGAAAGCCTGCGCGAACGCGGTGCCGTGTTTGTGGACGAGCTGTCGGAAGTGCCCGATGATGTTATCGTTATTTTCAGTGCCCACGGTGTATCCAAAGCTGTGCAAAGGGAAGCAGAAGATCGCAACCTGCGTGTATTCGATGCCACCTGCCCACTGGTTACCAAGGTGCATATCGAAGTCAGCAAATTCAGCAGTGATGGCGCCGAGTGCATACTAATCGGCCACGCCGGACACCCGGAAGTAGAGGGCACTATGGGTCAGTATGATGGCACTGCTGGTGGTGCTATCTACTTGGTCGAAGACGAGGAGGATGTGGCCAAGCTAAAGGTGAATGACGAGAATAATCTCGCATATGTTACCCAGACCACCTTATCCATGGACGATACTGCCCGGGTAATCGATGCCTTGCGACAGCGCTTTCCCAACATCCGCGGTCCGCGCAAGGATGATATCTGCTACGCCACCCAAAACCGCCAGGACGCTGTCCGCCAACTTTCTCTGGAGAGCGACCTGGTGTTGGTTGTGGGCAGCCCTAATAGCTCCAACTCCAACCGCCTGCGTGAACTGGCCGAGCGCTGTGGTGCCGATGCCAAATTAATCGACGGCGCTGTTGATATTGATGCCGATTGGCTCACAGGCAAAAAATCCATTGGCATCACCGCCGGTGCCTCGGCTCCAGAGGTACTGGTGCAAGAGGTGATTGGCAAATTGCAACGGCTTGGTGCCACAGTGCCAGAAGAGATGGATGGGCGTGAGGAAAATATTCGCTTTTCTTTGCCCAAGGAGCTGCGCTAGCGCCTTTCTAAATGTTGATAATTGCAACTTCTTTACTAGGGGCAGTTGCCGATATCCGCCTTTTCAATCCGCATTCGCCCACTTCTAGATAGGATTAGAGCCTGTGCGGCCTGAACTTCCTGAGCGCAGACATGTAGTGTTCCAGCCTGGAATGCCCCCATTGGCGAGCCTGTTTTCCGGCTTTCACCTGAGCTTATAAAAGAAATATAGTCCTTTACTGGCGAGTTAGGTGTTATTTGCACTTCCTTCAGGGCTTCTCTTTTGAGAATTAAGTGTTCATCGTTACTGCGTAAACCGTCATTATCAGGATCCAGAAAAATCTCCCAGCCTAACTCCCAACTTCCGAGGTTTCTCATGGTTACTCTTTGATTGTGGGTAATAGCATTTGTACGAGTCAATTGAACAGCATTAAACAGCTCTTCGGTTACTGCTTTTAGGCGAGTCTCTTGAATCATTGGAATAAAGCTTGATGTTGCGATCAGCACTAGTACTGCCAATACATTGAGTACTATCAGTAATTCAAGCAATGTGAACCCTTGTTTATTCTTCATACATATCTCTACTCTTTGAAGTAGTTCCCCTAATGAAGACCATTAAGCCCTCAGAAAAAGCCGCTTGTCGGTCGCTAATAGAGATAAGAAAGTGAGAATGCTAAATTGTTAACTATACCGTTGGGTGACTTTTAACTGCTAGATGTTTGGCGGATGAGTGAACGTAAGTTATGAGTAAATTGAGGAAATAATGCATCGTAAGCGATTTATAAGTACTCATGGGAAAAAGCGGACTCAAAGCGGCTTTACTTTAATTGAGTTGTTGGTAGCTATGACAGTATTCGCGATTGTAGTTTCGGTCGCTATCCCAAGCTTTACAGATATGATTAATAATTACAGGTCATCTGCATTAGCCGATGATTTTATTAATGCGCTTCATTATTCTCGTAGTGAGGCGGTAAAGCGCGGTACTAATGTATCAATTTGTGCAAGTAGTAATGGCTCTAGTTGTGCAGGAGAAAATAAATGGTCTGATGGTTGGATAGTTTTTGTTGATGGAGCCTTGACAGAAAAGGCTATTGACCCTGTTGTTGATAGTGTTTTGCGCAGTTGGGATTTTAAGGGTGAGGAAGCTGTTATTGGTGTTACGCAAAATGCGGCAACAAAGTTTGTGCGGTTTACGGGTATGGGTACACTAGGTCGGTTTGTCCAGACGAATATCAGTGTAAAAACATCTGGCTGTACAGGAGATAGCGCAAATAATATTGTGCTCGCTAACTCCGGTGTTATTTCAATATCTAAAACAAGCTGTGAATAATATGAAAAAATTTAATGCACAGTATGGTGTTGGTTTAATTGAAGTGATGGTAACCGTATTGATCTTATCAACATCTTTACTTGGTTTGGCCGCACTACAGAGCAGGGCACTTCAGTACAATCATAGTGCCTACATGCGATCTCAAGCAAATATCCTTGCTTACGATTTATTAGATCGAATGAGAGCGAGCCGTGGCAGATTAGCTGATTATAATTTAGGTATTAATGATGCTCCTCCGATGGCAAGTGGTAATCAGGCACAATCTGACCTGATCGAGTGGCGACAAGCTCTTAATGAGCTATTACCAGAGGGCTCTGGTGGTATTTCATGTGATACAAATAATGTTTGTACTGTGGTCATCCAATGGGCTGAACATGATGCCACTGGATCAGATGGTAATGCGGATAAAAGTAACTTCCAGTATATGACGAGAATTTAGAGGGATGTATATGCGTGAACAATCGGGGATCTCCCTGGTGGAACTTATGGTATCAATTACCGTAGGTCTAGTGCTTCTAGCTGGTGTCACCCAACTATTTTTATCGAGTAACCTAACTTTTAGTACGCAAAATGCAATGTCGCGAGTTCAGGAAACTGGGCGTTTGGCGATAGAGTTTTTGAGTGAAGATATTCGAATGGCTGGCTATGTTGGATGTGCAAACCCTTCGCGTCATTCAGGTAGCGGAGATATGAAAAATTTCCTTAATGACAGCGACTTGATTAGTTATCGATATGATGTTGCTGTAGAAGGTGAGGATTCTTCCAAGGATGTCGCTGGATTTCCAAATGCCGCACTGGCAGGCACTGATGCGATTTTAATTCGTAGTGCCTTTGGTAGTGGCGTTGGAGTAGCTGATATGAGTAATCCGACCCAGATATTTGTAGAGAATACTGGGGTGGAAAGTGGAGAGTGTGATGAAGGTAAAGATAAATATAGTGGATTTTGTGAAGGTGATATCGTTGTAGTATCAAGTTGTAGCTATGTGAGAGTTTTTCAGGCAACCGGTTTTGTTGGTGCCAGCACCAGTGAAACTATTGGAATACAACATTCGGATATTGCCTCCTTTGAGCCAGGTAACAAAGTAGCAGTTTGGGGCGCTGAGACTACTGACGGACATAATTCTTTTGGAAAAGATGCTCAAGTAATTAATTTGGAATCAACTTTTTACTATATTGCCAATGGAACTTCCGGGCGCCCTAGCTTATTTAGGGAAGTAAATGGAGAGCAACAAGAGTTGCTCGAAGGTGTTGAAGATATGCAGATCACTTATGGTTTGGATATCAATGATGATGATGTTATTGATGCCTATCAAACGGCAGAAAAAATCGGTTCTATTCTTGATTGGAAGAAAGTTTCAACTGTTCGCTTAGATTTGCTAGTGGCTAGTATTGAAGACAGTGTTTTACAAGAAGCCCAGCCATACACTTTTGACGGTAAAGTTATAAATAACCCAGGGGATCGTCGTCTTCGGCAGGTGTTTACCAGTGTTGTAACGATAAGAAGCCGTGTGCCCTAATTATAATAAGGTCTCCTATGTATAAAGAAATCAGTACTTTCAAGCAGGAGCGAGGAGCCACTTTGTTAGTTGGCTTGGTCATGTTGTTGCTAATGACATTTATTGGCCTTGCGGCTATCCGTGGGAGTGGTATGCAGGAACTTATGGCAGGCAATATGCGGGATCGTCAATTGGCGTTTCAGGCCGCAGAGTCTGCTCTTCGAGTTGCTGAAGAAAATATAATAACTGAGCTTAATAAACCTATTAGTACAATTTTTGATGGCGATACTGTTGGATACGGTGATGAGTTAGATGGTTCGAAAAATAGTGGATTCTGGCTGGATTTTAGCTGGTCTGGTGTGTCGGTAAAGGCTGATCTTGATCTAGAGAGTATAGCCAGCCAGCCAATTTATATTGTGGAGAAGGTGACGACTGAAGCAAGTAATACAGGTGAAACTGGAGGTGCTATTGATCTTGAGTCTGTGGATAAAGGTGTCCCTCCCAATTATTACCGAATAACCAGTAGAGGTGTCGGCGGTACTGAAAATACGGTTGTGATTTTGCAATCTACTATGAAAGATTGAGTAGTGATGAGAAAAATAGCTATGTCATTTATATCTAGAAAAATTAAAAGTTTCTCTGCTGTAATTGCCGCATCACTAACGCTTGGAATTGCCCATAGTGCTGCGTCCCTAACGCTATCTCAACAGCCTTTATTTTTAAAGCAGGGTACTGATCCGAATATTATGTTTGTTCTTGATGACTCAGGTTCAATGCAGTTCGAGGTTACTCCTTCTGAAGTGGCTAATTACTTTAATAAGCTGGATCGGGTCGTCTATGTTTTTCCAAATACGGAAACAAATAGTTCCTCTGTAAAATTTGTACCCTGTCCATATGCAGATGGGAATACATCAAGTTGTGATTACTGGGCTAATGGTGATCAGGCGATTCCTAGATTTGAAGCTGATAATAAGTGGGCGGCTTATTTCCGTTCCGCTTATAATAATAAGACTTATTATAATCCAGAAATTCGTTACGAACCGTGGTCGAAAGAGGATGGATCTCTTTGGCCGGCGGCAAATCCGGAGGCGGCTTACCATAACCCTGCAAATACTTCAAAAGGTTGGAGAAATCTAACGGTTGATAATTATCAGCGTGCAAAGTGCTGGCTATGGGATTCTGCGAATAAGAACTCCCATAAAAGTGATGCTTGTGGTAATGGCTATTTGTATTTTTATCCGGCTACTTACTTCCAATATAGCGGTAATGGTAGTCTTTTTGATTCGTCAAACTATACCCGCAAAGAGATTCGATCCGGCCTAACTTTCCCTCGTAGCGAAGATCGAACGGATTGTAAACTATCGACTACTTCTTGTAGTTATGAGGAGGAGATCCAGAATTTTGCTAATTGGTATTCATATTACCGTTCCCGGGTATTACTTTCCCGTGCTGGAATTGGCAAAGCATTTTCTTCTCAAACAGAAGGTCTCAGAGTGGGTTTTGGAACCCTAAATAAAGGAACCAGCAATGTAGATCAGGTTAGTACGGGTACCATTATTAGTGGTGTACGCGCTTTTTCTGGAGATGATCGTGAAGATTTTTTTGAAAATCTTTACGGTGTAGATATTCCTCAGGCAGGTACTCCACTCTTAAGTGCCTTAAAGCGAGTTGGTGACTATTACAGTCGAACGGATAGGAATGGTCCTTGGGCAGGGGAACCTGGAACTAATGACTCCAGTGCTCAAGTTGCGTGTAGGGCGAGCTATACCATTTTGATGACAGATGGTTATGGTAATGATTACAGCAGTATATCTAGCTTTGGTAATGTAGATGGTAATGATGGAAATCCATTTCAGGATTCTCGTTCGAATACTCTTGCAGATATAGCCAGGTACTACTGGGAAAATGATTTACATGGCAGTCTCGATAATAAAGTCGATAGTGGGGAAGCTGATCCGGCAGACTGGCAACATATGGTAACCTTTGGTGTAGGTTTAGGAGTGACAGGTAGTGTTGACTCTGATACCGCTTTTAATGCTATTGAATCTGGTGCGGCAATTTCCTGGCCAAACCCTAATAATAGTGATGCGGCAAAGCTAGATGATTTACTCCACGCTGGGGTTAACAGCAGGGGTGGGTTTTACAATGCAGCAAATGCGACTGTATTTGCATCTCAGCTTTCCGATCTACTTACCAGAATAAATGAGAGAGAGGCTTCCTCTTCATCTGTTGCAGCCAATTCAACGAGGTTGAGCACAGACAGTGCAATCTTTCAGGCTATTTTCAACTCGGGTGACTGGAGTGGCGAAATAAAATCTATTAGGCTGGAGAGTGATGGAACACTTTCTGATACGACTCTTTGGAGTACCTCAACAGCGGGAAAAATTCCAACGAATAATCGAGATATCATAACTTTTGATGGTTCAGATACAGTTAATTTTTCTTGGTCAAATTTAACCAGTAGTCAGAAGGCTGCCTTAATTAGTACTGACGATGAAGATTTGGCAAAGCAAAGATTGAATTGGGTACGTGGTGAAGACGTCGATGGTCTACGTGACAGGGCTGTTTTACTAGGGGATGTTGTAAATGCAAGCCCTGTATTGGCGAGTAATAAAGATCAAAAATTTAAAACACTTCCAGACAATCTTGGGGGGGATAGCTATCAGGACTACCTTGAAGGTCGAAAAAATAACCGCAGTGAAATTCTCTATGTAAGTTCGAATGATGGCATGCTGCATGCCTTTGACTCGTCTGATGGATCAGAAAAGTTTGCATATGTTCCCAGTGCTATATATTCAAAATTAAAGAATGTTGCAGCGCTGGATTATGGTACTGAGGATAACCCGCATCAATATCTTGTTGATGGTCCTTTGTTTGTCAGTGATGCCTACTTTGCCAAGAATAAAAGTGGTAGCCCAAAGTGGATGAATGTTCTCGTTGGAACTTATGGCGCAGGGGCTAAAGGATTATTTGCCTTAGATATTACTGATCCTGAGAATCCTGACATACTATTTGAGATTGATGGTTCTAATCCTGATATTGGCAATATTCTTGGGCGACCAATAATTGCCCCTACAGAGGATGGTTGGAAAGTTATATTTGGTAATGGTTATAATTCAGCCAGTGATAAAGCTAAGTTGCTAGTGATTGATTTAGCTGACCCAGCTGATATCCAGGTAATTGCCACAAATACTAATACGGATAATGGATTGGCCGGTCCCTCATTACTGATTGACTCAAATAGAGTGGTGCATGCTGCTTATGCTGGGGACTTGATGGGTAATATGTGGAAGTTCGACATTTCCGGCAGCAAATGGCAGTTAGCTTTTTCAGGTAATGCTCCCTTATTTACTGCCAGGGACCCAAATGGAAAGGTTCAACCAATAACTTCTACCCCGGTACTTGGTTCTAATGCGGAAGTAGACGGGGCGATTATGGTTTACTTTGGTACAGGGAAATATGTAAGCCAAACAGATCAAACCGCTGGCAGCATTATTCATAGTTTTTATGGAATAGTGGATAAAGGGGTGGTTTTGTCAGGCACCGACCGTTCTGATTTGATGCAAAAAAGCATAGTTGAAACTGGTAATTCTAGGAGCGTTACCAACGATGGGGACACTAGTTGGTGGCCGACAAAAAGTGGATGGTATTTGGATTTTAATTCTACTGGTTCTTCAATAAGCGGAGAGAGAGTAATTAGTAAACCCCTGCTGATTAATGACCGCTTGATTTTCCCAACTTTGATCCCTTCGGATGATCCTTGTGTTGCCGGTGCCTCAGGCTGGATTATGGAATTAGTAGCATTGGGTGATCCTAGATTTTCTGGAGAGTCGATCATTGGTGGATCTAAAAAAGTTGACGAGGCTATTATCGGTTTTTCCGATGTAATTATTGCGGGAAGAAAAATTATTGCTCCATACATAGATGTTGGTGGAAATGCTGGAACTACTGGCGGTTTTCGGATTGGGGGTATTGAAAGGATCTCTTGGAGACGGATACGTTAGGTGAAAGTAGCATATGAAAATGAATGTTAAAAAACTAAATTCAGGTTTTACTCTAGTGGAATTGATGGTTGTTGTTCTGATTATTGGGGTCATCAGTGCTGTAGCCATCCCCTCGTATATGGAAATGATAAGAGAGGGAAATCGAACTGATGCGCAAACCGTATTAAATGACGTTGCACATAGGTTACAGCGCTGCTTTACAACTTATAGCACTTACAATAATGATAATTGTGCCGTCGCAGCATCAATCACAGAGGGAAACAGTATTGAATCTGAAAAAGGTTACTACACAGTCACAGGTATTTTAGCGGCAGCAACTTTTGATCTTACTGCGCAACCTGTTGCAGGAAAGAGCCAAAGTAAAGACAGTGAATGCACTGCGCTAAAGTTGGATGAAGCAGGGGCTAGGACGGCAACTGGATCAAATACTTCAGAGTGCTGGTGAGACTCTTCTTTTTTACTCTTTACTTTGTTAATGGCTCAAAAGAGTGTCTAAGGGATATCACACGGATCAGTGTGATATCCCTTGACCACCTTAAGTCTCCAGCCCCAATTTCTTCAACCGGTAACGCAGTGAGCGAAAACTGATACCAAGTTTCTGAGCTGCAGCGGTACGGTTCCAGCGAGTCTTGGTGAGTGCGCTCTCAATTGCTTCTTTTTCAATATTCTGCAGAAATTCATCTAGGGAGTTGTACTGGCTGGGATCAAAGCGATTGTTTTCTTCCGATTGGTTTCTATTTAAGGCTTCACCTTTAGTGCTAGTAGAGGAAGCCTCTCGATCTTGCGATTGCTCATCCTTCTCCAGTAGCAGGTCATCAAGGCAAATTTCCTGATGATCGCATAGGGTAAAGGCGCGTTCGAGGATATTTTCGAGTTGGCGAACATTACCGGGAAAGGGGAAAGCCTGTAGGGCTTGCATGGCATCGGTAGATATGCCAGGGGGTATTGTCCCTGAATTTTGGGCAATACGCTGCATAATGGCATCGACCAATAAAGGTATATCTTCACTGCGCTCGCGTAGAGGGGGTGTGGATATTTCGATTACATTGATGCGGTAATAGAGGTCGTTGCGAAAGCGCCCTTCGGTGACCTCTTTGGCTAGGTCCTTGTGAGTAGCGCTGAGGATACGTACATCGATAGGAGTTTCCTGACTTGCGCCTATAGCCCGAATGCGTTTTTCCTGTATTGTACGCAAAAGCTTGACCTGCATATCCAGGGGTAGGTCGGCAACTTCGTCGAGAAATAGAGTACCGCCCTGAGCACTCTGTAGTAGGCCCGCTTTGTCTTTATGTGCGCCGGTAAAACTGCCTTTTTTATGCCCAAAAAACTCGCTCTCCATAAGGTCAGTGGGAATGGCTCCACAGTTAATGGGTACGAAAGGTTTGTCGGCACGGGCTCCCTGGGAATGAATGGACCGGGCAGCCAGTTCTTTACCTGAGCCCGATTCGCCACTGATATAAACCGGGGCATCACTGCGCGCAACTTTGGCTATCTGTTCGCGCAGCTTGCGCATATTGGGGGCTTCCCCTAAGAGCAGCTGCTTCGCGCTCTTGCTCTGTTGTGGATCTCGCTCCCTATTCACGCGTAGGGCCAGCTGAGCGAGGTTGCGAAGCCGTTCTAAATCGACCGGTTTACTGACAAAGTCAAATGCGCCGAGCTTTAGCGCCTTAATGGCAGTATCCATATTGCCGTGCGCGGTAATCACTGCGATGGGCAAGTCTCGAAGAACACCACTCTGGATATGCTCGACTAGTTGTAGACCATCGCCATCTGGCAGACGCAGGTCGGTCAGGCAAAAATCATAGTGGTTCTCTTTAAGCAGGCGTGTTGCCTCCGCTAAGCTGGCGGCGGTGTGACAGTTCACATCCATGCGCTGCAGAGTGAGTGTGATTAGTTTGCAGATATCCGGTTCGTCATCGACAACCAGGGCCAGAGGTAGCATCAATTCTCTGTCTTTTCTTGTTTTGTGGAGATTGTGGGCAAAGGTGCCGATTCTGATTATGTCAGAAATTCTTTACGAATATTCTCATACATTTTGGGAAATATTCCTGAGCAGAATCAAGTCACATTCTTTTAGTGAGCAAATTCAACTCTAAAGCAACTCATATCATCCTTGCTACGGCAGTGGTAGAGATTGGCCTGATTGGTTTCACAGAGTTCTCGGGCAATATAAAGACCCAGACCACTGCCGCGGCTGCCGGTGGTGAAAAAGGGCTCAAAAATCTTATCTTGGTGTGCCTGTGGAACCCCTGGCCCTTGGTCTTTCACATCCAATTGAGTACAACCGCGCTCAGAATTGTAGTACACACTAATTGAGGCATGTCTCTTGCCGGAGGCCACTTGAGAGTGGTGCAGGGCATTGTCGGTTAAATTGGTGACCACCTGGGCCATTTGTGCCGAGTCAAACCTGGCTTTGAGGGGGTTCTCAGGTAAGTCGAGCTCAACTTGACCTGCCCCAATGGATCCGGCGTTATAGTCTTGGATCAACTGTTGTAGCCAACTACTGATGTCATGTTCCTGCGGATCGCCAGCTTGGCGCCGCGAGAGTTGCATAACATTTTCGACGATCTGATTAACCCGCTGGCTCTGCCTACAGATGATTTCGGTGAGATAGTGATCTTCCTCAGCCAATTGGGAGGACTCAGACAACAGTTGGGCAGCATGGCTGATAGCCGAGAGAGGGTTGCGAATCTCATGAGCGATGGAGGCGGTGAGATGTCCGAGAGAGGCAAGTTTCAATTTCTGTGCAGCTACGGCTAGCTTGCGATTATCTTCTACGAATACCAGTGTACTGTTGCCGCTTTCATGCTCGAGCTTCGCGAAGTTTAGGTGCAGTTCTCTACCATTGCCCCCTTGTAACAGTGAAGTATCGGGTCCTTTAGTATCGCGCCACTGGCGAATCGACTGGAGTAGTGAGCTCCCTGCGAGGCTCTCAGCGTGTAACTGCTCTCCCAAGAGCCGTCGGGCTGCCTGATTTATCAGCTCGGGCTGGCCAGAAGGGCCCATTACCAGTACTCCGGTGCCCATACGCTCAATAATCTGCTGTGCCAGCCGCTGAAGGTGTGCAGCTTGGCGGCTTTGCTGGTCGGCGCGAATATTGGCACTACGAATACGTACAGACAAATACTGTAATGCGCTCACCGTGGCGAATAGCAATAGGCCTAAGCTTCCTGCGGCGACAATATCCTGACTAGTGCCTTTGCCTGAGATCAAATTGTACAACTCTAGGCCGATGACCCCGAGACTTGCCAGCGCCGCGAAGAAGGCACTCATTCGGCGGTCTAAAAGAATAGATCCGATTGAACAATTGATTAGCAATAGATAGCCGAGACCGGAGTTCAAGCCACCACTGGATTCAATTAAAAGAAGGAAAACCAGAATATCGCAGGCCAGAATGATACCAATTTGCCCTGTGCCTACTTGATAGGCCTGCTGGCGTAAAAAAATTAACCAGCCAAAGTTAAGTAGGGAATACACCACGCTTGTATACAAGAAAAGTAGCGGTGCAGTATCTCCAAGGGCGCCGGCTCCTATATCCGAATAGAAAATTCCAAGTAACACTAGGGCGATAGATAGCCGATAAATTGCGCAAATTCGCAATAGCTCATGGTGTTGAAAAGAGGGGGTTGTACTGGTGTCGTTGGCACTACTCAAGGTGGTTTCCCGGTATGTTGTTATGGTGACCGCTGCCGTTAGAGCCCACAGGGGTTACAATGGCGGCCTGTCTTGTCCGAGGTTTAACCATGTCTACTTTGCAGCTAGTGCTGGCACAAATCAATTCTCTCGTAGGAGATATCCCAGGTAACACCGCTCGAGTGATTGAGGTGGCTAACAGGGCCCACCGTGAATTGGGTGCCGATCTGGTCCTTTTTCCCGAGTTGACTTTGTGTGGCTATTCTCCAGAGGATTTACTGCTGCGTCCCAGTATGCAAACTCGCGTTGAGGCTGCACTGGAAGCATTGAAAGCTGTTCAACTGCCCTGTGCAATTCTGATCGGCTATCCCCGTCATCTAAACGGCAAGCTGTTTAATATGGCGGGCCTGATTGCCAACGGAGAGTTGGTGGCGGAGTATGCCAAGCAAAAATTGCCAAACTATCAAGTATTCGATGAGAAACGTTATTTCACCAAAGGTGATCAACCTTGTGTCGTGGATATCAAGGGTATTTCGGTAGGCTTTAGCATTTGCGAGGATATCTGGCATCGGGAACCCATACAGCAGACCGTAGAGGCAGGGGCCAAATTGATTCTGAATATCAATGCCTCTCCCTTTCATCGCGGTAAATCTCTTCAGCGACAGGAGTTGATATCCACTCAGGCACGTGTAGCGGAAACACCAATTGTGTACGTGAATTGGTGTGGTGGTCAGGATGAGCTGGTCTTCGATGGGGGTTCAATGGTTGTGGATGCCGATGGACAGATCTGCGCCAGGGCAGAAGAATTTGCCGAGCAGTTACTGCCCGTATCGGTTTCCCAGCAGAGTGGAAGAGTAACCCTATTACCCGGTGAGGTGGCGCCTCTTATGGGGGATCTGGCATCGGTTTATCAGGCGCTGGTACTGGGAGTACGCGATTATGTTAATAAAAATGGTTTTAACGGTGTGGTACTGGGACTCTCAGGTGGCATTGACTCGGCTTTGACCCTGGCGATTGCCGTGGATGCACTGGGCAAAGATCGGGTGGAAGCAGTGATGATGCCTTTCCATTACACTTCAGATCTGAGTAAGACCGATGCCGCCGATCAGGCACAGCGCCTTGGCGTCGATTACCGGGAAATTGGAATCGAGCCCGTTTTCGATGCCTTCATGGGGGCATTGGCGGAAGAATTTGCTGGTAGTGCGAGAGATACCACCGAGGAAAATCTGCAGGCGCGAACTCGCGGAGTATTGCTGATGGCGATCTCCAATAAGAAGGGGGCCATGGTACTGACCACCGGTAATAAGAGTGAAATGGCAGTCGGTTATGCGACTCTTTACGGAGATATGGTTGGGGGCTTCAACGCGCTAAAAGATGTGCCCAAGGTACTGGTGTTTGAATTGGCGCGCTATCGAAATACGGTCTCGGAAGTCATTCCTGAAACTGTTATCACACGACCGCCAAGTGCTGAGTTGGCCCCAGATCAGGCGGATACCGACAGTCTGCCTCCCTACGAAGTGTTGGATGAGATTCTGAATCTCTACGTCGACAGAGACTTCAGTGCCGAGCAAATTGTTAAGCAGGGATTTGAGCGCAGCATTGTTGAGCGTGTGGTGCGCCTGGTATCACGCAATGAGTACAAGCGTCGCCAGGCTGCCGTGGGTGTGCGGATTTCAGAGCGGGGTTTTGGCCGAGATCGGCGCTACCCGATAACCAATGGTTGGAAGGCTGGCGAGTAAGCTGGACTAGAACATAAAACGGCGCCGAAAGGCGCCGTTTTATGTTCAGCAAGGGGTGTTACATCAGCTCCGGAGGGAGAGGGGCTTCATTGCGGTTGTACTCGGGGTTATACAGCTCGCGGCTATCGAAACCTTCGGGATCAGACTTTTCAAACAACCCGAGGGTAACACGGTGTACCAGGCTGCGGCCGCTGGCGCCTTTGAAGAAGTCATAGTTGAAGGTGCCATCTTCATTGAACGCTGGATGCTTGGGATAGTTGTTGCGCAGCACGCTCAGGGCGTTGGCTTCCAGCTCCGGCATCTCCATCATGTGGTAGCCCTGTACCATCACTGCGAGTGCATCGGGTACGGCCGGAGTCTGCTGGAAGTTTTCCACAACATAGCGGCCACGGTTGGCGGCGGCGAGGTAGGCGCCGCGCTTGAAGTAGTAGTTGGCCACATGGATCTCATAGCGAGCCAGCAGGTTACGCAGGTGAATCATGCGTTTCTGCGCATCTGCAGCGTAGCGGCTTTCCGGATAGCGGGCCATCAACTGAGAGAAGTAGGCGAAGGATTCGCGAGCAGCGCCTGGATCTCGGTTGGTGAGGTCGGTAGGCATAAAGCGCTCAAACAGGCCGGCGCCCTCGGTGAAGGAGGATAGTCCCTTCATGTAGTAGGCGTAATCGACGTTGCGGTGTTGCGGATGCAACCGGATAAAACGGTCCGCTGCGGCGATGGCGGCATCGTTTTCATAGTTGCGGTAATAGGCGTAGATCAGCTCCAGCTGGGCCTGTTCTGCATAGTTGCCGAAGGGGAAGTTGTCTTCCAGGGCGCGCAGGTTCTTGATCGCCAGATCCCACTGGCTAGTGCGAAGTTGCCGCTGGGCAGCCTCGTAGAAGGCTTGTTCAGTGCGGTTGCCAGTGGGCAGGCCCTCTTCTGAGTCATCGGTGTTGGCACAGGCAACCAATAATACCGACACCAAGGCCAGCGACAGCATTTTCCAGGCTTGCATAGCCCCTCGCTCTATCATTCTCACACTCTACCTTATTAAACTATCCGCCAAGATTAATCTGGCGCTCCAGACATTTAAACACAGTCCCGGAGCTGCCCAAAGTATTTGCAATTGTTTGATGAATGACCACCTAAAACTCGATATTGAAGTTCCGGCCAGTATGGCTGGTCGAAGATTAGACCAGGCAGCAGCCGAATTAATTCCCGATTACTCCCGCGCTCGCCTGCAATCCTGGATCAAAGGCGGCCAGCTCACCTTGAATGGTGCTGTTGCCAAGCCTAAGGATAAGCTATTTGGCGGTGAGCAGCTCAGTCTACGCGCGGAATTGGAGGCTCAGGGAAGCTGGAGCGCCCAGGCCCTGGACCTGACTATTGTCTATGAAGACGATAGTCTCATTGTGATCAATAAGCCTGCAGGCTTAGTGGTTCACCCGGCTGCGGGTAATCCTGATGGCACTTTGCTAAACGGCTTGCTGCACCACTGCCCAAATCAGGAGATGATTCCCCGTGCTGGCATTGTGCACCGCTTGGACAAGGATACCAGTGGCCTGATGGTTGTCGCCAAGACTTTACCGGCACAGGTACACCTTGTAGACCAATTGAAGAAGCGGACGGTCAGTCGGCAGTATGACGCTTTAGTACAAGGCTTTATCACCGGCCCCGGTCGCGTTGACGCACCTATCGGTCGGCATCGCCAGAATCGACTGAAAATGGCGGTACTCGATTTTGGTGGTAAAGAAGCCATCACGCATTATCAAGTGCAGCAGCGTTTCCGTGCCCACACCCTGTTGCGCTGCAAGCTGGAAACCGGGCGTACCCACCAGATTCGAGTACATATGGCCCATATTCGTCATGCATTGGTCGGCGACCCGCTTTATGGTGGTAGGCCTAAATTGCCCGCCGAGGCTAACAGGGAGCTGGTTGAGGCACTACAGGGGTTTTCCCGTCAGGCCCTACACGCTGCAGAGTTGGCCCTGGTTCACCCGCGCACCGGGGAAAATATGCACTGGTGTGCTCCTATGCCAACGGATATGCTTCAGTTACTCGAGCTCCTCAATAGGGATCGGAGTGAGTGAAATCTGTGACTATATCTTCACTTGAGGTGGAGTGTGCAGTCACGGCCCGCTCCGCAACATCGATATAAAGCAGAAAAACTATGTCCCTCGATCATTACCTAACTCCCTCTTGGCCGGCGCCAGCCAGGGTGCGTGCCGTCACTACCTTGCGCAATGGCGGTGTTAGCACCGGAGCTTTTAGCAGCTTCAATCTCGGCGCCCATGTGGGGGATGAGGAGCCTGCAGTAATGGCCAATCGGCAGCAGTTGTCGGAGGAATTGAAGCTGCCGGCGGTGCCTCAGTGGCTGGAGCAGATTCATAGTGACAAGGTCATTGAGGCACAGAGCGATGGGCTTGTGCGTACCGCTGATGCCAGCTTTAACCTTGGCGGTGGCACTGCTTGCGCGGTTCTCACAGCCGACTGTCTGCCGGTGCTTATCTGCGACAAGACGGGCACCAGGGTAGCTGCAGCACATGGGGGGTGGCGCGGTTTGGCCGAGGGCATTTTGCGTAACACGGTTACTGCGCTTGATTGCGACCCAAAAGAATTACTAGTCTGGCTGGGGCCTGCGATTGGCCCCGAAGCTTTTGAAACGGGCGTCGATGTGTTAGAAGCCTTTTTCGAGCATGCGCAAAGTGGCACGCATACCGAGGCGATTGCTCAGTGTTTTCGTCCCCACAGTAAGAAACCTCTGCACTTTCTTGCTGATATCTATGCCCTGGCGCGAGCTGAATTGGCTGAACTTGGCATAGAAAATATTTATGGGGGAGAATATTGTACAGTGAATGAAGCCGAACGTTTTTTTTCTTACCGCAGGGAAAGAACTACCGGACGAATGGCTTCATTAATCTGGTTGGCGGATGATGAAAGCTGAGAACACAGTAAAGGAAGGCGAGTGATTTTTGCTGTGCTTTCTATGTCTTACGTCGCTTTCGCTTCCTTTGCCTGAGGTGGGGTAAGGCTATGGCAGAGTGAACCACTTTTTCCTTTGATTTCTATTGGGGCCTTACTTGCAAAAATCAAGCTTCAGGTGTGGATTTAAAACTAGATTTAAGAAAAAATATTTTGCGCATTAATGATTTACGTCAGGAATTCCCACCAATTGATTTAAATCATTGAAAACCTTCCTCCCGCCCCTATTTTATTTCCCAACACTACACTGAAGCGTGGCGCCGCTTGGCTGCTATCGACCCAGTACTACACAAAATCCCCGAGTAGGAGAGGTTGCATTCATGCGTATAGACAGAATGACAAACCCGCTGCAGGCAGCTTTTGCCGATGCACAATCTCTGGCCGTTGGCAGAGATCACAACCAAATTTATCCAGAGCACCTATTGCTTGCGCTGCTCAACCAAAATAACGGCAGTGTGCCTGCATTTTTGTCGCAGGCCGGATTTAATCTAAATGGTCTGCGCAATGACCTGGCTAAAAGGCTGGATAACCTGCCAACTATCAGTTCCCCCACTGGGGACGTGGGTATGTCGCAGGAGCTGATGCGCCTGATGAACCTCACGGATAAGAAAGCGCAAAAAAATGGTGATAGTTTTATTTCCAGTGAGACAGTTTTACTCGCTGCGTTTGATTCTGCTGCAGGGGAAATTGCCAAAATACTCAATGCCAATGGCGACTTAAAACAATTAGAGGCAGCGATACAAAAAGTGCGTGGTGATGAAAAAATTGACGATCCCAATGCGGAAGAGGCACGTCAGGCATTGGATAAGTACACCTTGGATCTGACCGAACGCGCGATAGCCGGCAAGCTGGATCCGGTGATTGGTCGCGACGATGAAATTCGTCGTACGATACAGGTATTGCAGCGCCGCACTAAAAACAACCCGGTACTGATCGGTGAACCCGGTGTGGGAAAAACCGCGATTGTCGAGGGGCTCGCTCAGAGAATTGTGAACGGTGAGGTTCCCGAGGGCCTCAAAGACAAGCGTCTGTTGTCATTGGACTTGGGCGCTCTGCTAGCCGGCGCCAAGTTCCGTGGAGAATTTGAAGAGCGCTTAAAAGCTGTTCTCAATGAGCTCTCCAAGCAGGAAGGGCGGATCATTCTGTTTATTGATGAGCTGCATACCATGGTGGGGGCGGGCAAAGCCGAGGGCGCTATGGATGCCGGTAATATGCTTAAACCGGCTCTAGCGCGCGGTGAGTTGCACTGTGTTGGCGCCACAACCCTGGATGAATATCGCCAGTACATCGAGAAAGATGCGGCCCTTGAACGTCGCTTCCAAAAGGTACTGGTGGATGAGCCCACCGAGGAAGATACCATTGCCATATTGCGGGGATTAAAAGAACGCTACGAAGTGCACCACGGCGTGGATATCACCGACTCGGCCATCATTGCTGCCACCAAATTGTCCCAGCGTTATATTACCGATCGTCAGCTGCCGGACAAAGCGATCGACCTGATCGATGAAGCGGCCAGTCGTATCCGCATGGAAATAGATTCCAAGCCGGAATCGATGGATAAACTGGAACGCCGTTTAATCCAACTTAAAATCGAACGCGAGGCAGTCAAAAAAGATAAAGATGACGAGGCCACACAAAAGCGGTTAGCCAAGTTGGAGGAGGAAATTCACCAGTTGGAAAAGGAATACTCCGATCTCGAGGAAGTTTGGAAAGCGGAGAAATCCCAGCTTGCGGGTAGCCACGACCTGAAAGAGAAACTGGAACAGGCCAAGTTGGATATGGAATCGGCGCGTCGCGCCGGTGATTTAACCCGAATGTCGGAGCTGCAGTACGGTGTTATCCCACAGCTGGAACAACAGTTGAAGTCTGCTGCAACCCATGAGGCAAGTGAAGAGCCGCGCCTGTTGCGCAATCGGGTAACCGATGAAGAAGTGGCCGAAGTTGTTTCTCGCTGGACAGGTATCCCGGTTTCCAAAATGCTGGAGGGCGAGCGGGAAAAATTACTGCGTATGGAAGACGAGCTTCACAAACGTGTTATAGGCCAGGGTGAAGCGGTGGAAGCTGTCGCCAATGCGGTGCGGCGCTCCCGCGCGGGTCTCGCCGATCCTAATCGCCCCAACGGCTCTTTCCTATTTCTGGGCCCCACCGGGGTTGGTAAAACTGAGCTCTGTAAGGCGCTGGCACAATTTCTCTTCGACACCGAAGATGCCATGGTGCGCATCGATATGTCGGAATTTATGGAAAAGCACTCAGTGGCCCGCCTGATAGGCGCACCTCCGGGGTATGTGGGTTACGAGGAGGGCGGCTATCTGACTGAGGCGGTGCGTCGTAAACCCTACTCAGTGGTGTTGCTCGATGAAGTGGAAAAGGCACATCCGGATGTATTCAATATCCTGCTGCAGGTGCTGGATGATGGTCGCTTGACCGATGGCCAGGGTCGCACCGTGGACTTTCGCAATACTGTTGTAGTGATGACTTCCAACTTGGGGTCGGACCTGATCCAAAAGTTTGCCAGCGCCGAGAGTGGAGATGACTTGGATGCCGAAATTCGTTATCGACAGATGAAAAATGCGGTGATGGAAGTGGTGGGCAATCACTTCCGCCCAGAATTTATTAACCGTATTGATGAGGTAGTGGTATTCCACCCGCTGGATAAGGCAGAAGTGCGCTCCATTGCGGAAATTCAGTTGCGACAATTGTGCCGCCGTCTGAGCGAGCGTGATCTGAAGCTGGAGGTTTCCGAGGGCCTGTTGAATAAGCTTGCTGAGGTGGGCTTTGATCCGGTCTATGGCGCGCGGCCACTGAAAAGGGCAATACAAATCTGGCTGGAAAACCCACTGGCGCAAGATGTGCTCGCAGGTAAATTTACTCCCGGCACCACTATCCACGCGGATGTCGAAGGTGATCGGGCGGTATTCCGCTAGTCGGTATTATTCGTTTGTCTGTCGATGAAACAGGTAGTTATACATCTGTTTCATCGACTCTTAGAGTAGAATATTTCGTTTTCTTCCTCCTTCTTTATCTCGCTCAAAAATTGGGTGCAGGTACCTATCTTTCCACCATTATCGTCACTTCCGTCACTTCCGTCACTTCCGTCCCTTCCATGGCGTTCAAATATCATTTCAGGCTAATCCAATGAGAGTCTAACAATACGCACGGGATTTTCTTTATAAACTAAATCTGGTGGTCTGTTCAGTTGTTGGCTCCCAGAGTCAGACTTCCCGTCTTGTTGATCCGCGGCATTGTTGTGAATGATCGGGGGTAAATTATCAGTAAACGTATGGTGCTAATGCTGCTCGGGTGCCTGGTACTTTTTGGCGGTATTTTTGCGTATAAATTTATTGCCCAGCGCATGGTGAACCAATTTCTGGACAATATGCGTTTGCCGGCTCCTACAGTGACCTCGGCGAAGGCGCAGGTGCAAAATTGGCCAGAGGATTTAAGCGGGGTTGGTACAGTCCGTGCCGTCAATGGTGTTGAGGTTACGACAGAGGCCGAGGGTGTGGTTAGTGCTATCCACTTCAAGTCCGGCCAGTATGTACACAAAGGCGACCTTCTCGTGGAAATATTCGCCGAGCCGGAGAAAGCACAGCTGCAGGTTCTGGATGCTGAGCTGCGTTTGGCAAGGCGCAATTATGCACGAATTAAAACGCTTACCGCGCGTGGTGTGACCACCGAAGCAGAGCTCGATAGTGCACGTAGCACCTTGGATCAGGTAGTGGCCAATATCGAGGTACAGCGCGCCAGGGTGGATCAGCGTAGAGTGCTGGCGCCTTTTAATGGTGTTCTAGGAATACGCCGTATTGATCTTGGGCAGAATGTCAGCCCGGGGGACGCGGTAGTCACTCTTCAACAGCTCACGCCTATCTTTGTCGACTTTTCACTGCCAGAGCAGAAATACTCTCTGGTTAAGGAGGGGATGCCAATCAGCCTGACTACCGATGCTTTTCCCGGTAAAACCTATCTGGGGAGAATTACCGCGGTAGACCCCAGAGTAGATAGGGCCAGCCGCAATTTCCTGATACAGGCTACGCTCGAAAACCCCAAGAAGCACCTGCGTCCAGGTATGTTTGCCCAGGTTTCTGTAAAAATTGAAGCCAGCCGTCGAGTACTTTCGGTCCCCCGAACGGCCCTGTTGTTTGCTCCCTATGGCGTATCGGTCTTTGTGTTGGAAACGGATGCCTCTGATAACAGTGTCACCGCAAACAAGCGTTTTGTTAAAACCGGGGAGGAGCGCGGTGATCTGGTGGAAATTGTAGAAGGATTGCTACAGGGCGATGAGGTGGCCAGCAGCGGCTTGCTCAAATTGCGCAACGGTGAGGCTGCGGTAATCAACAATGAGAACAAGCCGCCAGAGGACCCATCTCCCACTCCTGAAAACAGTTAATTTCTACTGGGTGTTGCGGTGAATTTTACAGAGATATTTATTCGTAAACCGGTATTAGCTTCAGTAGTCAGTTTATTTATTTTTCTACTGGGCTTGCGCTCAATAACTGAATTAAATATTCGCCAGTATCCGGAACTGGAGAATGCAGTTATTACAGTCACTACTGTCTATGTGGGAGCAGACTCCGATCTTGTACAGGGATTTATTACCACGCCGCTTGAACAGGAGATTGCAACGGCAGATGGCATAGATTACATGGTATCTACCAGCGTACAGGGGCTCTCGACCATCAATGCCTATGTGCGATTTGATTACGACCCCAACGAGGTGCTGACTCAAATTGTTGCCAAGGTAAATAAATTGCGCAGCGACTTGCCCGAAGAGTCTGAGGATTCCAGTGTGGAGATGCAGCAGGGGGAAACAACCGCTGCCATGTACCTTTCTTTTTCCTCGGAGATCCTCGCTAACAATCAAATTACCGATTACTTAGTTCGGGTTGTGCAGCCCAAGCTGGCCACTATAGCCGGGGTACAGCGTGCACGTTTGCTTGGGGACAGTACTTTTGCTATGCGTGCCTGGTTGAAGCCTAAAGAAATGGCTGCGTTGGAGGTGACACCTGAAGACGTAGCCAATGCCCTGCGCAATAACAATATCCTTTCTGCAGCGGGGGCTACCAAGGGCTCTAGAGTAGCAATAGAAATACGTGCAGACACGGATATTTCCCGCCAAGTGGATTTTCAAAATCTGGTGGTGCGTGCGAGCGGCGATCAATTGGTAAGACTTAGAGATGTAGCGGATATTGAGTTGGGAGCGGAGACTTACGATAGCTCGGTGACATTTAACGGGCAGTCTGCAACTTTTATTGCTATTGAAGTCGCCCCCAATGCAAACTCCTTGGATGTTATCAAACATGTACGGGAAAAGCTGGAGAGTGAAATTTTTCCCCAGCTACCGGAGGGGATGCAGGGAGAAATTCCCTATGACAGTACTGAGTATATTCAGGACTCTATTTCTGAGGTGGTGCGTACCATTGTCGAGGCAGTGATCATCGTTATCGTGGTCATCTACCTGTTTCTGGGGTCTTTGCGCAGTGTTTTGATTCCTGCCATCGCGCTTCCTCTCTCCCTAGTGGGTGCAATGTTTCTGATGCTGTTGATGGGCTTTTCCATCAACTTGCTAACTCTATTAAGTATGGTGCTGGCTATTGGCATAGTCGTGGATGATGCGATTATCGTTTTGGAAAATGTGCACCGCCATATTGAAGAGGGGCTCACGCCGCGTGAAGCAGCCATTGTAGGGGCTCGAGAACTTGCATGGCCAGTAGTAGCCATGACTACCACTTTGATCGCCGTGTATATTCCTATTGGCTTTCTCGGTGGCCTTACCGGAACTCTGTTTATCGAGTTTGCGTTTTCTCTCGCCGGTGCCGTGCTGCTATCGGGAGTGGTCGCGCTAACACTTTCACCAATGATGGCTTCTAGGATACTGAAGCCGCGTGACGGTGGAGGGACACGCTTGGAGGCCTGGTTAGAGCGGCGCTTTGCGAATTTACAGAAGGGTTTTGAAAAGCGCTTGCACAACGCATTAGAGGAACGCAGCGTTATTTTGCTTTTCGGCTTGATTGTTTTGGTGAGCTGTTATTTTCTTTTTATTACTTCACCGCAGGAGCTGGAGCCTACAGAGGATCGGGGTTTGGTCCTCACTATATCCACAGCAGATGCTTATGCCACACTGGATTATGTTGAGCAATATACAGGGGAGTTGGTGGATATTGCTGATCTCTATACTGAGGTGGAAAATATTTTCTTGCTCAATGGCGCCGGTACTTTTAGCAGTGGTGTCAATAATGCTACGGCGGGTTTTGTATTAGGGCCCTGGGAAAAGCGCAAACGTGACACTGCACAAATGCAGGAACTAATCAGTGAGGATGTGCGCAAAATCGCTGGTCTTAAAGTGGCTGTGGTTGTGCCGCCGAGTTTGCCCACTGCAGGTGGTCAACTGCCGGTGGAATTTGTTATCGGGGCAACAGAGCCAGTGGAGAATCTCGCCGATGTTGCCAGTGAAATCATGGCAAAGGCCTTGCAAAGCAGGAAGTTCATTTTTCTGGACTCCGATCTGAAAATTGATAAGCCTAAGGTCGTTATTGAAATAGACCGAGAGAAGGCTGCGACTATGGGGGTGGATATGGTGAACCTTAGTCGTGACCTGGGGGCAATGCTTTCCGGTGCTTATGTTAATCGCTTTTCACTCGATAATCGTAGTTATAAGGTGATCCCCCAGGTCGAGCGAGTTGATCGCCTGACTCCTGCTCAGTTGAAGCAATATTATATCCGGGCGATTAACGGGGACCTGGTTCCTATTAATACCCTGATTAATCTGCGCCAAATCGTTGAACCACAGCAATTAAAACGCTTCCAGCAACTTAATGCGGTTACGATATCCGGGGTGCCGCGCCCGGGTGTCACCCTAGGTGAAGCGTTGGACGTTTTGGAAAATGCGGCGAGGCAAATACTGCCAGCCGAGTATTCTGTGGACTACTCCGGTCAATCCCGTCAATTCAAAACGGAAGGTTCTGAATTAGTCATAACTTTTTTCTTCGCACTGATAGTAATTTATCTGGTGCTGGCGGCCCAGTTTGAGTCCTGGCGCGACCCTCTCATTATGTTAGTGACTGTCCCAATGAGTGTGTGCGGCGCTATGATCTTTGTAAGCCTGGGTCTAACCACACTTAATATCTACACCCAGGTGGGACTGGTGACTCTAATCGGCGTTATCTCCAAGCATGGAATTCTAATTGTGGAGTTTGCCAATAAATTACAAATGGGGGGAGTGGATAAGCGTACCGCTATAGAGGAGGCTACTTCTATTCGTCTGCGGCCTGTATTGATGACAACGGCATCACTGGTGCTGGCAATGGTGCCACTGTTGATTGCTTCAGGGCCCGGTGGTGGGGCCCGTTTTGCCATGGGGCTGGTCGTCGCCTCGGGTATGACGATTGGCACATTGTTTACCCTTTTTGTGGTGCCTGCCATGTATCTTTATTTGGGGCGGGATTACGAAAAGATAAGGGCACAAGTGCAGGGCAATTAATAGCCTCGTGCATGATACTTTTAAGCGTCGAGGATACCCCTTGTGGTGTTACTACGGCGGAACTCACTGGGAGTAACCCCCTCGTGTTTTTTAAAGAAGCGGGTAAATACCGCGCGCTCGGCAAAGTGCAGCTTTATTGCAATACTCTCGACAGATTCACTGGAGGACAGCAGTAGGCGTTTGGTCAGGGCCAGGGTGACACTGTCTTTTAGCTCCTGAAAAGTAACTCCCTGTTCTTTCAATCTCCTTTGCAGGGTGCGGCCGCTGGTGCGAAAGTGAGCGGCGGCCTGTTTAATGGTGACTTCTTCGCGGAGAATGTGTTTTTCCAGCCATGAGCGCAGGCTCGCGGCTAAGTTGTAACTCGATAGCGTATTGTGTAGGACAGTTTTTAAAACATTTCGGCTCTGGCTACGCAGTAACTTGTGGTAGCTGGGGATAGGAAAATCCAGTGTTTCAGAGCCAAGAATAATGGCGTTGGTATCACAGTCAAATTCTACTGGGCTTTGGAATATACGGGCATAAATAGAATCATCCTCAGGTTTTGGCCTGCGCAACTTAACACCGCATACCTCAGTAAACTGGGGATTCAGCGTACGCAATAATTCTGCGATTCGGGCCATTAACATTTCGGCAAAGAAATGATTTACCGGTTCGCTAAATAATTCTAAGCGCCATTGCAGAGTGAGGACTTCAAATTCTTTTTCTTGTCTTGTTTCGAATCTTAGTAGCGGTGCCAGGGTTTGCGATAAAACAATTTCCGCAGGGCGCAGTATTTCCCGTGGCCGCCGCAGAGAGGGTTGCGCCTCGATAATGGTTTCTTCCAGCCACAAGATAATAGGAAAGCGACTGAAACTGAGTCCCGGCGAAGAAACTGGGGAAAGTGCTACCAGATTTTCAATCAGTGCATTGAACTCGCTGTAACTCAGTCGCTCGTTCTCGCGGGGATTCCAGCTAAATGCGAAAGGCAGCCGCTCAATTAGAGTGCCAATAGGAATACCCAGCCGCGCAGCAGCTGTAACGAAATAGGGTGCAAATATTTTAGGCACGCCGGCATGGCCGGACATATTTTTATTCTGGTCTCTCATGACTCTTTGCCGTCCGGGTGGCGTTAATTCGATCATAGCAAAGGCGTATCAATCTAAGAAAACAATAATGTGAATTATGACGAACCGGTCGCCTCATGTGGCGCACTTGATCATCCTGTGGCGCCATAAATCCTATTGCGGCACCCACCTCAGCAGATAAGTTGCAGGGGTCTGCAGTGTGTTGCGAAACGGATACCTCGAGACTCTGCGGTCAGTAAATATCCACTTATAAAATTATAAAGGTCAATAACCATGACACTGTCTAAACGACTGGGCGCAGGCCTGTCTGTTTTTTTTGCTGCGATGGTAGGCACTTCTGCAGCGGTAGCGGAGAACTGCTACATCCTGGTCCATGGACATGGAGTCGAGGGGCATACAACCAGTACAGCGAGCGATGGGAGTTTAGTGCAACCGGCACTGGACTATTGGAGCGAAACCTATTTCGATGAATATAAAAACAGCAGTTTTATCGACCAGCTGCTAATCAGCGGCGGTAATTACGGAGTAGTGGGGTACAACTCTACCGATGAGGGTGAGCTGCCCTACTGGCACGATAAAACCTCCGGTGAAATTGCACGGCAAATTATTCAGATCCGCAGTGGAGCCGGAGACAGGTTCGAACACGAAAACCAGTGTTCTGCCGATGATACCTTCTGGATTATTTCCCACAGCCAGGGCGCTGCGCAGATGATGTATATCGCTGGCAACGCTGTTGAAGGATCACCTTACTACAACCGTGCTTACAATCAGTACGACACAGATACTGAAGTACAGGATGTTAAAAAGTGCTCGACAACTTGGTGGGGCAGCAAGAGCTGTAAAACCGTTTCTGAGGAAGTGCAGGTTGCCAGCCTGAGTGATACCAACGCGGTTACTGTGGATTTTGATAGTGCGATTAGCGGAGTGGCTGCGATCTTCACCACTGGTGGAGCAATCACCGGTACCGAGGGCGTGGATCGTATCTGTAATGGCACTTGGTATGACGAGGTGATCAATGACCTCTTCTTTGGTAGGGAGTGTGCCGCGGTGCGCTATATGCAGACCAACGATATTTATACCGTGCGTAATTACGTGGGCACTAATCTGGGTGCGCCTGTCTACACCATTGGCGGCTACGCGGGCTTTCCCGGTGCAGAAAGCGTTTCCTCGGCACTGCTGAATGGTGAAGATGATGGTTATATTAATCTCGCCTCCCAGATGAACTGCTCTGGTTCCGGTAAACGAAGCCTCTGGTCAAACCTCAAGCAGTACGACACCTTCATGGGTATTGCCTACGGCAGTGCCACCTTCTCCTGTGACAACGACAATAAGGGTACGGCTCGTTCCTACAATCTGGCCAGCATTTATACCGATCACGATGCTCAGCGCAATGGCGGTATTTTGTCTCCGGATTACGATGGCATTCCCGATGGTTTGAATTGTGGGGTTGGTAAAAACAGCGCTGGCCGAATTGCCGCCTGTACTCAGTAATTTTTGCGGGAGCTAGCCCATGTCCGTCAGCAACAATCGCCTCAAGGGGCGCTTAGCCATCCTGGGATCCATTGTCTTTATCGCCGCAGCCGTGGCTTATTGGTTCGCTGGTGAGGGTGGGGAAGTATCCACAGCGGTTGTTGCCAAGGCGGAAGCTGGCGGGCTCCATGCCCCACAGCCACAGAGGGCCGAGCTTCAAGAGGTAGCGCTGGTTGAAGAGAAACCGGTCGAGGATAAATCTGTTCAGGTTTGGCAGGAGATCCAGGCGCGGCCGGTCAAGACCGAATTGCACCAGTCACTGCTCTCTGATCTGGCAAAATTTCACCGCTATCCACCGGAAAATCGCGCGATCAAGAGCGCTTCGCAGGATCCGATTTCCCAGACCCATGCCCCAGACCAGCGCACTACCTACAGTGACAATGGGGACACCTTGACCCTGTGGACTGATCAGAAGTTCTATCTGTATGGTGATACCGTGCGTGTCTTCGCCTTTCAGACTGATAGCGATGGTGCCAAGGTACCAGCGGACCTGACCGCCCTGATGGTGTTGGATGACCAACATGTGCTGGGTTCACTGACCTTTGAAGATGGCAACGGGGACTTGGTTTACGAGGCGGAGATAGAGGCGGGAGCTTACCAAGGGCAGTCGCTGCCAACGGGTATTTATAAGATTATCGTGGATACGGATATCGATGGCCTGCGCGACGCAGCGGCATTTACACTGTCAGAGGATACGGGCAGCTATACCGGCAACTTGCGGGACTCGCTTACCGGTGAGGGTAATTTACTAGTGGAAGCCGAAGTGGAAATATTGCAACAGGGCCGTTTTTACTTCCGTGGTTCCCTCTACAACGATGAGCAGACGCCCATTGGTAGCACCCAATATGCGGTTGAGCTTTCTCCAGGGCGCCACTGGATCCCCTTCGAATTTTACGGTCTGATGATCCGCGATGCCGATCAGGATGGCCCCTATCTGGTTAAGCAGCTGAGTATTGCGCGGGTGACGGTGCCCAGGGCAGATAGGCTGTTTGAACCCGGCTATTACACCGAGCGTTACAGCCTGGAGCAGTTTAACGAAACGCCTTATAAAGAGCTTTAAAAGCTAGGGCTTAGCAGTTATCGCGAATACTCTGTTTTTCCTTGGTAATGCGTTCCTGGCGTTCATCTTCTCCCAGCATACGGTGATTACCCTCTTCGTCGATTTCACGTACCCGAGCGTGGGTAGTCAGGGCTTTTAGGTTTTTCTGGGAGGACTCACAGCGTTGTGCGCGTGCAGCTGCTTGGGCGCGGGCTACTTGCTCATCCACTTTTGAGGGGCCTTGAGCTTCTTGTTTTGTGGTATTTTTTCTCTCGGGAGTGGGCTTGGCAGCCACTTGTTTGGCTTTTTCTGCAGCTATCGCAGCCTGTTGTTCCGCTTCCCATTGTTTGTAGCGCTCCGACTTCGGCTTCTTTATAACTTCAACTTCAGTGCTACTGGGTGGCTGCTCCCCAAAGTGCACTACGCCGTTCTCATCCACCCACTTGTAGATGCCGTTGGCTTGAGCGGCCAGTGCCAGGCCGGAGAATAGCATTGCGAGTGCGATGCGCATCGGATTACCCCTCATCGTTGTATCTTTCCTTACCCGACATATTGTACCGGTAACGGTGGACTTTCCTGTAACTCTCTTAACACTTTCAGTCATGTCTATTGACAGTCAATGTTGGATTGGCAAAATCGACTGTTTCCTCGGCGAGTAGTCGTCTCCGCACACCCGCGGCCAGGACACTAGCACAGGTGGACCACCCCTCCGCCGCAATTCCGCCGAGAGGCTCTCCCTACCCCTGGAGGCCTGCTAGCCTGCAATTCGGACACCGCCGTGTCGGTTTCAGGCTGGGTGTTTTACTGCGCGCGATGATCTCATCCTAAAAATCGGCATGTAAACACGCAACAGGCTGATATCTGTCATCATTTTCCTTTACAATTGCCGTTCAACATTCTTGTTGTTCGTTCGGTTAGCGGTTCTTTGGTGATGGCTATCCTACCAACTAGGTGAATTGAGGAGACTCAAGTGGAATTACTTTCCGGCGGCGATATGTTGGTTCGCGCGCTGCAGGATGAAGGGGTAGATCTGATTTTTGGCTACCCGGGCGGTTCGGCACTGCATATCTATGACGCCATCTTTAGGCAGAAGTCCATCAAACACATTTTGGTGCGGCATGAACAGGGTGCTACTCACGCTGCAGACGGCTATGCCCGCTCAACAGGCAAGGCGGGTGTTGTACTTGTGACCTCGGGTCCAGGGGCCACGAATGCGATTACCGGAATTGCTACCGCCTATATGGATTCGATTCCTATGGTGGTGATTTCGGGTCAGGTGCCCAGCGATAAGATCGGTGAAGATGCCTTTCAGGAAACCGATATGGTTGGTTGCTCGCGGCCAATCGTAAAGCACAGTTTCCTAGTGAAGAACGCCGAGGATATTCCCGAGATCGTTAAGAAAGCTTTCTATATAGCCACGACTGGTCGCCCTGGCCCTGTGGTGATTGATGTACCCAAGGATGTAACCAACCCCGCCGAGCGCTTTCCCTATCGCTACCCGGATAAGCTGCGCATGCGCTCCTATACTCCGGCGGGCAAGGGCCACAGCGGACAAATACGCAAGGCGGTGGCGTTGTTGCTATCGGCGCGGCGACCGGTAATTTACGCTGGTGGTGGTGTGGTTCAGGGGGATGGCTCCGAACTGCTCACCGAGTTGGCTCGCCATTTGAATTATCCCGTGACTAATACCTTGATGGGACTCGGCGCTTTTCCCGGTAGCGATAAACGTTTTCTCGGTATGCTCGGTATGCATGGCACCTTCGAGGCTAATACCGCTATGCATCATGCAGATGTCATTCTGGCGGTGGGAGCGCGTTTCGATGACCGCGTTACCAATACACCCAGCAAATTTTGTCCGGGAGCCAAGATTATTCATGTTGATGTGGACCCGGCTTCTATTTCCAAAACCATCGTCGCCGATATTCCCATCGTTGGTACTGTGCAGTCAGTACTGGCTGATATGCTGGAAGCCTTTAAATCCAGTGAGGAACAGCCGGACCAGTCAGCAATCGTTGACTGGTGGCGTCAGATAGACGACTGGCGTGAACGTCACGGCCTCTATACCGCTCCGCGATACAAAACTGACGGCGCCCTGATCATGCCGCAGGAAGTCATTCGTGCGGTTTACGATATCACCGAGGGCGATGCTTTCGTGACCTCTGATGTTGGACAACACCAGATGTTTGCCGCCCAGTATTACCACTTCGACAAGCCGCGCCGTTGGATTAACTCAGGCGGGCTCGGCACCATGGGTTTTGGTCTGCCTTCTGCCCTGGGGGTGAAGATTGCCCATCCAGATAAAGAAGTTGTCTGTGTGACCGGTGAGGGCAGTATCCAGATGTGTATTCAGGAATTGTCCACTGCTACTCAATACCATCTGCCGGTTAAGATTCTGTGTCTCAATAACCAGGCACTAGGCATGGTGAAGCAGTGGCAGGAAATGCAGTACGAAGGGCGCCTTTCCAACAGTGTCTACGAAGAGTCCCTGCCGGACTTTGTCAAGCTTGCAGAAGCCTATGGCCACCTGGGTGTGAAGATTGAGCGAAGAGAAGACTTGCATGAAAAACTGCAAGAGGCCTTTGCGCATAAAGACCGCACGGTGTTTATCGATGTCTATGTCGATCCCTCTGAGCATGTCTACCCGATGCAAGTCATGCCGAGTGGCTCCATGCGTGATATGTGGCTGAGCAAAACCGAACGGACATAGGGGTTAGGGAAATGCGGAGAATTATTTCGGTTTTGATGGAGAACGAGCCGGGAGCGCTATCCCGAGTTGTGGGATTGTTTTCCCAGCGCGGCTACAACATTGAGAGCTTGACTGTGGCGCCTACAGAAGACGCTACTTTGTCACGTCTCACCATGGTGACCATAGGTGATGATCACAAGATCGAGCAGATAACAAAAAACCTCAACAAATTAATTGATGTGGTGAAGCTGGTTGACCTTACGGAAGGCTCTCACATTGAGCGGGAATTATTGCTGGTGAAGGTGCGCGCCAATGGAGCCCAGCGCGATGAGGTCAAACGAAGTGTAGATATTTTTCGTGGGCAGATAGTGGATGTTACCAGCAGTATGTACACGGTTCAGGTTGCCGGCACCGGTCAAAAACTCGATGCATTTTTACAGGCATTGGGAGAGCACACCATTATGGAAGTCGTGCGCTCCGGGGTTTCTGGAATCGCCCGCGGTGAAAAAGTATTAAGTGTTTAGATAGCAGGAAATAGGAATTTAGTCATGCAAGTTTATTACGATAAAGATTGTGAACTGTCTTTAATCCGCGGGAAAAATGTTGCGATTATCGGTTACGGTTCTCAGGGGCATGCCCACGCCAATAACCTCAAGGATTCCGGTGTAGAAAATATTGTTGTCGGTTTGCGCAAAGGCTCTGGCTCCTGGAGCAAAGCGGAGAGTGCCGGCCTGCGTGTTGCCGAGGTAGAGAGTGCGGTCAAAGATGCTGATGTGGTAATGATTCTGGCACCGGATGAGTACCAAGCCAATATTTACAAAGAGCAAGTGGCCCCCAATTTAAAATCTGGTGCGGCGCTCGCCTTTGCTCACGGGTTCAATGTGCATTTCGAACTGATTGAGCCGCCGGCAGATATAGATGTCATTATGATTGCGCCAAAAGGTCCCGGGCATACTGTACGCTCCACTTATCTTGAAGGGGGCGGTGTGCCAACTCTGATTGCGGTTTACCAGAATGCTTCCGGCAATGCGAAAGAACTGGCACTTTCCTACGCCAGTGCAAATGGTGGCGGCCGCTCTGGAATTATTGAAACCAATTTCCGTGAGGAGACTGAGACAGATCTTTTTGGAGAGCAGGCTGTATTGTGCGGGGGGGTTTCCGCTCTGGTGACCGCTGGTTTCGAAACTCTGGTTGAGGCCGGTTACGCGCCTGAGATGGCCTATTTCGAGTGCCTGCATGAGCTGAAGTTGATTGTCGACCTGATGTATCAGGGCGGTATTGCTGACATGCGCTATTCTATTTCCAATACTGCAGAGTACGGTGATTATGTCACTGGGCCGCGGATTGTTACCGATGAGACTAAAGCAGAAATGCAGCGCGTTTTGAAGGATATTCAGACCGGGAAATTCGCAAAGGACTTTATGTTGGAATCTCTCGCTGGACAGCCGCGCTTAAAGGCTGAGCGCCGCATTGGTGCAGAACATCAAATTGAGCAGGTGGGTGCCAAGCTTCGTGCCATGATGCCCTGGATCAAAGCGAATAAAATTATTGATCGGACAGAAGGCAACGGTTGATAACTGTTTAACTAAAAAAACGGCGGGATACCCCGCCGTTTTTTTTTGCCCTGTGCCCACACAGGGCAATGGCGTACACTCGCTGGCTGCAAAATGCATTAACGGAGAGTCTATGAGCGTTCAAGGGGATGATAAGCAGCCCGAAGACCCAATTAGTGGTCTGAATGAGGAAATTCGTCTGCCCGTCGACGAGCACATTGAGGAAGAGGTTGCAGAGAATGGCAAAAAGGTGCGCGCGCGCGGTGTCTATCTCTTGCCCAACCTAATCACCACCGGAGCCCTTTTTAGCGGTTTCTACGCAATTATTGCCGGTATGAGCGGAAACTTTGAGGCTGCCGCGATCGCAATTTTTGTGGCTATGGTTTTGGATGGCCTGGATGGGCGGGTTGCACGTCTGACCGACACTCAAAGTGCCTTTGGTGTGCAATATGATTCCCTCTCTGACATGGTTTCTTTTGGCCTTGCTCCAGCTCTGGTAGCTTTTAGCTGGGGGTTGGAT
>NZ_CP092418.1:4342500-4615000 GCF_023716485.1 Microbulbifer variabilis
GGATTCTCTGCAATAGCTTCAACAGTAATTGAACCGGAGGATAAATCTGTATTATGTGAATAATACCCACCCTCAAAGTGAACAGCACTCTCGCCATTAACAAGAATTTCTTTAACAGATTGATTATAGCTGCCTGATACTAAACCAAATGAATAGAGAATATCCTCACTTTCTACTGGGGAATCAATCGTAAATTCTGGTGCAACTGTAGAAACAGGCACCTCATAGTCAAGCAAGATATCAACAGCGTATACCGAAGAACCATCTCCTGCAGTTAGGACAACAGTAGCAATGCTTTCATAATTTCCAGTTAATCCGCTAACAATATCAACATCAATAGATACGCCAAATTTATTTTCATCAATGATAGGTTCAGGGTCAGAGCTTGTAATATTACTTTCTAACCCATCAATTAGATTAGATTCGTAGTTTACGTCATACGATTTTATATACTCAACCAGTTCATTAGGTACTAATATTGGCCCTAATGCATGCTTAGTAACTCCTGGGTTTAACGTAGAGACCTTCAACCTTTGAACATCTAGATTTATAATCTTTGTAGCGATTAACTCACCTTGAGTAAAGGCCTCAATCTTAATACTTTGAGTTCCGACATCCAGAGCCAAACGCTCTTTATGTTGACTCCAATCACAATGAGAACCGGATATATTATTATCAGGTTTGCAATAATAACCATACCTAAACGTCCCATTATCTAATACTGAGGGTTTACCATTCACCAACAGTTCATCAATAATTGGGTCAACTTCACCAAAGATAATTGGATTACTTTGGTTAATAACTTGATTGTCATTATGGGAGTTAACCTTAAATGCAACTGGCTGCTGTACATCCAAAGTAATGAAAGAAGTACTTTTTAAGTTATCTCTATTAATAACAACAATTTCTACATCATGTAAGCCTACTGGCAATAGAACTTTTGCAGAAAACACTCCATTTACAACAACAGCTTTTACACCATTAACCCAAACAGTTGCAAAATTATCATCTATAGTGCCACTAACGGTCACTAGAGCTTGCATCTCTCCATTAATTTTTACAGGACTTCCCATCGCCTTACCACCATGACTATGTGAAGTAACAATAGAAAGAGAGTAATTAGTAGGTGAATTTACAATTTCTACTGGTTCATTGGCATAAACAATATAAGACTCAGTATTATTTAGGTCAAAATCTACTCCTGAAGGAGCACCATTTTTCCAGCTAGCAGACTCATACCTACCTGATTCACTATTGAAGCGCTGAACACTGCTAACAGTAGTTTCTCCACCAAGGTGTAGAAGCAGATCGTAAGCGCTAAAATCTCCAGCAATACATGAAAAGCCAATAAGATTAAATCCTGAATTTAGATTGGAATCTGTACATATAACTTCACCTCTAAAGTCTATTGATGTCTCATCTAGCACGTGAAGAATATAGCCCTCACCTGGCTTAATTAAGAAATCCTCTCCTTGCAATACACTTGATATATACTCTGCAGCAACAAATGTATCGTTTTCTGAATTGTATTTCTCAATCTTTTGGACGACCTTATTTCCCCCAAGGCTTTCCAGGAAATAATAAGCAGAAATATCCGTATTACCTGTAAAGGGATAGTGGAAATAGTTAATACCCTTTCTTAAACGACGCTCACTCAAAAAGGGGTTAGAACCACCTATAACTTCTTTACCATTACTAACACCATCGAAGTCATAATCCTCATCTCCATCTAGAATTCCATCCCCGTCCGTGTCAGGAGTAAGTACTCCAGTACCTAAGAGCTCTTCATGGTTATCATTAATTCCATCACCATCGGTATCAGCAAGAACAGGAGAGGTCGCTGCTAAGTATTCATCTAGGTTACTGATGGTATCCCCATCACTATCTAGCAAAGCATCAGAACCGTCGTTTTGATTTAGACCAAAAACAAACTCTGTACAATCGGGTATACCATCAGAGTCTGAATCCAAAATAGGGCTATATATGATACCTTCAGCTCTACATTGGTTACCTGAGCTGAATCGATCTTTGGCAAACATGGGCCAGGATGAGTCCGATAGTCCGCCATTACTTTCTACAAACGCCTTTAACCTACTGCTGGTATCTCCAATGTAAATGGTTCCATCAATATCAATTATTGGGGGTGCAATATATAAATAACCAAGAGTATGCTTCCACTTTTCAGTACCTGTGCTATTTAGTGCATATAAATAGCCATTGGTGGTGCCAAAATAGAGAGTTCCATCCTTACTAATCACCGGTGTGTAGGGCACACCCAATGGATCAAATGCCCATTGAAATTGTCCTGCTCTATTTAAAGCAAGAACTTCTCCCTTGACAGTACTTGAGTAGACAGAATCCTTCTCGCCAAGGACAACAGACCAGTATTGTGAATAACCAGTACTCTTTCCCGAATCGTACTTCCACCGTAAGGAGCCACCTTTAGTTAGTGAATATATAAATCCATCATTGGCATAAAAATAAATATCTCCATTCTGACCTATGGCAGGGGATGAATTGACACGACCACCCGTCTCATAGCGCCACTTTATGTCACCACTTTCAGAAATAGCACTTAGGTAAGATTGTCCTGAAAATTCCTCGCCAATATAAATTGTCCCACCTGATGAAATTGCAGGTGAAGATGAAAACCCTGGAGTTCCGAAGCTTTCAGGAGAAACATAGCTCCATCGTAGAGAGCCACCCTCATTTAACGCATATAGGGTGCGATCAGCAGATGCTACATAAATAGTTCCATCAGAGCCGATACTTGGTGAGGTTTGTATGTCTCCATAAGTTTTATACTTCCACTTTTCGGTTCCATCTGGGTTAATTGCGTATATTCGATTATCATTCGACCCAACGTACACAGTTCCATCTAAAGCGATCGTTGGAGTGGATAAGACGGCCTGGCTGGTTTTAAATTTCCAGCGTACTTCACCGTTAGGGTATATTGAATAAACATCCCCTTCGCGGGTTCCTACATATAGATTACCAGACAAGTCAACACTCACCGCTCCCTGTATAGAACCGGATGTTTCCGTATACCAAGCTAATGCCCCTTTATCAGGATTACTTGAATAGGTGCCTAAATCTGATCCAATAGCGCTCTCTTGACGGTTACTAAATCCATCGGCATCCAGGTCAAGAGATCCATCTTTAGGGTCTAGAGCATTAAGACCGAAGGCTTCTTCATCACTATCATCGACGCCATCTCTATCTGTATCAAACAATTTTGGGTCAAGGCCAATAGTTAATTCAGCATTATCATTTAATCCATCACCATCGGTATCAGATGCAAGAGGATTTAGGCCATGCTGATTAATTTCATCTTTATCAGAAACACCATCTCCATCACTATCAGCAATGGATATAAATGCGTTATTCTTGATTTCATAGATATTACTTAAACCATCATTATCATTGTCCTGATCTGCATCTATAGGATCATTTGGATTTAATCCAAGCTGAATCTCTAAGCAATCAGAAATTGAATCGGAATCTGAGTCTAACCCTATAGGAACGACTTGATCTTCAGATTGGGCAATGAGTTTTCCATCTAAATAAATGTAGCTGGTAGTAGAACACTCTGAGAAATCCTCCTCAAATAGTAGGCTTCCAGAACTCACATATATACTAAATTTATTATCATAGACTTCGCTTCCGCGCTCTTGATATCTCCGCCCATTACCATCATAGAAATAATCTTTTTCTTTTCCGGCTGTAATACTTTGCGTTAGCCTAGATGCATTATCGAACTTGAAGTTACTACTCTCAGATGAAACTACATAACCATCATGGTCTAAACCATAGCGTGTTTTCTTGGTTATATTTCCAAGTCTATCATAATCGAATTTATTGAGCGCACTCGATTCTTCAGCCTTTGTTAATAAGCCATTATTGTAGTAGTAATTTACAACTGAATTATTTATCTGTTTAGCGGCAATATCACCATACGCGGTGTGAGTAAAGAATGCACTACCCCAGCGACCTTGTGCCGAACGTAGCCTATGAATATCATCATAATTAGCAACAATATCATTCGAGCTATTTAAAGTATCCGTGATAGATAGAACATTGCCTACAGTATCATAATCGTAAGTTAGATCTACCAATCCATCAATAGAGATGGATTCTAGGTATAGGCGTTCATTTAATTGGGTCTCAGCTACCTTCCCATTTCCATAAGTAATAGACTTTAGCTGACCCGTAGGATGGTACTCCACATCTTTAGCATAACTACCCGCTTTGGTAGGCCTACCGAAGGCATTCGGTAAGTAATCTACAACCATAGCGTTTGGATATCTAATCTGGCTAAGGTTATCAAGACTATCGTATTCGTAGTTAAAAACGTAGCTTTTGGGGATGCCGTAATTTATTAAAAAATCTTCCTGCTTCAAGTTCCCATTTTCATCATAAGAATAAGTCCATGATGAGCCACCCGAAACTAATGTCTTTATATTGCCGTCTTTATAATATGTGAAAGATGTATCATCAGTTCCCATTGGTTGATCAATTAATGTCACTCGATATAGATTGTCGTATTTGTAGTACGTAACATCACCATCCGGAGCCTTTACCGATTCAATATTACCAACAGAATCATAAGTATATTTGGTAATACCAATTTCTGGGTCATACTTACTTTCAAGAAGGAATCTGTCATTGTAGGAATAGGTTCTTTTAAGCTCAATAATGTTCGACTTTTTCTGAGCGATATCAATTGGCTGGTTAAATAGGTTCCTCTTAAAAGTTGTGTACATGTAATCTGACTGACTAATAGTGTAAATTGAAGAGTCAGTTAGCCCAATGTTTCTATAAAGATAAATTGTCTCTTTTCCCTTTTCATCTGTAATCGTGACAACCTCATCCTTATAAGAATATGATTTGTAGCTTTCATCTGAGTTAGTTTCCTTAACAATCCTACCTAAATTGTCATATTCGAAACTTATTCCACCCTTTTCCTTTTCTGTAAATGGATAAGATTGGTAAATCTTCCTACCTAACTCATCAACCATGTACGTTACAGATATAGTCTCCCCAGAAGAAATATCGGTACGATCTGTTCTTACTAGCCTACCCAGCTCATCAAAGTAATCTAATTGCTCAAAGTTTCCACGTTGGAGTTTCCTGGTATTGTAGGGAATCAATTCTGAAGTATCGGGATCAACAGTTGTCCATCGAGCTTGATAGGTAATGATGAGATCATTATTAATTGGATAATCAATGCTCTTTAACCTGTTCATATTATCATATGTATAAGAGGTAGTGCGTCCTTCTGGATCAGTAGATGAACTTATCGTTCCTGAATCATTTACAACCCTACTAATGATAATATCTTCCGGGTGTTCTTCTTTTTGAGCAATACCGCGTTTGTAATCAGAAAACCTTTTAACGTTATTATTAGCATCTTCAATACTAGAAACATCACCGCTAGAATGATAATTATATTTAGTAATAACACCATTATTATTTTCTTCCTCTAGACTGCCCAAGTCGTCATATATCTTTATTATTATTGACTTTTCGTCACCCTTGCTTACCTCTTCTCTTATTACATTTCCCAAAATCCATTTTGTAGTATCATTTGAATATTCTAACTCTGTTATCCTATCCTGCTGTCCACGAATGTTACTAAATTCTCTTACGATTCTGGGATTTCCATATGCATCATGTGATTTATATTCAACGAAGCGGGAATATTCATTTATTGAAATATTAAAAGTTTCTGCGTCATAAGCAACATACTCTCCTGCCAGCATAGGTGCATAAGTGCCTATCTCAATCCAAAAATCTCCGCTTCCTCCATGCCACATATTTTCATCTGAAATCTTCCTAAGTTCCCATTGATTATTTTTTTGGAAAATTAATACACCAGATTTATCATATCTTTTTTCAACATAAAGAAGACCAATTGATGATCGCTTAAAAAATTTATACTCATGGTCATTAATATTGCTAATATCTTTGCCGGCAAAGAAATACTCAGTTTTTCCAAAAGGACTCGTCACTGTTGTCTTATCAAATTTAAGACCTGTACTTGTACTGAAACGACTGTGAGTTTTAAAACTATACTCCCATTTAGAACTGCCTGTATTCGTCGCTCCCGATTGCCCTTCAGTTCTTGATGTAATACCCGAAAGTGTTTTTGTTTTTATTGCCGTAAAGGCTTGGCCATCACCTTTATCGATGTTAACCCTCTGATAGGTATAATTAATTTTGGCACCATCTGGATACTCCATAGATTCGAGTGCAAAACTGCCGATACCAATAAGTCCATCAGCAGGGTCTTCATCATGAATCTCACCAAAATATGAATATTCCCAAGATTTATTATCAGGTCTTTCCACTTTGACCAATTGATATGCAGTTGGATTAAAACCACTTATTGGTTCAAATTCATATTTCCATTTTGCTCCATTCGCCTCAATAAAATCTAAAAGCCATAGCGTAGAAGAAGTAGTGTCATACTCGAAAGTTACGACAGGATAACTATTTCCCTCTTCACTCCTATAAATCTCCTTGATGTAGCTTCGCCCTAAGCTATCTTTTACATATTCGATGCGTATCCAATTTCCATAAACATCCTCAATTTTACTGGTATACCAACTAGGGCCATCTAGTAGAAAATCATAATGATCCATAGTGTATTTAGTGCCATCCGGCGTCGTCACTATCATTCCGGATGTGCCTTCCTCGCAATGAGCGCGCCAGTTACTTTTTGTAATAAGGCTTCCGTCATTTTGGATAGAGTTAAGAACAAGTAACTCACGTCCGCCATCAGGATGCTCAAGAGAAGGGTTGTCTTTCGTGCTTATCGACCATATATCCTGCAAACAAATTTTATCCGCATTATTTGAGGAGGCTACTATTCGACCAAAGTGCATTGTCCAGCCATAACCATAGCCGTTTCGAATAGGTATCTCTAAATTACTTGGACTGGTATATGTGCGATTAATATTAATATCCATGCCTCCATTTCCTGGAATATGGATATCGGTGTATTTTAACTGCAGAATTCCTGAAAATGGATCTATATGCTCACCAAAATGGTTGTTTATTGTTTCCTTATAAGGGTTTAAACCCGGCTCATTATAATAATCTCTGATTTCTGCAGCATTAATTTTAGCGGAGATAAAAATCAAAGCAAAAAACAAAAAGTGAAAACTATTCTTCATAAAAACTCTACTGCCCTGATACACACATAAGAACAACATCCTTATTTATTTACTTTCTTTACCTTCTTTATTTGCCTTGTAATAACCTATCAAATTATTTTTCAGCTCAACTTTTGCCATTCTCGTGATAGATGCATTGTCTACTTTTTCACTTTGCTCTGTTCTTCCAGTCCCTGGGCTAATCGTTGAAAAATATTGTTCATTTTCAGACAGCTCTCTCTGTATATTCATATCAATTAGAGCTCCTTTAGAACCCGTAAATTCTTGTGTTTTCTCATTAGCATTTCTTTTCTGCTTAACTGAAACACTCGCACCATTTTGGAGTTTTTCATCTGGCTTCTCTTCTAAATTCGCGTTCCTATAAGAAGAAAGTTGTACAGCAACAGCCAGCCCAGCGCACAAAACAAATAAAAACGCAATTTTTCTCTTCATTTATTTTAAATCTCAATAACCTATAATATTTTATTAACTAGCCTATAAATGGAAATTGAAATTTCTGATTAGGCTATATTTTATAAATTCAATACTAAAATTTTCTAATATGCTTATGGCATTTTTTTTGGCAGTAAAGATGTGATCTAGAGCACAAAATAAATTAAATTATGAAGAATGAGTTAGATAGAGGGGAGCTTTCTAAGTCAGCTGTCAGCAAACTTCAGTAACTGTCATTAACAACCAAAAAATTAAGTATCCGATCATCATACTTATTAGCAATATATTTTTGAATATACATACTTAAATTAGTAAAAATGTACTACTTTCAATGAGTTAGCAAGATCGTTATTCTACTTGTTAAGCTTTCAAGCTCAATTAAAATGATGGGTGGAATCACTAAAGGCTGAGGAGATAGCTCTAATTTATTATGAAATACATTAGATAAAATTCACCTTCACGATGACATAATTGCTAAAAATTTATTTTAAGGTTATAGATTAAGCATAACGGTAATTTTAAGTTGGTGGACTAGCCAGCCTTATAAAAGAGTTTGCCAGTCTTTGTTGATTCAAATAGATGTTGATCTACCAAAGTCCTGAGATCTTATGAAACTATATAAATAATTTCGAAAACTAGTAAAATTAACATCAGATGATGTCTAATTTTTATAGAAAATGATCAATTGTTTATTGATAACTATAAAGCGATTAACGATTTCGGCATGGGTACTAGGCCAACTCCAAGCTATTTGAGGTAAGGCTCACGGAGGAATGAAGGAAATATTTGCAAGTAGGTATGATAACATCAATATTACCTGTGTACTCAGTTAGTCCACTTATACCTTTCCTTTTAATATTTTACAAAAATACATATTCGGAAGAAAATTAGTAATCATCAGAAGTATCTCAGCATTTCTATTAATGGCTGGCACTAAAGAAGAATCTTTCTTTTTTATCTCGTGCTTGGTTTAAATTACATAATAGAAAAAGAAAACCAACTTTAATAAATTAGCAAACGTGTAGGTTCTATTTCTAATGAATCACCTGAAGTGAGTCAAGGTTATAGGACATAAAATAAATTATTTAAGGAATCACAAGACGATTTACTTAAAGCATAATAATTTCAATTATTATTTAAAGACAAACTCCAACTCAAACAGTAAAATAAATAAAACAATTAACAAACTTAGGTCACTATGCTTTAACATTTGCATTAGACAGCTCAACACCCATTCATCTGTACTGCTTCAAACTCTAGTGACTAGGATTCTAGAACTAGATTAAATTTCCACGCTTTATTGGCTGAACCTCAAATACATTTTGATCCGCATAATCTATATATTCATCATAATCATAGTACTGATTGCCAATTCTGCCTCTAGGATCTGAACAACCCGTGCTATATTTCATCCCGTCTCCATGAAGCATTTTTATTTCATCAGGTGTGAAGATTTCCGACTCAAGAATAAACTTACATAACTGCCTATCGGAAAAACCACAGAAGGAAATTGAACAAACAATTCCTCTATCAGAGATTTTATTTTTAGCAAATAGATGACTTCTTACACCTTTAACATAGAAATATAAAACTGGATTTATAGAGTATGACTCAGAAATTACCCAAGTCGATACAGATGAACAAATGTTTATTAACAAATTCCCCCTAAGAATTTGAAGTATCAAGACAACTCTTAGTAGCTTTTCTTGAAGTTTATTCTCGTAATGCAGCTTACTGATGATTCTCTCTAATCTGACAGTTATAGACAAACCAGATAACTCCTGAATATCAAGATGACATTCAAGATCCACCTCCCATAAAAATCTATCCTTCATAAATAACCGCACTCTATGCCACAACTTCCTTTCATCTTCTGCAACAGCTCTTTCAAAATTCAGATCAGATAGAGAACAACCAGTGTCTATATGAGAATCCAAAATCGCTTTAGTAACTCCGCAGTTATAATTAAATTTATTTAAATGAATTTTTCCAGCTAGGCTAGAGGATGAAGTTCCGTATGGTATATCTTTAATTTTCACTAATTTTTCATCGTGCAGGTGACATACACTGTATAGACGGTCTCTCCAGTAAAATCTTACATATGGATTATCATCCCAACATTTACAGCAAAGTTTACTTTCATACAGCCAACTTTTAGGGGGTTTTTCATACAGATTAAGTTCAGATAAAATAAAGTATCTTCTGAGAATAAACTCCAATGCAATTCGGATTTTATGCCATTTTAAATTGTGGTATTTATACTCAACATTAATATTACTTAGCCTAGCTCTTTCTCTCTCAGAAATATCACTTCCAACCAGTAGGCTGGAATATGTTTTAATCAGTAAAGAAATCAGAACTTTAGAATTTCTATAACCATTCCAATAAGCTAATCGTCCCACATAATCAGATAAGCTTTCATCAACAAACTTCTTCTCTCTATATAAAAAATTCATATTTTTCCTAAACTATCCTACCCAACCAATAAATAATTTTCCCTTACTACAATTCCTGGCAGGGTGTCATTGATACCAACCAAGACATTTTTTACCATAAACGAAAACTTCAACCAGAATACCCAATGATCTACTTAAGCTCTCTCTGTTCTAGAAGCAACTGGAGTGATTATATATTTATAGAGAATGCTCTAACTCTCAATATATCAAAGAAACATACTCTATTTACAGTTTTGAGTTTCATATTAGAAATAAAACAAAAATTGCAGATTAAATTATCAATGCTTATAGATTCTAAAATGGTAGCAATAAAAATTTTTATTGCGATAGAAATGTAATCTGCTTTTACACCCTCCTGAAAAGAATAGGAAATTAATTTTAACAATTAGTGTTAGCCAGCAATAACACCTAGAACTGCCACTATATTAGTTTATTTTATTGACTTTAAAGGCTATAAACTGTTTCAAACTTGTGTGGTTCTTTACTTCAGAAGATACACTATATTCAACATCCCCCCGCTGCATAGCAAAAATAAGCTCAACAATTGAATATCCTATTCGCTGAATACCCCCCATAGATGTAGTACCTAAAGGAGGCTCTGTCTGACGAGATTTTTTCTTTAAATCCTCAACAAAGGAGATACATTGTGACTTATTAATTACCCAATCACGGTTCAAACTTCCTGGCTTCTGAAGCACAGGTATAATACCCGCATCTAAGAGTTGTTTTAATTGATACCGTGTTAATTCAAGCGCTTTACAAGCCTCGACCATGGTCCAGTTTGATGACACTTCGCTCGCAAGCGATTCAACTTGGTTTCTCTTATAATACACCTTACCTTGGAAAAATACCTGCATCAAACGACCTTGCTGAACAAGTTTATCGATCCTTACTATTCGGGACCCAAGAATATTAGCGGCTTCTTTTTTTGAGATGATATTACGAGTTCTAGAACTCAGTTTAATCCTTGTAATTCGCTCAGGATCCAATGCATAAGGCCAATACTCCTCAATAAAGTTGTCGAATTCTGCTTTGATTCTTGCGATGCCCTGATTCTCTTTCTGCCTATGTAAGCGCTCGTATAAGTCTCGAAAGTGCTTATTTAACCCACTTTGACCTTTATCACTCATTGGCCGGTCAATATACTGTTCCAGCATCGCATAAAAGCTATCTGGCCATGCTTTGAGTGTGTCCCAAACGCCTTTATAAAGCTGACCTAGCTCTTGATTTTTCATTGCTAAAGGTTGAAATGAATTACCAACTAAACGGACTTGGTAATGAGCAATAAAGTGAATCAAGCTCAATACTTCCCTTAATGACATCCCTCGTAATACTACTGGAATTGATCTATTTGACTGTACTCCAGAAATCAACGACTCAATATAAACAGATTGTTCTATTAGACTTGGTTTCACACTACTAGCGTTAGGTTTTATACAATTGACTTCGCCATCAAACCTATTCAATTGATGACGGTACCAGCTCAAGCGCTTGCCCGAAGTAGAACTCACGTCTACCAACATTTTTTGGTGTTTAGAACAGACCACTACCGGAAGCAATGCCCATTGATACTTGCAATACCCCAATTCTTCCAAGCAGTCTGGGCACACCTTGGGCAACTTTACAATGACACTGGAGGTATCAATGATTTTACGAAAGGAACTATATATCGGGGTCAGCTTCGACTGGCATTCTGACAATCCTAGATCAATTAGCAATGACGATACATTAAATTTGCCTGTTAAAACCTGATATATAGGAGCGCGATTGTTTTTCCACTTAAGTCCAGCATAATGCAAAAAATTGCCAACGTGATTGAAGCCATTTTGTTCTGACAAGCGAACCAAGTAACTGACCAAGCATTCTTCTGGCTGGATGAAAGGTCTTGATAGTAACATCGCCTTTCCTGTATGTACGTTAGGTCATATATCCCTACTTTCACCATCATTAATCGAATCAGGAAAAAATCATAAAAACTACAAGACCTGGAATGCTGCCCTGCGAATTGACTTTGAATATTTCTAAAAGCGGAGGGAGATTGAAGCACTTAATTCTATGATTATAGTATCAGGAGCATTCATTTCACGATAAACGATTAATAAAAACACCACCCATCTATCCATATCCTTTAAAACCCTCAATTCATTTCTATAACTCAATAAAATTAAGATCTAAAAAGATAGAATAGCAACCATCTTGCAATAACCAACCCCGCACACGTGAGGAGAAAAATTTGGAAGAATTCCTCTTTTATTAATTAGAGCAAATAAATTTATAACCCTAATTGAAAACTCATAAGCCCCTATGTCATTTGCCAGTATCTCAGTAATAGATTGCACACGCTCAGATACAAACTTCACCAAAAACTATCCTGAGGGCCAAGCTATTCCAAGCCCATCAATGGCAGACATCACTTACTCACCAAATAAAATAACTTGTAATTTTCATTAGTATATTTGATCCAAGAATGACCTAGAAAAATCATTAATAGTTTTTTAGACGATACCATAGACCTATTATATGACAATCCTTAAGCAGCTCCCTCAATCATATAAAGTCTTTTATTAGGAGCAATGCCGTATATAGCATACTCAGCATCCACGATAGAGTTCTTATTTACTCGATAACCAAAATGCCAATCAGAGTGAACAATCAGCTCTCTTAGTTCTAACTTATCTATAGACAATAAAAATGGGTTAATATTATCCGCCACGCCGTATTCCCCCATAACATCTGCAAATAATTTTAGATCGAAAGACCTACTCTCCAACTTGGAAAGAATGTAAGCATCACCAATCAAGTTTGCTGTCGCTCGCAAATTCCCATCTGTTGCAGCAAACACTCTATAAGTAATTGCAATATCCTCTAGCTTAATTCCACTTGAAATACCATAAGCATCAGATAATAGTTTCAGGAGGCGTCTATAGTTATCTCGCTCAGTTTTTTGACTTATTCGAAATGGCGGGACAATATGACGGTATGCGATACGTCCTTTAAGTTGGCGGTTTGAATCTACAAGATACTTGCTCCAAGGCATCCCCATAAATACAATTGGTACTTTCGTATCTTTTATTAGATCTTTGAATATATCAGCAATACCAGTTACTACTTTTGCACTACGGCGCTCAATAATTACCTGAATCTCATCAAGAATAAGAAGTTCTACACCAACCACACGTATCAAAGTAATTAACCGTTCATAAAGCTCGCCTTGATTTCTTGCTCCCATCCCCTGCTGAGGGTCACCTATAGCGACCAGTAATGATCTCAAGAATTCTAAGGGAGTGGAAATAGCCTTTAATTCAAAATGAAGAACTGGAATATACGTTCTCTCATCCTGCTCGACTATGGGGTTCTTATTGACATAGTATTCCGCTAATGCACTTTTTCCACTTCCAGACTCTCCCGTCAACAGTAAGCAAGAAGCAACATCAAACTGTTGCTTCTTAAGTCGAAGAGTATCAAATAGTTTGAGCATCTCTGTAATGAACGGACTTTTTATAAATGGACGGATAGCATTTACTCTCTTCACTTATCCATGCTCCAGCCGTCCATATCGAGATCATCATCTTCAGAAGCACAATCAATATCGATAACCTGCTTAGTGTTGTCGACCACCAATTTCATATCGCTAACACCAATTTTTTCAGAACGTGCAGCCTTAGAAGCCGTTAACTGCGTTTTGCGCCTGGAATTTCTTGCATGTAATTTTTCACGTTCCTTCGACAGCTTAACTCTTGCCCGCTGAAGATCTAAATCATCTAATTTTGATTTACCCACAGCTTTTACCTTCGCTCTAATTTTGTCATGTTCAAAAGCTGACAATCCCGATGCATATTCAAATTTTTCACATTCGACCTTCAGAAAAATTTTATTTACATCATCACGAACTAGGATATATCCAATATCAAAAGGATTGTACCGAACATTTACGGTCCCAGGTCCATCTCTTCGATAAAAATCCCTAAGTTGATTTGAGTTATAATCCAGTGAAAAAATTCGAATTCCACCTTTCCTAAGCTCCCTAGTACTTGAAGCCATGAGGAGGGGGATCAAATCCATTTCCTCCTCAACAGGCACAGGAAACTGTTGCTCTGAATTAACCCATAACTCATTTGGTGTCATTCCAAGCTGTGTAATTGGCTCGTTGTGATAAACTTCGATAAGCCATTTCACAAAATAACTTTTGAACTCAGAAAATGTAATTTTAGCTTCCTGCCTTCCATCGTATGTATCACCACATTTCCCAGCCTTTCGTACTACACCTGGCAAATCATCCAGTACCATTGAATTTACTGTGCCAAAAAATCGTTCAACTTGACTTTTATAGTTCGCTTTCCGTATCGGGCAGTATTGAAATACTGATCCAATTTCATCTGCGACAGCACAAAAATTCTTCCCCCAGAATTCATTACCATTATCAGTAACTACTGTTGTCGGTATTCCATGAGCTGGCCAGGATGCATCGCTGCCAATCGACTCCAAGAATTCAGTCTTTGGTAAAAATGCATTGATGCAAGCAATAGAAACTGAGGCATAAGATGGCTTTTCAAATGAAAGCTGAAAGCCGAGTACCATATGTGAGTAGTGATCTATTAGGACTGTAATGTTGGGTCTACCAAGTAAGGTCTTATGATCATCATGGAGAACGTGGATATCTAAGAGAGTATGATCTATTTCTACTCGCTCTAAGACTCTTGTAGTTTTTATTCCGCTTTCGGATCCAGCTAATTCAGCTTGTAAAGCTCTAACTCCTTGTCTTGCCTTCTGCTTATTTTGATAAGAAACCTCTAAAACTCGGGACTTTACCGTATGATAATTTGGCACTTTTAATCGTTCATTAGGGAAGTCTAAATTATGCGAGAGTATTTTCTCTTCAACATTGCGATAAATTGAAGCCATTGATGGCTGACTTGGGGAAAAATACCGTTTCGCTGCAGAACGAATTATATCTAGGACTCTTCGGTCTATTTTAGGTTCTCGATCCCCTTTAAATCGATGTCTTGGATACAAGCCTCGCATTTTATTGCCAGACTCTACAAATCTTTTGTACCAACTTCTAACAGACTGCCAATGGGGGGGCTTCTCGCCAATCTTCTCTGCAACTTCGCGTATTGTTGTTCCTGCATTTTTTTCGGTAATTTTATTTATACCGTACTCTCTAAGCCTTTTAATGTACTGATATTTTCTATTTGTTTCCTGCTGCTCTTTTTCAGTAAGATCTAAAAACTTTAAGTCACCAAAGTCTCGTGTCTCAGCGAGTAGTTTCAACCCTCCAGATGAATAGATTTCATTTAACTCCGCTTTAGGTATTCTTGAGATTCGGTCAGTTGCTATATCAGCGAGTACGATTTCACTACTGCCTACAGACCTGATCATCGCTCGTTTACACGGAACTTCATCTCTAAATTCAATGATGACACCTTCTACCCACAGTTCAACAGACATCGAATGTCACCTCCGTTGTCTCTTTTAGGTGTTCGGAGCTTATATCAAACTTTAAATACCCCAATGCCAGCCAGGAATAGATTTCCCTCAAGCTGGCTTTACCCTTTAGCTTCGTAATCATGCGAGAAAGGAGCATTGTATTGCCAACACTTTCAGCGCACTGATACAAGTTACGCATATCTTGTATGGGGCGCTTTCTATACTGATAGAGCTTTTCATAATTTGATAGCAAAGGCTGACGAGTAATCTCCATCTCATCAACCAAAAGAAAACTTATATTCGGATTTTCAAGTGAAGCTTCAAAACTACTGAAAAGTTTTTGATACCATTCTCCTTGAGAATGCTCTAAAGGCTTAACTTCAACATATTTACAAGCGCCTGATACATAGTGCACTTCGAAATCTGGTGTGTATTTTCGTTCTTCACCATCTATGAATACACTAAATGTTCGCGGCTGAGGGAAGTAGGTTTTAACTCTCGAATCAAATTCGAGATGGAGACAATACTTTGATTCCAAAATGGACTCAACGAGGATTGATTTTCCGCTGCCCGACTTAATTGCCGGAAATCGAACGATGTTCTTAACAGCGGATTTTTTCAGCTTTCGGGCAGGAGATCGCATTTTTTACATATATCCTGAACTTTCATGCTCAAATTATATGGTTTTTATAGCTTTCTCCTAAAAACTTTATAGAATATTCCTATAAATTTATAAACTTTCCCTACAATTTACAGGCTTAACCCACTTCAGCCAGATTCCCTTTACTTTCCAGCCACTGCTTGCGATCCCCGGCACGCTTTTTAGCCAAGAGCATATCCAAAAGCTGATTGCTGTCATCGCCGGCATCAATATACAGTTGCACCAGGCGACGGGTATTGGGGTCCATGGTGGTTTCACGCAACTGCATGGGGTTCATTTCACCCAGACCTTTAAAGCGAGTCACCTGTATTTTGCCCTTTTTCTTTTCTGCGCTTATACGATCGAGGATACCCTGCTTCTCTGATTCATCCAGCGCATAGTAAACATCTTTACCGATGTCTATGCGGAACAGTGGCGGCATGGCGACATAGACATGACCGTTAGTTACCAGCGGACGGAAGTGACGTAAGAACAGAGCGCAGAGTAGTGTGGCGATGTGTAGGCCATCGGAGTCGGCATCGGCGAGGATACAGATTTTGTTGTAGCGCAGCCCTTCCAGATTGTCACTGCCTGGATCAACACCCAGCGCCACTGCAATATCGTGCACTTCCTGGCTGGCGAGAATCTCTGCGGAGTCCACTTCCCAAGTATTCAGGATTTTACCGCGCAGCGGCATGATGGCCTGGAACTCGCGATCCCGCGCTTGCTTGGCGGAACCACCAGCGGAGTCCCCCTCCACCAGAAAGAGTTCGGAGCGGGAGGTATCGGCACTGGAACAGTCCGCCAACTTGCCCGGCAGCGCGGGCCCCTGAGTGACTTTCTTACGCGCGACTTTTTTTGCTGAGCGCATTCGTTTTTGTGCATTACCAATGCACAACTCGGCAAGCTTATCACCCTCTTCCGTATGTTGGTTCAGCCACAGGCTGAACGCATCCTTGGCCACGCCAGAAATAAACGCGGTGGCCTCACGGGAGGAGAGGCGTTCTTTTGTCTGCCCGGAGAACTGCGGGTCTGCCAGTTTGGCGGAGAGTACGTAAGAGCATTGCCCCCAGATATCCTCAGGGCCCAACTTAATACCACGGGGTAATAAATTGCGGATCTCGCAGTACTCACGCATGGCATCCAGAAGGCCCGCGCGCAGCCCATTCACGTGGGTACCGCCCTGGGCGGTGGGGATCAGGTTAACGTAGGATTCGGCGGTAATCTCACCGCCCTCCGGCAGCCATTGCACTGCCCAGTCTGCCGCTTCGGTAGAAGCGGCAAAGCTACCCACAAAGGGCTCGACCGGCAAGATTTCCCAGCCTTGATTGGCAGCGGCGAGGTAGTCTTTGAGACCGTCCTCGTAGTACCACTCGTCTGATTCACCGTCCTGCTCATTAATAAAAGTGACCGTCAGGCCGGGGCACAATACCGCCTTGGCGCGCAGTAGGTGACGCAGTCGCACCACGGAGAATTTTGCGGAATCAAAATACTTGGGGTCGGGCAGAAAGCGTACACTGGTGCCTGTGGTGCGCTTTGCACAATTACCGACAACCTCAAGATCCGAGGCCTTTTCCCCATCTTTGAAACCGATTCGGTGCACCTTACCATCCCGCTGGATGGTCACTTCCAACACTTTGGAAAGAGCGTTTACTACAGAAACACCCACACCGTGTAGACCACCGGAAAACTGGTAATTTTTGTTGGAGAACTTACCACCAGCGTGCAGGGTGGAAAGAATCACTTCAACACCAGGGCGCCCCTGTTCCGGGTGAATATCCACCGGCATACCGCGACCGTTATCGCTAACCGAGAGCGATTGGTCTTTGTGCAATACCACTTCAATTTTTTTCGCGTGCCCGGCAAGCGCTTCGTCGACACTGTTGTCAATCACTTCCTGGGCGAGGTGGTTGGGGCGGGTGGTATCTGTGTACATGCCCGGGCGCTTTCGCACCGGGTCCAGCCCTGTGAGTACCTCAATATCTTCGGCGGAATAATTGGCCATAATGGTTATAAATTACTGCTGGTTAAATAGAAATTCGACAATGGGATCGCAGTAACGCGCGAAGCCCTGAAAGCTGTGATCGCCCCCCTCCTCGACAGTTTGACGCTGCCCTTGATAGAAAGACTCTGCATCGCGGTAATCGAGGGTTTCATCGCCTCGCTGTGCCAAAAGCCAATAGCGGCTCAGCAGTGGACTGGGTATCTCTGCTTCCAATTGCGCCATGGTATCAACGTCCGCACCGCTTAGGCGATACTCCTGCGACTCACCACTGTAGGGTTGTAACACCTGGCCGACGTAGGCCGGCATAAAGCGGGATGGGCGAACGGCCGGATTGATCAACACCGCTGGCAAATGGTAACGCTCGCCTAGGTAGGTACACCAGAATCCCCCCATAGAGCTACCAACCAACCCTATTGGGCCGCAGTTGTCTGAGTCAAAGAAGCCATCCAATAGGCGCAGCAATGATTGCTGAGCACTTCCTGGATAGGGGGAGACTTGTGGCGCACAGAAAATGATCTGTGGGTGATTGGCAGCCAACCGGTCCCGCATCAGCTGGCATTTAAAGGACTGAGGCGATGAAAGAAAGCCGTGCAGATAGATCAGCAGTGGCCTTCCGTTGAGATTTTGTGTTTGCATAGTCGGGGATTATAGCGCCCCACGGCAGCAATGGGGCTGGCCTCCTCACAGTTCCTGCTCTTCCAGAGACCGATTACAGCAGCGATCTGTTCAAGCTAGCAAAAGCCCGGCGAATATCCACACGCATATCTGACCAAAAGGTAACACTGGTGAAACGTTCCAGCCGTCCACCCGGCCCAGAGGAACCGAAATTCTCACCAATATCCCGCCGATCGCGAAAATGTATTACTGCGCTGCCGTTACGATCGTACAAAGTACCTACCAGCTGTGCGTAGGCGCTCTGCTCTGTATAGACACGCCAAGTCCAGGGAGATGGATCTAGCGGTGCAGCCAGGGAAAAATCTTGCAGTGACAGGGATAGGGTGTAGTCGGCTTCCGCCTGCTCCGACACTTGCTGGGCATTGCGCGGTTTTAGCAGCTTATTACTAAAGCTCTGCGCCAACAGTGTATTCAAACGCTGTAGATCCCTATGGTCCAGCTCGTAATCTTTTTCCCGATATTGGCGCCTGGGTAGGGAGGAGAATCGCTTGGTGTAGTCAATTTGAACCGGTGCGATATAAACCTTAGCACCACTGAGATCCAAGGCGAAAGCTGCCGCGACTTCATCGAGCTGGCTGGGGCGTGCTTCCAGACCATCACTACGATCCTGTAAAGTGGACTGCTGACTACAAGCCGTAATCAATAATAAAATTGCGAGGAGAGGTATAGAAAATAATTGTTGCATTTACAAGCTCCTGAATTTCCGAAAAATATCTATTCGGCGAGAGGCTCCAATCACATTATCTATCACCGTTAGGCTTCAAACCTCGGCAATTCTAGAAACCACACTTGAATACTTTATTGGCTCACCTTTCACCACGCTTTTCCCATATTCAAAAAGCACCGCTCAATACAGGTAATCTCATTGTACGGGGAGGATAGGGGAAAAACACAGGGGATTGGTTAAGAATGGTTTTATTTGGTTTTTTTGCTGAAAAAGAGAGGGGAAAATACATTGTGCTCAGGTCGCGCAAAATAGGAATGGTTGTTACCAATAGGCAGTGACCTGTTTGCTGCCTATTCCGAAAACATTGCATTCTTTACTGGGGAGCCAATAGCAAGGAGGAAGACTTGAGAGCTTTAGTGAAAGTACCGCTGCGAATTCGCAGCGGTTTGACTTAAATCAATAACCGGATGAGGCGAGATCGACACAATACTTGGAGATAGCCACCCGCTCCACACCGGTTTCGTAGGAGCCATCGCTATACAGTTCAAACCAGCGGTAGCCGGGCATCTCTTCGTCGACAGCGAAGGGGCCACTGCCGGGAGTAAACTGTACCGAAGTAGAGGGAGTGGCATGCAGACCGAGATGGCCTCGGTTGCTGTCAAACTGCTGGTGTACATGCCCCCAAACCAAGGCTTTTACCTGGGGGGCCTGATCAACTATTTGCAAAAATGTCTCACAGCCTTCGCGCAGCATATGGCCATCAATCCACTTACTCCCCACAGGGACCGGCTGGTGATGCATCATAATAATCACCGGGTGATCGCGAGTCTCCCAAAGGAGCAACTGAAGGCGCTCCAGTTTCGCGCTGTCCAAGCCACCACAAATCTGCCCTGTCACACTGGTATCCAACAGCAGCAGGCGCCAATCCCCCAAGGAGACCAAATCGATACAGCGATTGGGGGCCAGTTTTTTCATGCGGGCACTCACATCGTGATTGCCGGGCAGCCAGTACCAGGGCATGGAAAGTATGCGGGTCTTTTCTAAGAACCGGCAGTAGGATGCCTCAGAACCATTGGCGCTGATATCGCCAGTGGCGACCAGAGCCCGGGCATGGGGCTGCCTGCTTTGGAGAGAGGTCAAAACTTCATCGAGGGTGTGGCCGGTATCCAGACCCAATAATTGATAATCGGGCCTGCTGCCGATATGTGGATCTGTGATCTGGATAAGACGGTGCGAAGTCACCCCCAGGGGTGAATCCGACTTGTTGTGCTCGCGAATCACTTGCTCACCTTGTGTTCACATCCGTGTGTTCTGCAGCAGAATTAAAATCTCTGGCCATCCAACACCAGTTCAAATTCTGCACGACCATTTGCAAGACAGTACTCCAACCATTCACCAAGGAAGCGATTGGCTTGGGGTCTCTCATCTGCATGCTGCATACGGGGATTGGGATAGGCGGTATCCACTCCTTTACCACCCACCGGCCCGCGACCATTGGCTTTAATCACCTCCGCCATACACGCATCGTGGTAGAGGCGTACAGTCAAGTCGGGAGGTTCCAGCCATTGGCACTCGTTAAGATTTACCTCCGCCACCAGAGACACCTCCGTGGTATATCTGGAGCGCTCCACTACTCTCAACACCAGAGTGCCGCCGGGCAACTGGTAGCGCCAAAGCGCTCTTTGTGAAAGCTCAGGCAACAATTTGCTCAAGCGCAGGTAGTTGGCGTCACAATCGGCATGATAAGACGGTAGATCGACTCGATACACCGCCCTAGCGTTGCCATTTGGCGACATTTTCAACTTCCTTTGCTGCCGCGCCTTCGCTTCTCCCAGTAGAGCCATTATCAACACTCCAATTCATTGGCCGCCGTGACTCAGATCTCAGTTTGCTCTATACGCAGGTAACATTGCGTAACGCAAGTGACGGTCAGGCAGTTGGCCTGTGTTTTGTTAATTTTGCCCGGTTTAACTGCAGCCACTGCATACAAATAATGGTGGCCGAATTATCGATAGGGTTCTCTCCTGGAGCATAGTCCCCCGCCATGGCGGCGAGTACCGAATCCCTGGAAAACACCCGCAAGCGGATATCTTCGTTTTCCTGCTCCAAACCAAAGTAACCTTCCGCACAGTTCAAGTCCACCAGCGCACAGTACAGGTGTAGCCGTTCGGAGCTCCCGCCAACACTGGGCATATAACTGTGGATAAAGTGCAATTCCTGCACTTTGAGCCCCGCTTCCTCCAATACTTCACGCCGAGCTACATCTTTTAGGTCTTCCCCGGCTTCCACCATGCCGGCCACCACTTCCAGACACCAGGGGCCTGCCGGCCGCTCTAGGGCGCCAATACGAAACTGCTCGGTAAGCGCAACAAGGTCTCGCTCAGGGTCGTAGAGCAATACCCCTACTGCCGGACCGCGTACAAACAGCTCCCGAGTAAAGATTTCACTCCAGCCACCACGAAAAAGGCGATGGCGCAGCCGTAGCCGCAACATGGAAAAAAATCCCTTATAAACCGTTTCCCTGGAAACAACTTCTACAGAATCTGCGGAAAACTCTGGGGACAACCCCTTTTGACTCTTCATTTTTGACATTAGTTCGCTGACCTTCTGCGCGACTGGGGTCTGCATACTCGAACACTATATGACCGGGATGCAGCTGTTATACTCTGCGCCCACCGTACCAGCCCCTCTAGCAAGCGGCCATACGTAATATCTTCCTGGATTTTTTTAGAGACCGCACCACCATGAGAGTGCTCAATATCGCCTACCAGCAACTGCGCCGTTACGGTAAGACGCGGGTTAGCTGGGCACAGAAACTGACTTTTGGCCTGATCAAAAACGATCACTACACACAGGTGTTCAGCGACCGGGATGTGGCCGCCTTCGAAGCGCCCTTCGGAATCCGCGACCTAGGGGTGAGCAAAGCCAATCGCCGCCTGTTAGAAACGGTTGAAGCATTTGAGCCCGACCTGATCATCGCCGGCCACTGCGACATGATCAGTAACGACACCCTAAAGGCGATCAAGCAACAACAGCCCAATTGCCTAATCGCACACTGCAATAACGATCCACTGTTCGTGCTCAGCAATGTTGAGCGTATCAAACACCGCGCCGAAGTGGCCGATGCCATCTTCGTCTCCACCGGCCGTCGCGAGCTGAGTATTTTTGAGGGCATTAACGCCCGGGTTTACCATATGCCCAACCCGGTCGAACCCTCTATCGAAAACCTCAATAATGCCGAACGCACTGATCTGTCTATTGATCTGCTGTTTTGTAGCAACAGCAATGATTTCACCAAGCGCTTGCAAATGGTGAAAAATCTCAAGGATACCCTGGGAGATTCACTGAACTTCAAAACCTACGGCAGCTTTGGTGAAGCGCCAGTATGGGGACGAGACTACGATCGCGCACTCGCGCAAACTAAAATGGGACTGAATTTTAATCGCCAAGACACCCATTACTGGTACTCTTCTGCGCGAATGGCCCAGCTTGCCGGTAATGGTATTTTGCAATTCACCAGTGACAAGCTGCACTTCGACGAGCTATTGCCCCCAGAGAGCGTGGTTTACTTTTCTGATGAGCAGGACCTGTTGGAAAAAATCCGCGAGTTCCATAGCGACGATGCCAAGCGCCGTGCTTGGGCAGCTAAAGCCCGGGAATTTTTCCACACCCAAATGAACTCGAAGCTTTACGCCCAATACATTGTTGAGGCCACCAGCCTGCAACCCTTTAGTCACGACTACGCCTGGGCCCGTGATGTCAATCTGGATGGCACACTGAAATAACGGGTCACCGAAAGAATTACACAGAATACGTTGGATTTATGAGTAGCAAACCAATTCGAGTGGCACAGGTCCTCGCCGGTGCCGAACACGGCGGTGCAGAAAATTTTTTCGTACGTTTGGTAAGCGGTTTGAACCCGCGCAATGAGATTAATGAGAAAGCCTTTATCCGCAACCACGATCACCGCGTGCAAGCGCTGCGCAAAAATGGGGTTGAAACCGAGGGTTTTAAGTTTGGCGGCAAACTGGATTTTCTAGGCCGCAGAATCTACCGCGAGGCACTGAATAACTGGCAGCCAGACATCGTTATGACCTGGATGGGGCGTGCCACCATTATCACCCCCAACTCTAAAAACTACCTGCTGGTCAGTCGACTCGGCCACTACTACAACCTGAAGTACTACCGGCACGCGGATTATTGGATCGGTATCAGCAAGGGTATTTGCCAGCATATGATTGATGGTGGCATTCCCAGGGAGCGGATTTTTCATATCCCCAATTTTGCCGATGAAACTCCAGTAGAACCGCTGCCACGCAACAGTTTCGATACACCGGAGGACAAGCCCCTCATCCTCGCTGCAGGCCGTCTGCACATCAACAAGGGCTTCGAAGTCCTGCTGCACTCTCTGGCGCAAATACCCAATGCCACCCTGTGGCTCGCCGGCGTAGGTCCCGAAGAGGCCAACCTGAAAGCCCTGTGCCATAAACTCGGTCTGGACCAGCGCGTGCGCTTCCTCGGTTGGCGCAACGACGTCACTACCCTGATGCGCACCGCAGATTTGTTCGTATGCCCATCACGGCACGAGGGGCTGGGTTCAATTGTGATGGAGTCCTGGGCACACCGATGCCCAATCGTAGCCACCAATTCCCAAGGCCCGGGGGAAGTCATCAGCGATGGTCATAGCGGCCTAATCACTCCTATCGACGATGCCGATGCCCTGGCCAAGGCCATCCGCTCCGTACTGGATAATCCAGAATTGCGCCAGAGCCTGATCGAGAATGCTGCGGAGGTGTATGCAAAAGGCTATTCGAAGCAGTTTATTGTGGATTCCTATATTGAACTCTACGAAACCCTGATGCGACGTGGGCCCCCCTAACTCATTAAATTTTAATAAACTCGTTAAGTATTTTTCACGGCCCAGCCTGTATGGGCCGTGAAAAGAAAAAAACAATAACTGCTAACTTTCTGATATTTGAGGAATTTCGCCGACCAACAGCCGGCGGTGGGATATAAGCTAGAGGGGTTTATAAAGAGCGATGATACTTCGGCTCACTGATAGGCCTGAGGCAAATCCCTCAACAATTCATACACGCCCCGTGAGATCAGACGCTGACGCTGCTCAATACTGTCTGGGCGAGTTAGGAGTTCACTGGCCCTGCCCCCCCAAATTATCGCGCCGTCGGGGCGACCAATCCCCACGCTCATAATCACCAGCGGAGCATCGGTGAGCGGCGGCAGCTCCACGACATCCTGGGGTGCATTGCTATCAAACTGCTTGTCCCAGCTTGGATCTCGGGTATCGCCAGAAAAAAATTCATCAACCACAGCCACCTGATAATCCACGACCATGTCTGCATTCTGGTCCTGGGCCACCTCTCGGTAACCGCGCTGCTGTAATTGCGCCGCCACTGAGTTGCGCATCTCCTCGTCTAGCTCTACCAATTGTGCTGAGGCATCCGCATCATTGAGTGGCGTCACTCCCCATTTATAGGTAGAAAAAGCCACCGGTTGGGCCCCCGTACTCACCCGCTCCACTTGCATTTCCTGGCACCCGGCCAAGAACAGCAGAGTCATTAATCCCATGGTTATATAACGCATAAATGCTCCTTACCTTGTTATTTATTTGACCGGTTCCGAATAATTATAAAGCTCTATTTTGGGGCTCCACTTATACCACTTGGGTTCCGCCCGTGGGTAGAGTGGAAAGTGGCTACCGGATTCCACTTCGAACCCCATAAATGGCGGCTCGGGCGTGGCGAAAGCAATGCCCCCTTTAATTAGAGCCTGAGCAGACTCGGTATTAACATTAAGACCACTTTTCAGCCCAAAATTCACATCCACACCACTGGCGTTCCAAAAAACCGTATGCTCACGCACCAACGGGCGATATTCTGGCTCGATGTGCACAAAGATATATACCCGGTCCGCCCACTCTCCCAGCTCAAAGCCAGTAACCTCCCCCACTTGCACCTGCCGATAATAAACGGGGCTACCGGCCACCAGAGAACCGCGCCTGGCTGCATCGAGTATTACCGTCAGGCCGGGTCGGCTCATAGTTTCGGCAAGATCCTCCTTCGGGGCCTGAAGCTCGGCGTAGAACTCTGTCTCCGGCGGCCCGCCGCCGGGCTCCAGGGCGAGGTAGCGACCGGTAATCAACGTGTCCAGGTGCGCGACTTTACTGATACCAATCTGCGGGGACACCACCCAGATACGGGTGCCGGCACGGGCAAAATTGCCACCGCGATGGTAGAGCTTTGCTCGTGCCTGAACTTCACCGAGATCCCTGCCGAGGCGCAAGCGGGTTATTTCTCCAATTTGCACACCTCTGTAACGCAACGGAGCCCCTTCCCTAAGCCCCTCAGCGCTGGGTAAATTAATACTTATTTCAATGCCTTCTTCCATCGCCGCTTCGCGACTGCGATACAGAGGAAACTGATCGCCATTTTGCGCAGGTCCACCCTTTTCGTATTCCCCACCCCGGATGCCAAAAGCAACACCACCACGCAACAAAGACATCAACGAATCCGCCTGTATTTTGATGCCACTGCTCAGGCTCGCACTAGCGCGCAATCCACTGATATTCCAAAAGCGGGCACCTGGCCTAACCAGGTGTGCATAGCGCGGTTCAATCACCACATACACTTCTACGCCTTCGCCATCTCTGCGCAATTCCATCCCCTGTACCTTGCCCACTTCGATACGGCGAAAATATACGGGGGCTCCGCGCTGCAGTGAGCCCGGGTTGCGGGAGGTGAGGCGTAAATGCAGTCCAGGGACCCTAGGGTCCATTTGTGGTGCCGAAGCGCGCGCGGAAAAAGTGCGCTGAGAACGCTTCCCCCGACGCAGATCTACCTCGATACGGTTACCCTGAATTAATTCATTCAAGCCGCCGCTAAAATCAAAAGTGGGCGGCGCCAACCAGAAGCGAGTATTTTCACTGAGCAGGTCATCGGTCGCCGGGTCCATCAGGACACGTACTTCCATTCCATTCATACTCTTGTTGGCTTTAGCCCGACTGACTTCACCCACTTTGATGCCCTGGTAATACACTTTGGTACTACCGGGTGTCACATCGACACCTCGGTCAAAATTTAAAGTGACGGCAATACCCGCATCTGCGGCAGCGAAGTTTTTATATAACTTAAATTCTGTGCCATTGACCGCCAATGGCGACTGGCGCTGGGATTCCGGCGTGTAAAAACTGACACCACCGGCAAAAAGAGCGGCGAGAGATTCCAGGTTGATACTAATACCGCTGATCCCTCCTTCAATCGAAATCCCGGAGCTGTTCCAAAAGCGACTGCCACGATGCACCAAATAGCCGTACTCGCGCCGGATAAATAATTCGATACTGACTTCTCTACCATTTTCGTCGAGACTGTAATCGGCCACCTGCCCCACACGTAACTGACGGTAGTACACCGGTGAGCCCCGGCTGAGGGAGCCGAGCCGGCGGGATTTCAGTACCACGCGTAAACCGTCGCCGCGTATAAATGCCGGTGGACGATCCAGAGCGACAAACTCCCGCTTACGCTTGCCACTGCCGGACTCCACCGCAATGTAATTACCCGATAGCAAAGTCTCCAATCCGCTGATACCGGTAATGGAGAGTTCCGGCTTCACTACCCAAAACTCGGTGCCCTCAACCAGCAGGTACTCGGCACTGCGGTTAAGACTGACTTCAGCCAAAACACCGTCGGCACCATTCAATTCTTTGGCATTGGGTACCAGCCGCACATCCTGCACTATGCCGATATCCACACCGGAATATTTCACCACCGTTTTGCCTTTCACCAGACCATCGCCGGAGTGAAACAGGATGCTCGCGTGCACATCTCCCTCAGCCATATCCTGGTAAAGTAACCAGGCGGCAATCAAACCCGCTACCAGTGGTAATATCCACACAAGCGGCAGGCCACGACTCCTGCGCACTTGTCCCCGCTGAGGGCCTTCATAGGCGCTGGGTTCTATGGTGTCATTATCCACTGGCGTATTGTCAGCCATTCTCCGCCGCACTCCTGTGAGCCGTTTCCGGCTCTACTGCGGTTGCATACAGATCGCCATCATGGGCATCCCATATTAGGCGCGGATCGAAAGAACGCGCCGCCATCATGGTGACCACCACCACCGAGGCAAAAGCGGTACTGCCCGGCCCTGCTTCCACTCGGGCGATAAATCCCATGTCCACCAGCGCCGCCAGAATAGAAATCATAAACAGGTCCAGCAGCGACCAACGCCCGATTCCGGAAACCACCCGATATATTTTCATTGCTTGAGAGGGCACAAAATGCAATCGCAATTGGATCTGTACCAAGAGCAGTACCAATCCCAGTAGCTTCATTACCGGCACGGCGATACTGGCCACAAAGACAATGAGAGCGATGCCCCACATACCGCTGTTATACAGTTGCATAACACCGCTGATAATTGTGCTGGGTTCACCGGCGCCAAGGTAAACAACACTCATAATCGGCAGGATATTTGCTGGCAGTAACAACAAGGCACCGGTGATTGTCAGTGCCCAGGTAAGCATCAAACTGCCATCAATGCGTCCATAAACACTCGCACCACAACGAGGGCAGCGGCAACGCCCTCCCCGGGCCGGTAAAATAATCAGCTGGTGACAGCTCAAACAGCTGCTCATTCCATTTTGGAGGGCTTTCTGCGGGGCACTCATGTGGCCGCCTCACGCAGGACACGCCGCAGCGCAATTCGCTGCCAAATGGCATTTTGGTCGAAACTAAGAGAGGAGAGGTTTGCCACTAACATCATGGCACCAAAGCAGTAGAGCCCCGGCTCCACATCCATTTTGCCCAGGTCTCTCAATTTAATTAATGCCACCAGAATACCCAGCATATAGACATCCAGCATGCCCCACTCTTTGATGTGTTGATACCAGCGTACGGCAAAGGCAACCGCTCGATCCAAAAGCCTCCAGGCACTGCCACAGCAAATAAATAACAACAACAGAAATTTGCCCAGGGGCGCCAGCACGCTGCAAAACAAAACCAGAGACGCCAGCCAGATAAATCCTGCTTTGTAGAGGGAGTGAACCCCGTTCAATAGGGTATTATCGGCACCAAAAGAGAAAATTGAGAATTTGAGTAATGGCAGGCTGGCAGAGGGAATAAATAACAACAGCCCGGTGAGACTCAGGGCAATAGTGTAATAGACACTGTGATTGCTATTGCGGTGCAACGTGCAGCGACACCGGGGACAAACCAGCTTTTGACCGGGCGGTGCCACACTGCCGGTCAATAACAGGTCGCACTCGTGGCAGGCACGCTGCCAGGGTATTGGCTCTTTGATGCGCAGCTGATCCATGTGCCAGAGGTCCTTGCCTTATTCTGCACAATTTTTGCCGCATCCAAATACTTCCATGGCGCGTCTATTGCAATGTAGGGGCATTGCCCTATTCAATGCTGCCCTGATACTGCCAGGCAGATACCGGTAAACGCACATTCGCGTCGGTTTAACGAAGATATACCAAAAAGCCGAAAGCGTCGCCTCGACGCTTAGACTGGCCGCGGGTACACTCTCGCGACTGCTAATTGGGGAGACTGGCAGCAACATCGGACCATGCGAGCCAAGGGAACCCACCGAGAACCAAAACTCGAGTGCCGCTCCAGAGAACTGACAGAAGCTTGAAGACCGCACCCGCCACAGGAAGTTGAAACAGATGAAAAGAAGTAACCGCAAAGCGCCGAAAGGCCGCCAGTTGCGTCCACTGAAGAAACTAATCGCCGCCACCCTGCTGGGCTTCGGCGCCATGCAGGCCCAGGCCGACACCCTGTGGGATATTTATATGCAGGCGCTGGATAACGATCCCCAGCTGGCTGCAGACCGCGCCGCCTACCATGCTGGAATTGAGGCAAAAAACCAGCTGCGTGCACCTTTGTTACCGCAGGTGAACGCTCAAATCCAGGCGGCGAGAAATCACGAGTATTATCAATCAGGTCAAGCAGAACCCGTTAATGACGATGTAGATGACGTTGAGAATGTTGAACTCATTGATTTTCTTCAAAAAGACACAGGCACCTTTGACGATAGGATTTACAATGCCACCCTGAGCCAAGCGATATTTGATGCCCCCGCCTGGTTTGGCTATCAGCAAGGTAAGAAACTAACTGAACGGGCCACAGCAGAGTACAGCGCCAACCAGCAGGATATGATGATCCGCGTAGCGACTGCCTACTTCGATGTATTACGCGCCTATGATGTGCTGGAAGCGGCCGTCTCTGAGGAAAAGGCTCTGGCCAAGCAGCTGGAACAGACCCAGCAGCGCTTCGAGGTGGGGCTGACGGCAATCACCGACGTTTATGATTCTCAAGCGGCTTTCGATAGCTCGGTTGCCCGCCGCTTAACGGAACAGGATAACTTACTCTCTTCCTTTGACGCCCTCTCTGTATTAACTGGCGGCTATCACGATGAGGTTGCTCCGTTAATAGAGAGTTTCCAGGTAGCGCCGCCGGTCCCGGCGGATCGTGCCGACTGGGTCGACTTTGCCCTGGCCAATAATTTCGACCTCAAAGCTGCGCGATTGAATGCCGAGGCAGCTCGCTACAGCGCCCGCTCAGCCGCGAGTCAACATCTGCCTACGCTTACTGGCTTTGTCTCATACAATAAAGCTACCTCCGAAGGTGACCAAACAAGGAGGGCAATTTTTGATGGAGAATTTCGAACCCGAAACCGAAGTACGACATTTCCTCGCGATCAAGATTTCCGCGACACTACCGTATCAATTAGCTTAGATATTCCCATTTACACCGGTGGCCTACTTAGCGCCAATCGCCGCGAGGCACGTAACCTGTCCTTCCAGGCCCAGGATCTGCGCAATCTAACCGAACGCAACACTATTCAATCGACCCGCACCCTGCACCGTGCGGTAGTAACCGACGTCTCCCGTGTGGCGGCGCGGCAACAGGCGGTAGTCTCCGCCAAGAGCGCACTGGATGCCACCCAAGCGGGTTACGAGGTAGGCACGCGTAATATCGTCGATGTGTTATTGGCCCAGCGGACCCTGTTTCAGTCTCAGACGGATTATGCCAATGCCCTCTACGACTACATCATCAACACCCTGAATCTCAAGTTGGTGGCGGGGCTATTGTCACCAAAGGATCTGCAAGAATTGGATAGTATGCTGAACCCAGCAAACAATGTATTCCGCGTGGGCGAGTCCAGTCCTCCCGGCACACCAGCGCCTTCTAAATAAGCGCATATTTTTCAGTAGTACCTCTATCAGTGAGTGGACTCCGAGCCACTCACTGATCTTTCAAATCAGGCATCAGACTCTCAATTTCATCCAGCAGACGTCGTAAAGCGCCACTATTTTCCTGTGCCACCACTCTGGCATTCTGCCCTGCAGCCATACGTTGGCGATCATTTTTCAACCAAAGACCCAGCTGTTCAGCTATGCTCGCTGCATCTTCGGCAATCACCATGCCGCCAGCATCCTTTAGCAATTGGGCAACTGTGGAAAAGTTATGCAGGAAAGGCCCGCATACCACCGGGACCCCCCAGGCTGCTGGCTCAATCATATTGTGTCCGCCCACAGGAACCAGGCTGCCACCCACAAAGGCCATATCACTAGCGCCAAAGAAGCGCAGCAGCTCTCCCATCGTATCCCCCAGGAGTATTTGATCACAGACAGATGGCGCCCGCCCTTCACTGCGCCTAACCACCTGGAAGCCCCTTTCCTGACAGAGCCGTGCAACACTTTCAAAGCGCTGTGGGTGTCGGGGAACCAACACCAGCAGTAAATTTTCACTGGTCTTTAGCAATGCCCGGTAGGCATCCAGAATAATTTCATCCTCACCGGCATGGGTACTGGCAGCCAGCCACACCTTGCGCTCCTCAGGCCCACGCCACTGGTGAGCCAGGGCCTGGGCCTCACTAACCAACCCTAAACCGATATCCAGATCGAACTTGATATTGCCACTGGCCAGCACCCGCGGCGCCGGCAAGCCCAACTCTACAAAGCGTTGAGCATCCACATCATACTGAGCGACGACCTTATCCAGATTTGCCAGCATTGATTGGGTAAATCTTGGAAACTTTCCATAGCCGCGCGCAGATTTCTCGCTGAGCCGAGCGTTGGCCAGCAGCGTCGGTATATTGCGCTTTCTGCAAAAGTGCAGGAGATTCGGCCACAATTCAGTTTCCACAATGACAAGCATATTCGGACGTAAAGCCTGCAGGAATGGCGTCAGACACTCTGGCAGGTCGTAAGGCAGGTAGTAATGCAGTAAACGGCCGCCAAGAATAGGGCGCAGCGCCTCAGTCACCCGCTCAGAACCTGTGGGGGTGCTCGTCGTCACCAGCCACTGCCACTGAGGGTAGCGAGCCGCCAGCTGGGTAATCACCGGTATCGCCGCCAGCGTTTCCCCCACAGACACTGAGTGCACCCAGAGTAAAGGCGCAGAACTAAGGCGCTTCGGCACTTTTCCCAGGCGCTCAGCCAGGCGCAGCCGATACTCGGGCTGGCTGCGGCCACGCCACCACAGACGCAGCAAAATAAGTGGCATCGCCGCTCGAAAAATAACGTTGTACAGAACTCGCATCGACAAAAGTGCTTCACGGGGAGAAAACAAATACTGGTAAGGCGTACCACCAGCTGTACTGGTTCAGGCTTCACTGCATATAATGAGATCCCTGCCAGGAAGCCAAAACCTGGCCATCATATCATTGGCAGAACATTTTCTTCTTGGTCACTCGGAGCTGGTCACTTGAAAGTTGTGCAACTACTGCCCGCCTTAAACTCGGGCGGAGTTGAGCGGGGAACCCTGGATTTTGCCCGTGCACTGGTCCATGCCGGCCATGAATCCATTGTCATTTCCAATGGCGGCCGTATGGTGGAGCAGCTACTGCATGAAGGCTCACAGCATATCACCCTGCCAATCCATAAAAAGTCCCTCACCAGCCTGCTACAAGTGCGTCCTTTGCGTAATCTGCTGCAGAAATTAAATGCAGATATCTTGCACGTTCGCTCCCGGGTGCCCGCCTGGCTTACTTACCTGGCCTGGAAAAAAATGCCCGTGGACAAACGTCCCCGGCTGCTGAGCACAGCGCACGGGCTCTACTCGACCAACCGCTACAGTGCGATCATGGCAAAAACCGAGCAGGTTATCGCTATCTCACAGTGCGTAAACGATTACCTGCTGGAGAACTACCCTAATGACCTACAGAGGCCCCCTCAAATTGTCTATCGCGGGGTCGATACCAAAGAGTTTCACCCACAAATTTGTCTCCCAGCTGAATGGGTGGAGCGGACATGTATGGAGTTTCCACAGCTCCAAGGGAAACGCTGGTTGTTATTGCCGGGACGCTTGACCCGCTGGAAAGGTCAGGAAGATTTTATTGAGCTAATTGCTAAACTCGCCCCCTTAGACCCCCATATTCATGGAGTAATCCTCGGTGGCAGCGAAGCGAATAAAGCCCATTACGAAGAAGAACTAAAAGAAAAAGTACGAAATCTGGGGATAGGGGATCGTGTCAGCTTTGTTGGGCATCGCTCTGATATTCGCTACTGGTACAAGCAGTCCGATTTGGTTTTCAATCTCTCACAACGCCCGGAGCCATTTGGCCGCACCGTTATCGAGGCCGCCGCAATAGGCACACCGATTATTGGTTATGATATCGGCGGCCCGGCGGAATCCCTGCAGGCCTGCTTCCCACAGGGTCTGGTCAATAAAGGGGACAGGCAAATGCTCCTCAAGAAGACCCTGGAGATACTAGACACTCCTCAACAAAGACCCCAACTCACAGAAGCCTTTACCTTAGAGCGACAAGCCGCCCACACCATGGAAATCTATCGCACTATGCTTAACAACAATAAGAGAAATATGGCGCCATGATAGATTTGAACAATCGTGAACCCTTCGCCAGTGGAGGTAATCGCTTTTGCTATCAGCATCCGCAGGAGCCTCACTTGTGCGTCAAAGTGATGCGCCCTGGGCGCACTCAAATACTATTGGATAGGGCCCCCTGGTATAAGCGTGGACGCGGCCTGGATAGCTTTGACGATAACTTGCGTGAGCAGGAGGGCTATAGCCAAAGTGCCCTTCAACGGGATAGCGCCGGACTGTGGCAGCACCTACCCCGCTGGTATGGGATCCAGCAGACCAGCCTCGGCCCCGCCGCAGTGACCGATATGATCTTAGATGAGAGCGGAACTCCGGCACCCACCCTACGCCAATATTTAAACAAACACGGCCTGGATGAAGAGGTGCGTATTGCACTACAAGAGTTTGCCAGCTGGCTCTTGGAATACGGTGTACTGACCAAAAACCTGATCGCGCACAACCTAGTCTTACGCCGAGAAAACGGGCGTTTGCAGATTTACCTTATCGATGGCTTGGGCTGCGCCTCGTTCCTGCCACTACCGAAATTTTCCAGTTTCTTTGCCAGGCGTTATATCCACCGCCGTATCCAACGTATGTGGTTGCGCGTGGAATGGGAAGTCTCTGACAAGAAGATACCCTGGCGAAAGTTTGAAGCCCGCGGCCTGAAAGGCTAATTGGCCAATAGTCCACAACGGCGCAATAGTGCCCTGGCACATAAAAGATACTGATCCAGAGGCTGGCGAGGCGGCTGCGCTAAGACTTCTTCCAGGTGTTCACTGACGACCCCCTGATCGATCAACCTCTGCACCGCAGCTCGGACCTTATTGGACTTATCCCGGCCGGGAACCCGAATTACCCCCACCCTCGCGCGGCTCTGTAAGGACTCAAACAGCATGGAAACACTATCTTCGCTCACCCAAATCTGCTCAGTCGTGGCCATCTGCTCTTGAATCCAACCGGGAGGACATGAGCGCCAATCGATAAAGCGGGCCTTGCCCTCGGACAAGGCTTCCAATGTACCACCTGGCGTTCGGCGGCTATTGGAAATCTGCCAATCAAGGGGTTGTCTTATCAATGGCTCTATCTGTGCCCGGATAGCCTGAAGATCCCAGGAGTAGTGTTTACTCGGTCCACCGAGCAAAATTAACCCCTTTCCAGCCTGAGGACCAATATCGGGTAGAGGCTCCGTTAGGGCACCCTGGCTTAGGATAATGTTCTCCAGAGGTGGTGGCCGATCGTGCTCCGGCACAATCGCAAAATCAAACCAGCCAAAAGGTAGCTGCGGACGATTTATCGACACTGCGCGACCACCGTAACGGCGGCGCGCGGCCAACATCGGCATACGGCTCTTGCGGCCGGTTCCAATTAGGAAATCCGGTTTAGGCAGCTGATCGAGTTGTTGTGCCCGTCCCAGGAAAATGCGCGAAGCGCTCAACTCTGCAGGGATATCAAAACTCTGTACCTGCCCAGCAAAACTTTTACCCAGGCCACAAACCAGCGCCGCACTCTGTTTCTCATGCGCCCGGTTACCATCGAGAAAACGCCATACCTTCAGCTGCAAAGCCAATGAACCCCTGCCAGTAAAAGGCCGCAAGCATAGCTTATTGCCCACTTGTCGGCGAATATGAGAACACGGGATATGCCAATTGCGCCCCAAGGCCTAGAGGCAATATCTGGTACACTAGCGCGCATATTTTTGGGCGGCACAGCCCCTCCAGTGACAGGTAATGGGATACTCATGAATGTAACGGTATTTGGCAGCGGTTACGTCGGCTTGGTTCAGGCCGCAGTTTTGGCTGAAGTTGGCCACAATATTTTGTGCATTGATATCGATGAGAAGAAAGTCGAAGATCTGAAAAAAGGGATCATCCCCATCTATGAACCTGGCCTATCCCCACTGATTGAGCGCAACTTAAAAAATAGAACGCTGAATTTCAGCACTGATGCGTCACAGGGCGTAGAGCACGGGGAAGTCATCTTTATCGCCGTCGGAACCCCTCCTGACGAAGACGGCTCAGCCGACCTTCGCCATGTGCTGGCAGTGGCCGAATCTATCGCCATTTATATGAGCGAAACCAAGGTGATCGTCAATAAATCTACAGTTCCCGTGGGTACTGCAGATTTAGTTAGTAGGGCCATTGCTGATCGACTGGCTACACGTAATGCCGAAGATATCCCTTTCGAAGTCGTTTCAAACCCAGAATTCCTTAAAGAAGGCTCTGCAGTGAGCGATTGCATGCGACCAGATCGCATCATTATTGGTACTCGCAGCACCTCCGCAGAGAATGCACTGCGTCAGCTCTATGCGCCATTTAACCGAAACCATGAAAAAATCATCACCATGGATGTTCGCAGTGCGGAGCTGGCCAAATACGCCGCTAACTGCATGCTGGCCACCAAAATCAGTTTTATGAATGAGATGGCACAAATCGCCGATCATGTGGGCGCAGACATCGAGCAGGTACGCCAGGGTATTGGCTCTGACCCCCGCATTGGCTACCAGTTTATCTACGCCGGTATCGGTTACGGCGGTTCATGCTTTCCGAAAGATGTGAAAGCATTGATTTCTACAGCAACTCAAATGGGGGTATCCCCGGGTATTTTGAATGCTGTGGAGGAGCGTAACCAAACCCAGAAAAGCTACCTGCTACAAAAAATCACAGAGCATTTTGGCGAGGACCTGAAAGGAAAAACCTTTGCTTTGTGGGGGCTTGCCTTTAAACCCAATACCGATGACATGCGCGAAGCGCCCAGCCGTACCTTGATGGAACAACTCTGGCAGCTCGGTGCAAAGGTTCAAGCCTTTGATCCTCAGGCAATGGAGGAGTGCCAACGGATATACGGTGTGCGCGAAGACATGCAACTCTGTGGCACTAAGGAAGTTGCGTTATCTGGGGCAGATGCCCTGATTATCGCTACCGAGTGGCAGCAATTTAAGGCCATTGATGCTAAGGCCGTTATCAAGGCGTTAACTAATCCGGTTATTTTTGATGGCCGTAACCTCTATGAACCCCAACACATGGCTGAGAGCGGCATGGACTATTATTGTGTGGGACGCCCAAAAGTATAAGTGCCCTACAAGACATTGAGGGGCTTAGCCCCTCAGGTTCTCACTTAGAGATTCCGGCCAGGTTCAGGCCTAAATTCACTCCTGCAGCGAAAAATATGGGTAGCAATACCAGCAACCACTATGCCAAAAATAAAATGGCCACTGGAGTAAAAAAGATAGGATTCAAAGCAATTCGCAATCAGCCAGAGAATCATAAAACCGATATAAAATAAGAAGAAGTCGCCAGGTAAAACACCCCTGCGCCAGCTTTTATAAGCCAATATGAATACCCAGCAATTGAGGACTCCCCATACCAACGCGCCCAGAACTCCATAGTTCACCAGTAAATCAAGATAACTATTGTGTAGATGCCCAATAGTATTTTTGAACTCCGATGGCATACCTTGCAGATTTTGAATAACGAGACGTCGACCTTTACCGCCCCAGCCAAGCAATGGGCGCTCAGCTATCCAATTCATCGCAGCATGCCAGCTATGGATCCTGACACCGATACTAGAATAGGGAATCGAATCAAGATTACCTGAAAGCAAAGCATCAACGGTGTTCCTCTCGAGCCCGAGGCGCTTGCTCACCACATCCCCAACTTTCACCCAAAGGGCGACCATGGCCACACCGATGACCGTCCCCCAAGCTATTAAACGCAACCAAACTCCCTTACCCTGCTTGCGAAGAACTATAAACACACAAACGATTAAGAGAGTGAAGAGAGATACGGCCAAAGCAAACCAAATCGCACGAGTCTGTGAATAAAGCACGGCCAGAGCACATATACCAACAGCAACAGCCCAGGCTAAGCTCGATATGGATAACAGTCCTGTATACCTAAATAAGCGACGAGAGAAAACGGCTAGGCCCAACAGTGCAACACCAAAAAGAATGGCGGTATGCTGGGCATTATGGAAACCAAATTCGACTCGCTGCCCCCTAGCTCCATCTATCCACTCAGCAAATCCCCCTCCCGCTACCCAGGGTGCCAAAAGCAGAGCAAGTAGTGCCGTCAACCAGAGAATTAAAGTATTGCGAGTACTGCCGCCCAACCAGCAGGCTATGGCAGCGAATACAAACCACTGCCCCAGGCGGTGGAATTTCGGGGAAGACTCGGTCCATTCTGGGTATGCCATTAACATACCAGCCCAGGACAACATCTGAACTAATAAAGCAGCAGCGAAGAACCATCCGACTGGTGAGTTGAGCCAGTTTCTTCCACGGGTAAAAAGTACCCAAAAAGTAAGAACAATAAATAGAGTTTTAGCGGTATCTGCAAAATCGCTCCCCAAAGGAAATAGTGCTGCATATAAAAGCAGCAGAGCGCCTCCTAGCATTTGCAAGTTTGTAGATACATCGATCAGCTCATTGCGCTGCCAAAATTGAGCAAAAATGCCTTTCCAATCCTTCGCAAGGTTTTTAATTGGTAACACCAATAACTCCCACAGCCCTTAATGACTTATTTACCAACACCCCATTAAACAGGGGTAAAGATTGAATTCGCTATGCAATGCTTTCGATTCACACCAAGTCTGCAATGGGCAGACACCTATTGAGTACAGAGGGATAATTTACTTGAGCATTCTACGAGAACAACAGGCAGGGTACTACTTTCCCCTGGAGACTGGTCAGGGAAGGCACTCTAAAGTGCCCTCCACCTGAAATTGGGAGGATCTGAACTTAGCCCAAATCTGGTGAGTTAGGCTACAGCAATATGGCTTGTGTCATGAAGGCCGGTGTCATCTACATCACTCAGCCAACCCCGGTGCGCGGTACTGCGACCATGCACTACATCAAAATAAAGTCCCTGCAAGCGACCGGTGATTGGGCCGCGGCGACCACTGCCGATGGAGCGGCCATCGAGCATACTGATAGGCAGCACCTCTGCGGCAGTACCTGTAAAAAAGGCCTCATCGGCGATATAAACCTCATCGCGAGTGATACGCTTCTCCACCAACCTGTAGCCACACTCCCTGGCCAATTCAATCACCGTATCCCGGGTAATGCCATCCAGGCAGGAGGTCAGCTCCGGGGTATAAATAATCCCATCCCTGACGATGAAAAAGTTTTCCCCACTGCCCTCGGCCACATAGCCCTCTGGATCGAGCAATAACGCCTCTTCGCAACCGTTGCGAATCGCCTCCTGCAGGGCCAGCATTGAGTTGATGTAATTACCGTTGGCCTTCGCCTTGCACATGCTGATGTTGACGTGGTGACGAGTATAAGAGGACGTATTGACCTTGATGCCACGCTCCAATGCCTCTGGGCTCATATAGCTGGGCCACTCCCAGGAGGCGACGATTACGTGGGTACTAAGCCCCTCTGCACGCAACCCCATCCCCTCAGAGCCGTAAAACACCATTGGGCGCAAATAGGCGTGCTGGAGATTATTTTCCCTGACTACAAGACGCTGAGCCTCATTCAGCTCATCCGCTTGATAGGGCATAGGGATATTCATGATCTTCGCAGAGCGAAATAAACGACGGGTATGATCCTGCAGGCGAAAGATACTGGCTCCGCGATCGGTCTCATAAGCGCGCACCCCCTCAAAAACACCCATGCCGTAGTGCAGGGTATGGGTTAGGACGTGCACGCGCGCATCGCGCCAGGGAACCAACTCACCGTCAAACCAGATAACGCCATCACGGTCGGCAAAAGACATAGGGCAACTCCCACTAATCCTGAAAAACAGTTTAATCGGGCAGCAGGACCAAGCCGGTTTTAACCGAGTAATTGCTGCCAGTTTGTTAGAACGGTCTTTCTTTCCGCTGTGAAACGGTCATCGCTCACTGTCCCTGGCAGTTGTTGTAGTGCCAGGCGATGACCTTCAGATCGGTAGGCTTTGTAGGCGTCGATCAGATGCTCGACCTGTTTGGCCGGCATCAGGCCCGCGTCATTCAGACTTTCGAGAATGCGAATGTTATCGGTGTATCGCACGATCGAGGGCGCAGTTTGCGCCCAGGCCAGAGCAGCATATTGAACCAAAAATTCAATATCGACAATACCGCCCGGGCCGTGCTTGAGGTCGAAATTTTGATCATTGCTTTTATCCAGGTGAGAGCGCATTTTATCGCGCATTCCAACCACTTCCTCGCGCAATTTCCCCTCATTTCTGGGCTCGCAAAGCAATTTCAGGCGTAGAGCCTCAAAGTCCTTGCAGAGCTGTTCGCTACCCGCAACTGGGCGGGCGCGCACCAACGCTTGATGCTCCCAGGTCCAAGCACTCTCGCGCTGGTATTTTTCAAAGGCTTTCATTGAGGTGACCAACAGGCCCGAATTGCCCGAAGGGCGCAAACGAGTATCCACCTCATACAGCGGTCCGCTCAGGGTACGGGTTTGCAGGATATGAATCAGGCGCTGCGCCAGGCGGGTATAGAAGCGCAAATTGTCGATACTGGTTGCGCCGTCGGTAGCAAGCTGGGGGTCCGCATCGTGCACAAAAACAATATCCAAATCGGAGCCGTGGGATAATTCCAGCCCCCCAAGCTTACCGTAGGCGACAATGGCAAAGTGCATATCTTCAGCTGTGGCGCCGGCCGGCTGTCCATATTTATCCACCATTTGCGCCCAGGCTACGCTGAGTGACTGCTGCAATATGCCTTCCGCCAGCCAGGTGAGAGAGTCGCTTACCTTCATCAGCGGTAATGCCCCGCTGACCTCTTGAGCGGCAATACGCAGACTCTGGCTCTGCTTGAAATAGCGCAGTGTTTCCATCTGCAGCTCCAGATCTGCTGGATCGACACGCAACAGTTCGCGGCGAAGCTCATCGGCAATATCTTCAGCCGTGGCCGGTGCCAGCAGGCGGCGAGAATCCAGTAGTTCATCCAACAGGATGGGGTGACGCGCCAGCTGCTCGGCGATTCGTGGGCTGGCACTGCACAGTTGTACCAGCTGGCTGAGTACTGGGGGGTTCTCATTGATAAGCACCAGGTAAGCGCTGCGGCGCAACACTGAGCGCACCAGGGGGAGTACCCGACCGAGCACCAACAATGGTCTTTCCTGCAAACTGGCTGCGGCCAGCAACAAGGGCATAAAGTGATCCAGGCGCTCACGCGAAGATGCTGGCAGTGCCACTACCATTGGAGAGTGATTGAGATCCCGCAGCAACTCCAGAGCCTCCGGCGCCGGACTGAAACCTGCATTCTCCAGGGTCTGCAGATTGATCTCTTCACTACTCTCATCGCCACAGCTACTCCACAATCCCTGCCACTCTTCCGCCACATGGGGCTCGGCAATCTCCTCCGGCGGTGCAATAACCGTGTCGAACTCTCGCTCCACCACATTGCGAACGGCAGCCAATTCCCTGGACAACTGATCCCAGTTGTCGCGACCTAGGGCGAATGCGAGCCGCTCGCGTTCTGCTGGGTCCTGCGGCAGCGCTTGGGTCTGCTGGTCTTTATAAGCCTGCAAGGCGTGCTCCACCCGACGCAGCAGCAGGTAGCAGTTGCCCAACTCATCGGCGACACCAGGTTCCACATGGCCGTCAGCTTCCAGCAAAGGCAGGATTGTTAACAAATTGCGCTCTCGCAACGCCGGCACACGTCCACCGCGGATCAACTGGAAAGCCTGCACGATAAACTCCAGTTCGCGAATACCTCCGCGCCCCAGCTTGATATTGTCAATCAACCCACGGGCGCGTACCTGTCGCTGAATCAGCGCTTTCATCTCGCGCAAGGCATCAATAGCACTGAAATCAATATAGCGACGGTAAGTGAATGGCCGCAACAGCTCCATCAACTCGGCGGCAACGCTTTGATCGCCGGCCACCGGACGCGCCTTGACCATGGCGTAACGCTCCCACTCGCGCCCCTGGGTCTGATAATAATCTTCCAGAGCGGCAAAATGGCTCACCAATGGGCCGCTGTCACCATAGGGGCGCAAGCGCATATCCACACGAAACACGAAGCCCTCCGCCGTGATGGCATCCAGGGATTTAATCAGACGCTGACCCAAGCGCTGGAAAAACTTCTGGTTTTCCACACATTGATCGCCATCGGTATGACCGGGGTCGGGATAGGCGAAGATCAGATCGATATCCGAGGAGAGATTCAGCTCGCGCGCGCCCAGCTTACCCATACCCAGCACCACCAAAGACTGAGCCCTCCCGCTTTTATCCCGGGGCTCACCATAACGCTGTGCCAGCTGGCGGTGGTGCCACTGCAAAGCCGTGCTAATAGCGAGCTCTGCCAGCTCGCTGAGACGCAGGCAGGCCCTGGGAATATCCCACTGGCCGGCAAAGTCTCGGAAAATAACCTCGGCGGTTGCTCGATTACGCAGCTGACGCAGAGCCAGATCTAAAGTTTCATCGCTATCAAAGCAAGGCAATTGCAGGCCCAGATCATCCTGTTGCAGTAGTTCCAAGAGGAAATCCGGTTGGCGGCAGCACTGTCGATAAAGGAATTCAGAACCGATAAAACTGCGTGCCAGTGCCAACCCAAGCGCTTTCTCTTGTAGCAACGCCTCTGCCTCAGCCGCCAATGCCGGGCCCGCCGCCTCGCGCCAGTCTTGCCACAGGCTCTGCAGTTGCGGGCGCAGGGGTTCGGGGCAGATGGCGCTATCAATCATGGGAAATCGATCCTTATTTCCAAATGTGGAATTCTGCAGGGGCAGCTCTCCCGCCCCACAATTTTTAAACTCAAACTACTTGGGGAATTTGGGCCCAATTAAAAAGCGATATCCGGCGGCGGTGCCACACGCAATACTTCCGCCACCGTAGTCAGGCCAGTAGCCACCTTCTTGGCCCCCGACAGACGCAGACTGTTCATACCCTCGCGCATAGCCTGGCGACGCAGCTGTTGTAGGTCGCAATCGGGGGTGACGATGGTCTGCACCGCTTCGCTAAACGGTAGGATTTCATAGATCCCCTGGCGGCCCTTGTAGCCAGTGTTACGACATTCCAGGCAGCCCTCGGGGGCATACACTTTTTCGGGTAGAGGCGCTTTCCAGGGACGAACCAGAGAATGCCAGTCTGCCTCATTGATGGTGTCTTCACGTTTGCACGAAGGACAGAGAGTCCGCACCAGGCGCTGGGCCATAACACCGAGGATGGTGGACTTAAGCAGGTAGTGAGGCAATCCCAAATCTAACAGACGAGTAACCGCCGTGGGAGCATCGTTGGTGTGTAGAGTGGAGATCACCAAATGGCCGGTGAGCGCTGCCTGTACCGCCATCTGCGCGGTTTCCAGATCGCGAATCTCCCCCACCATGATGATATCCGGGTCCTGGCGCATCAGGGTACGGATGCCCGCGGCAAAATCGAAGCCGATAGAATGGTGGACCTGAGTCTGATTAAAACTCTCCTCCACCATCTCGATAGGATCTTCCACGGTAGAGACATTCACTGCACTGGTGGCGAGCTGCTTGAGGCCGGTATATAGGGTAGTGGTCTTACCCGAGCCGGTAGGGCCCGTAACCAGCACAATGCCGTTGGGCCGCGCCAGCATCGTCTGCCAGCGGGCCAAATCGGTGCCGGAGAGCCCCAGGTCACTGTAAGAGCGCGCCAGTACCTCGGGATCGAAAATACGCATCACCAGCTTCTCGCCAAAGGCGGTGGGCAGAGTGGAGAGGCGAAGCTCCACCTCGCTGCCATCGGGCCGTTTGGTTTTTATGCGGCCGTCCTGAGGTTTGCGCTTCTCCGCCACATTCATTCGTCCAAGGATTTTTAGACGACTGGTTACCGCCGCATTGACCTGATCGGGCAGTTCATGGATCGGATGAAGTACCCCATCGATACGAAAACGAATACGCCCCACCTGACGCCGCGGCTCGATGTGAATATCACTGGCGCGCTGATCGAAAGCGTGCTGTAACAACCAGTCGACGATATTAACGATATGCTGGTCATTGGCCTCCGGGTCTTTAAGGCTGCCCAACTCCAGCAGCTGCTCAAAATTATTCGCTGCAGAGGTACCCTGCAGCCCACTGGCGCCGGAAATGGAATTCGCCAGGGAGTAAAACTCCACACAGTAACGCTTGATATCTGCAGGATCTGCCACCACCCGCCGCACCCGACGCCCACTAGTATGTTCCAGCTGCTCCTCCCAGCCGTGGGTGAAGGGTTGGGCCGTGGCAACGGTTAACTCTTCTGCACCAGCCTCGACACACAAAATCTGGTGACGCTTGGCGAACTGGAAACTCATTACCTCGGTTACCGCGCTCACATTCACTTTGAGCGGGTCGATATGATAGAGGGGGTGGTCCGCACACTCCGCCAGCCAGGCACTGAGTAGCTCGTCGCCCAGTAAAGTGCCTGGGCTCTTCTGGCTGGCCAGATCGCAACTGGCGATATAGCTGAGCGGATGCATCTGTGCCTGCTCCGCAGTGCGCGGAGTACCCACAATACGGTTCGCATCCAGCCTGCTCACGTAGCCCTGGGCAACGAGGTCCTCCAGTAATCCACGTAAATCCAGCAACCTGTCCGCCGCTCTACTCTCTGTCATCGGCATGCCCCCTTATTCTCATATGACGACGCATTGTAGCCCTATCAATCAAAGCCGACAGTGCATCGTTAACGCACTAATACCGAAGTGGCTCCGATTGGGGTACCATGCCGCCGTTTCGCACCCTGAGCAATGGAGCTAACCATGGCCCTGTCGAATATTGCCAATTTGTTTGGCCGCTCACCGATCAAGCCGATCGAGAAGCATATGGCTACGGCCCACGAGGCTTCAGCCGACCTGATCCCCTTCTTCGACGCCCTCATCAAAGGCGACCTGAAAGAAGCGGAGCAGATTCAATTGCGTATCTCTGCAGCAGAGAATCGCGCCGATGACATCAAGAGAGACCTGCGTCTGCACCTGCCAGACAGCCTGTTTATGCCTGTCTCCCGCTCCGACCTGCTAGAGCTGCTGCACGCCCAAGACGAAGTGGCCAACACAGCGCAGGATATTGCCGGGCTGGCGGTCGGTAGAAAAATGCAGATCCCTGAGAGTCTGCAGTCTCTGATGACCACTTTTGTAGAGAGCGCCGTGGCCACTTCCGCCCAGGCCCTGCGCGCGATCAATGAACTGGATGAGTTGCTGGAGAGCGGCTTTGCCGGGCGCGAGGTGACCATCGCCAAGCGTATGACCGAAGAGCTGGATGAACTGGAGCGTAAGTCGGATAAATTGGAAGTCGAAATTCGCGCCTCGCTGTTCACTATTGAAAAAGACCTACCACCGGTGGATGTGATGTTCCTCTACCGGGTAATTGAATGGATCGGCGAACTGGCCGATCGCGCCCACAGCGTGGGTAACCGTTTGCAGTTGTTGTTGGCACGTTAGGGGGTTCAACGTGGAAATTCTTAGTCAATATGGCCATATTCTGTTGATATTGGCCTGTGTCGCGGGCTTTTTTATGGCCTGGGGTGTTGGTGCCAACGATGTCGCCAACGCCATGGGCACTTCAGTCGGCTCGCGAGCACTGACTATCAAACAGGCGATTGTCATCGCCATGATTTTCGAGTTTGCGGGCGCCTATTTAGCCGGTGGTGAGGTAACCGCCACAATCCGCAAAGGCATTATCGATTCTGAAATCTTTGCCTCGCAGCCCGAACTGCTCGTCTACGGCATGTTGTCCGCCCTGCTCGCCGCCGGCACCTGGCTACTGGTGGCCAGTATCCTAGGCTGGCCGGTATCCACCACCCACTCCATTGTCGGCGCTATTGTCGGTTTTTCCGCAGTGGGTATCTCCCCCGATGCGGTGGCTTGGGGCAAGGTGGGTAGCATTGTAGCGAGCTGGGTAGTCTCCCCTCTGCTGGCAGGTACTATTTCCTTCCTGCTGTTCCGCAGCGTGCAACGCCTGATCCTCGATACCGAGGATCCATTTGCCAACGCCAAGCGCTACATTCCTTTTTATATGTTCGCCGTGGGCTGGATGATCGCTATGGTGACCCTGACCAAGGGTCTGAAGCACGTTCTCAAAGACGCAGATATCAAGCTCAGTTTCCTGCAGGACGCCGGTATTGCCGCGATTGTAGGTCTGTTGGTCGCAGGCGTTGGCGTCACCATGCTCAAGCGTATCAAGCGTGACACCTCCATCGAAGCAGAAAACCGCTTTGCCAATGTGGAGCGTGTCTTCGCTATCCTGATGATTTTCACCGCCTGTGCCATGGCCTTCGCCCATGGTTCTAACGACGTGGCGAATGCCGTTGGTCCACTGGCGGCGGTAGTCAACACCATCCAAGTGGGTGCGGTAACCGCCAAGGCAACCATGCCTTCATGGATTCTGTTGCTTGGGGGCCTGGGTATTGTGGTGGGCCTCGCCACCTATGGCTTTAAAGTAATGGCGACTATTGGTCGTAAAATTACTGAGCTAACGCCCAGCCGCGGCTTTGCTGCAGAACTCGGCGCCGCTGCTACCGTGGTTATGGCCTCCGGCACCGGCCTGCCCATCTCCACCACCCATACCCTGGTGGGCGCGGTACTGGGTGTTGGCCTGGCCCGTGGCATCGGTGCGCTGAACCTGCGTATGATTACCACCATCGCCGCTTCCTGGGTAGTTACCCTGCCCGCTGGCGCTGGAATTGCAATCCTGTTCTTCTACTTCTTCAAGGGATTGTTTGGCTAATTGCGGCTGTGCAATATCCATCAAAAAAGGGAAGCTCAGCTTCCCTTTTTTATTTCAAGCGAACCGCTCTTGTCCTGCTGCCTAGCCAGAGCCCTCCTCATCACCCTCTCAAAAACTGAACTAAGCTGTCCCAGATCTACCCGAAACCGTCCCGCCTGCCGAGTAGCGATCACCGGCTGAGAATGAATATCGCCACATGACGACACGTGACACTACACATTGGACTGTTGGCACCTACCTGGCACAGCGCTTGAAGGATGTGGGTATCCGCCACTATTTTGCCCTGCCTGGCGATTACAATCTGGTATTGCTCGACCAGCTACTGCTGGAGCCAGACCTGAAGATGATCAGTTGCTGCAATGAGCTGAATGCAGGTTATGCCGCTGACGGCTACGCTCGGGCAACCCAGGGACCCGCCGCAGCCGTGGTCACATTTTCTGTTGGCGGGCTCAGCATGATCAACGCAGTCGCAGGGGCCTATGCCGAGGATCTCCCTCTGATTGCCATTTCCGGGGGCCCAAATACCAATTCGGAAGCCGAGTGGGAGTACCTGCACCACACTCTGGGCGAAGTGAACTACAGCTACCAGCGCGAGATGTACTCTTACGTCACCGCCGAGACCGTAATCATCCACCACCCCAAACTGGCACCGGCCGCTATAGATCGCGCACTGGATACCGCCATGTTGCGGCGCAAACCAGTATATATAGAGGTCGCCGCCAATGCCCCAACCTCGGCGCCAATTCCGCGCGGCTTTGCCCGACGCCCTACCAGCGATCCCGACTCCCTCGCCGCCGCTGTGAAGCATATCGTCGATTTCTTAAATGGTGCCGAGCGCCCAGTTTTAATTGCTGGCAGCAGGGTGCGTGCAGCCAGTGCGCAAAAAGCCCTGTGCGATCTGGCCCATAGCTGTAAATATGGTCTCGCCTCTATGCCCGATGCCAAGGGTCTACTTCCCGAGACCCTTGAGAGCTTTATGGGTATCTATTGGGGCCCTGTGAGCACCCCTGGATGCAGTGAGATTGTGGATACAGCAGATGCTCTATTATTTGCCGGTCCCCTGTTTACCGATTACACAACAACCGGCCATCAGCTGTGCTTTCAGGGTGATAAAGCCATCCTGGTGCAACCTACTTCTGTTCAACTGGGGGACACCTGCTACAGCAATGTGCATATGAGGGATCTGCTAAATGCCCTTGTAGGACAACTAAGTGCAAACGATGGGGCCTTGAAGGCCTACCATAGGGTGAGCAGCCCTAAACATATCCCCAAACCCGGTAAACCCGACACACCACTCACCAGTAGACAACTGTTCGCACGAATACAGAAGCTGCTCGATCGCAAAAGTACCTTGCTGGTGGAGACTGGGGACTCCTGGTTTAACGGTATGGAGCTTTCATTGCCCGAGGGAGCACAGTTTGAGATTCAGATGCAATATGGAAGCATCGGCTGGTCTGTGGGAGCCAGCCTCGGCTACGCCCTTGGGATGAGCAAAGGGCGCCTGATCTCCTGCATTGGCGACGGCTCCTTCCAGCTCACTGCCCAGGAAATATCCACCATGATTCGCTACGGGGTTAGCCCAATTATTTTCCTGATCAACAATGGTGGTTATACCATTGAGGTGGAGATCCACGATGGCCCCTATAACACGATTAAGAATTGGGATTACGCCAAGCTGATCGAGACTTTTAGTGCAGGGGAAGGCAACGCCTGGGGGTGTAGGGTCACCACCCAGGGCGAGCTGGATCAGGCAATCACTGAGGCCAAGAAGCGTAGTGGCCTGTGCCTGATCGAAGTGCTGATCGACCGCAACGACTGCAATGTAAACCTACTGCGTTGGGGCAACCAAGTTGCCCGCAATAACAGCCGGGCGCATCGTAGTATATGACAGCACTCCAAACGGTGAGGGCAATGTTTTTGCCCCTCATTTTCGATTGAGCAAGCTTCATTGAACGCTACTCATCGCAGTAAGTGGCAACCACTTCCATTTATTCTTCGCCCGCGCAATACTCACCAGCCACTAGCTATTTGCCGCATATCATCCGTTCCCGAGAAAGCATTCCCATGCCTTTATTGATCCTTGTCACCCTGCTCTGGGCCTTTTCTTTCAGCCTGATCGGAGTTTACCTCGCCGGTCAGGTCGACAGTTATTTCTCGGCGATGACTCGGGTTTTATTGGCCGCTCTGGTATTTCTGCCCCTGTTACAGTGGCGACGCTCTAGTGCTCGCGACGCCATTGTTCTAATGGCCATTGGTGCCGTACAGCTGGGGGCCATGTACCTTTTTTACTATCAGTCATTCCTGCTGCTGAGTGTGCCTGAGGTACTGCTGTTTACCATATTTACCCCTCTATACATTGCACTGCTTTATGATCTGATTGAGCGACGCCTATCAGTGTGGAATTTGGCCATCGCACTCCTGGCAGTCTGCGGGGCGGCCATTATCCGCTGGGACTCCCCCAGTGGCGATTACTGGTTAGGCTTTGCCGTGGTTCAGGGGGCCAACCTGTGTTTTGCCGTCGGCCAGGTTGCTTACAAGCAATTTATGCAGCGGGATCAATCTCTCCCGCCCAGGCAGACATTTGGCTGGTTTTTTCTAGGTGCAGCAGTCATTACGGTATGCGCATGGGCTTTTTTGGGCGAGCCCAGGTATCCACAAACCCTAACCCAATGGGGAGTATTGTTTTGGCTCGGCCTTGTGGCCTCCGGCCTCGGTTATTTCCTCTGGAATAAGGGCGCCACCCTAGTCTCCGCGGCGACTCTCGCGGCTATGAACAATGCCCTGGTACCCGCCGGCCTACTGGTAAACCTGTTAATCTGGAACCGCGATGCGGATATTCCCAGACTCGCTCTGGGTGGATGCGCAATCGCACTGGCGGTTATCCTCAACGAGCGACGCAACAAAATAGGGGAAAATTCCCATGGCGCCTATCGCAGTACCTGAGTTAAAGACCCAGCTTCGACAATTAATCGCCTGCCCCAGTGTCAGCGCCACCGATCCAGCGCTGGACATGGGCAATCGCCCGGTGGTGGAGAAACTCGCAGACTGGCTCGATACCCTAGGGTTCACCGTGGAATTGATGCCCCTGCCAGACAGCACGAATAAAGCCAACTTGATTGCCACCCTTGGCGCACATGAGGGCGCTGAAGGCGGCCTGATCCTTTCCGGACACACCGACACGGTTCCCTTCGACGATGGGCGCTGGCATTCAGACCCGTTCAGCCTGCAGGAGCGCGACAATCGCCTCTATGGCTTGGGCACCAGTGATATGAAAAGCTTTTTCCCACTGGCCATCGAAGCCGCCCGTAGCTTTATCGATAAACCTCTGCGCCAGCCCCTGACCATTCTCGCTACCGCCGATGAAGAGACCTCAATGACCGGCGCCAGAGAGTTGGTCAAAGCAGGGCGACCGCAAGGACGCTACGCGGTAATTGGCGAGCCGACTGGCTTGCGCCCGGTTCGCATGCACAAAGGTGTGATGATGGAGGCCGTGCGCATCACAGGACAATCGGGGCACTCCTCCAATCCTAGCCTCGGCGCCAACGCCCTGGAGGCCATGCACTTGGTTATTGGGGAGTTATTACGTCTGCGCGGGGAGTGGCAGGAAAAGTACAATAACCCCGGATTTGTCGTCCCCGTACCCACCCTCAACCTTGGCTGTATCCATGGTGGTGACAACCCCAACCGAATTTGCGGCCATGCGGAGTTACAGTTTGACGTACGCCCACTACCCGGTATGTCACTGCAGGAATTGCGCCGTGAGTTAAATACAAGGCTGCAGGCATGTATCGACAACAGTAGAATTCATCTCGATATGGTTTCTCTGTTTCCCGGTACCGAACCCTTCGAACAGGATCCTAATTCTGAGTTGGTCAAGGTTGCAGAAAAGCTCACCGGTTACAGCGCCCAGAGTGTCGCCTTCGGCACTGAAGCCCCCTACTTGAAGAGCATGAATATTGACACTATCGTGCTTGGCGCCGGTGATATAGATCAGGCTCACCAACCGGATGAATACCTGGAGCTCGATCGTATAGAGCCGATGGTAAAAATATTGCGCAACCTGATCGGACGCTTCTGCCTCTAAACCATTCAGGCCGGCCTGGCTTCAGTTAAATTTTTATCCGCCCCTTACACAAGCAAATATATCGACAGACGGAAAGGTATTAGTGACCGACGAGAACGCCTCCCTCAACTGGTTCCGCCATGCGGCGCCCTATATCAATGACCTGCGCGGTCGCACTCTGGTAGTCGGCATTCCCGGCGACGGGCTCGAACACAGCAACTTTCGCAACCTGGTCCACGATCTAGCGCTGCTGGCCAGCCTTGGAGTCCGCCTGGTAGTGGTGCATGGCTGCCGTGCACAAGTCAACCGCGCCCTGCAAGAGCGTGGCATTGAGGGCCGTTTTCACGGCAACAAGCGTGTTACCGACCGGGAAAGCTTGGAAGTGATAAAAGCCGCAGTGGGCAGATTGCGCTTCGATATCGAAGCGGCCTTTTCCCAGGGGCTCCCCGACTCCCCCATGGCGCGCTCAGCGCTGAAGGTAATCTCTGGAAATCTGGTTACTGCACGCCCATGCGGCGTTCTGGATGGTGTCGACCTGGGCTGGACCGGCACAGTGAGGCGCATGGAAGTCAACACTATTGAACAGGCACTAGACCAGGGCGCACTGGTGCTACTATCCCCCCTGGGGACCTCTTTGACCGGCGAACTGTTCAATATTAATTACCTGGACCTAGCCGCAGAGGCCGCTAGAGTCCTGCGAGCCGAGAAACTGGTGCTGTTCCGCGAGCCGGCGCAATTAATGCTTGATGGTAATCCGATCAACGAGCTCAGTATTGTGCAGGCCGAGCAATCCGCCACCCGAATACAGAGCAAAACCCTGCAGTGTGCCATTCAGGCCTGCAATTCAGGTATAGCCCGGGTCCACCTGCTCAGTTACTGCCAGAATGGTTCTCTGATCCAGGAGCTTTTTCGCCGTGAAGGCGCCGGTACCATGATCTACCGGGATAGTTATGAAGTGGTACGCCGGGCGCGAATCACCGATGTAGGGGGGATTCTCGGTCTGATTCGCCCACTGGAGAAGCAAGGCGTTTTGGTAAGACGCTCACGGGAAAAGCTCGAAGCCGAGATAGATCATTTCACCCTGGTGGAGGTCGATGGTACACCCGTAGCCTGTGCCGCACTCTACCCTATTGGAGACGACAGCGACGATACTTCTGCCGCAGAGATTGCCTGCGTGGCAAGCCACCCAGATTTTCGTGGCGGTGGGCGCGGCGCCAAGCTGATGCGCCACCTCGAACGCCAAGCCCGAGCGGTCAATATCCGCGAGCTCTATGTGCTCACCACCCAAACCGAACACTGGTTTATCGAACAGGGGTTTGATCAGGTCGGGGTGAGTGATCTGCCAGCCTCACGTAAATCCCTGTACAACATCCAGCGCAATTCACGCATTCTGCGCAAACAGCTCGGCCAGGACGGTATGTCTTAACTCTCTCCTATCGCAATACCTATCCTAGTAAGTAGCGCAGTGGATCCGCACTGCGCGAAAACATCCCAGATATAGGCTTTTTTTGCTAAGCTGACGCTCTAATTTACACAGCCGGATGCTTGTACCATGCCCAGATATCGTTCCCGTACCTCCACCGCCGGACGCAATATGGCCGGCGCCCGTGCCCTGTGGCGTGCCACAGGTATGACCGATGCGGATTTCCACAAGCCGATTATCGCCATCGCCAATTCATTCACTCAGTTTGTACCCGGGCACGTACACCTCAAAGATATGGGGCAGCTGGTGGCAAGGGAGATCGAGCGAGCCGGCGGTGTCGCCAAGGAATTCAATACCATCGCCGTAGACGATGGTATCGCCATGGGCCACGATGGCATGCTCTACAGCCTGCCCAGCCGTGAGATTATCGCCGACTCGGTGGAATACATGGTCAACGCCCACTGCGCTGATGCCCTGGTATGTATATCCAACTGTGACAAGATCACTCCGGGCATGCTGATGGCTGCCCTGCGCCTGAATATCCCGGTTATTTTTGTATCCGGCGGACCAATGGAGGCTGGCAAGACCAAACTGGCCGACCACAAGCTCGATCTGGTGGATGCCATGGTGATCGCCGCCACAGATACAGCCTCTGACGAAGAGGTTGCGGAGTACGAGCGCTCTGCCTGCCCCACCTGCGGTTCCTGCTCCGGCATGTTCACCGCCAACTCCATGAACTGTCTGACTGAGGCGTTGGGCCTCTCACTGCCAGGCAACGGCACCCTGTTGGCCACCCATGCGGACCGCAAAGAATTGTTCCTGCGCGCCGGACGAGAAATCGTCTCGCTGACCAAGCGTTACTACGAAGAAAATGACGAGAGCGCCCTGCCTCGCAATATCGCCAACCGCGCAGCCTTTATGAATGCCATGGCTCTCGATATCGCCATGGGCGGCTCGACCAACACGATATTGCATCTACTCGCCGCAGCCGAGGAGGGCGATATCGACTTCAACTTACAGGATATCGATCGACTCTCACGCGAGGTGCCGCAACTGTGCAAAGTCGCACCTAACACAGAGAAGTACCATGTGGAGGACGTCCACCGAGCCGGTGGGGTAATGGCGATTCTCGGCGAATTGGAATCTGCTGGGTTAATTGATGCCTCCCTGCCCACCGCCTACGGTGGCTCATTAGCGGATGCACTAAGGCAATGGGATATTTCTCGCACCGATCAGCAATCGGTGCATGACTTCTACCGGGCTGGTCCCGCAGGTATTCCCACACAGACCGCATTTAGCCAGGCCTGTCGCTGGCCAACTCTGGATGCCGATCGTCAGCAAGGGTGCATTCGCTCAGCCGAGCACGCTTATTCTGCTGAGGGCGGGCTGGCAGTTTTATTCGGCAACCTGGCCCCTAATGGCTGTGTAGTAAAAACCTCTGGTGTGGACGAGACACTGTGGCAATTTGAGGGCCCGGCCCATGTTGTCGAGAGCCAGGAAGAGGCGGTTGCCCATATTCTCGAAGGTAAAGTACAGAAAGGCCAGGCGGTAATTGTTCGCTATGAGGGCCCTAAAGGCGGGCCTGGTATGCAGGAAATGCTGTACCCCACCAGCTACCTAAAATCCAAGGGCCTTGGGGAACACTGTGCCCTGATTACCGATGGACGTTTTTCCGGGGGCACCTCTGGCCTCTCTATCGGCCACGTTTCTCCAGAGGCTGCATCTGGAGGAAATATCGCCCTGGTGCAGGATGGCGATCCAATCCGAATCGATATACCGGCGCGCAAAATTGAGATTGCCCTCAGTGAAGAGGAGCTTGAGAATCGCCGCCAGGAAATGGAAGGGCTCGGCCAGCAGGGCTGGAAACCCCAAAACGAGCGCCCCCGCAAAGTCAGCAAGGCCCTAAAAGCCTATGCATTACTCGCCACCAGCGCTGATCGCGGTGCGGTAAGGGAAATTGATTAAGCAGATATACAGAAATTAGAAAACGGCCCAAACGGGCCGTTTTTTTATTGTGCAAGTTTATAGGTGATCCGATTGCGAACACCATACCGCTCGACGGTGTGGCCATCTTCCACTTGTGGCTGATATTTAAACCGCTCTGCCGCAGCCTGTGCCGAACGATTAAATACATTGGTTGGATTGCCGGCGCTGTCATAGCCAGCAATAACACGCACATCGCGCACCGCACCGGTTTTGGTTATCGTAAACTCCACAACTACATAACCTTCTATACCTCTGCGCATAGCCGTGCTCGGGTAACGCGGTGTAGCCTTATAAACAGGCACAGGCTCTCTCGATACGATAGCTGGATTATTACCAGATTCAGTAACCGGAGGAGTAATCGTTGGGATGGTATTTATAGTCTCCACTTCTCTAATCACCTCAGTACGCTCTAGCGGTGGCGGAAGATCCTGAGGGCTCGGCGGAGCCTGATACTCTTGCTGGGTAACCACTTTCTTGTCGGTCATATCTATAGGTTGAATCGTCGGTAACGGCTTGGCCACCGGCTCCACAAAATTTGTGGAGATCAACTGACTCATTGCAAAAATCAAACCGAGAGTAATCAGAGCAGCGTAAGCCAAGCCTTTGGCATAACCAGTAAGCAAATGGGTAGGGAAAAAATCGGGGCTGGAAAATGGCGTGCAAGCTCTATCCATAACACCTCTCCTATTGTTATTAGGGCGCGTAAAAGGCATCTGAATGCCGAAATGGAAAAAGCTGATCAGCTGACTTTAATCATTAGCCAATTCACGAAAAAATGCAAATAGTTCGTAAATACAGGTTATAGCAGCATTTAATATTACTGAAAGAGAAAACCGGGGCATAAAAAAAGCCGCACATCTCTGTACGGCTTTTCTGGGATTGAAAAGTAACTAAGCGATTAAATTGCCAATTGCTTTTCCCTCTCCTGCTCACCCTTCACAAATTCCATCCACTGCTTGGCAAACTTCTCAGAGCGCTCATCTTTCGAGGCTTCTCTAAGACTTTTTATTGCCGCGTCATAGCGCTTCAGGTTGGCATTAGCCATACCTAACACAATATGTAGAGTGTCGACACGCTTGATCTTGCCCTTTGCCAGAGCTTTTTTGCCCATGGAAACGGCCTTCTCATTCTGGTCCAGATCCAGGTAGATCCCGGCCAGGCGCGAGTAGATTTCACCCTTATCAGACAATTGAGCTGCAGCTTCCAGCTGGGGAATCGCTTTTTGCAGCTCCTGAGCCATCTGATACGCCTGAGCAAGCGTTTCCAGGTTCTTGGCTGTACGAGGGATCTTCTTCTCTTGGATACCTTTGGCAATCACCTTGGCACCTTTATAAGGCATTTCGTGCCCCATAAAGAGATAACCCATATTCAACAGGTCCCGATCCTTCTCCAGCGCACCTGCCAGATAAGCGGCTTCCATCATATGCAGCTGATCTTTATCGCGCTTCAGCTCGCCATACATAGCCGCCAGTGTTTTGTAGTACACAGGCTTGGGATAGTGCTGTACCAGCTTCTCAAGAACACCAGCTACTTTTTTGTAGTCGTTGCGCTCGAAGTACACGTACTGCTGAAGACCGTACCAACCTTCCTTGGGCACCTTGCCTTCTTTCTCATACATGGATACCGCAATATTGATATCCGCCAGCGCTTTGCTCTGATTACCAACCTGGTTATAAGCCTGGGCACGTAATGCATAAGAGTCGGCAGTTATACGATCAGAGACCTTGAACCATTTATTCAGGTAATTAATCGCCTGCTTGTAATCCTCGGTAACAAAGTAGAGCTGCGCGAGGGTAAACAAGGTTCCCACTTCAAGTGCAACCGGCAGGTTTTTTTCGCCCTGGTTTAGCACTTTCTTAAAGTAGGGGATGGCCTCTTTGTAGCGCTCGGTACTGTAGTAAACCACACCGAAGAAATTGTACATCTGAGCTATCTCATAGCCGTTGTACCGTTTCTTACTCGCATCCATCTCTTGAAGTGCAACCAAAGCGCCCGCCCAGTCTTCTGCATCAGCAGCTTCCTGGGCTTTCTCCAACTTTTTATACGCGGCTTCGCGCATAGCCGGTACTTTGCGGCTCTTCTGGTTGCTGGGCTTTTTTTGCTCCTGGGCCTGGGCAGAGGCGAAAGGTGCGGAAACACCCGCTGCTTCGAGCACGGTAACACTGAGTGCTGGTGCCAAGACCAGGGGCAATGCTACTGAGGTGCGCAGCGCGAGCTTGGACAAACTTTTGCTAATGCTTGTCAACTTCATAGTGCTTCCTCCTTAGTCCTTAGCCATATTAAAGCTGATCTTAGTCCGCACATTCGGGACTTCGGTCGGCTTGCCATCAACTACCCGCGGCTTGTATTTATACTTCAGCGCGGACTTGAGTGCGGCCCTGTTAAAAACAGAGGTGGGCTTGCCATCCAGGGTAAAGGCTTCGATCACAATAGGATCGCGCACAGAACCATTGGTGGTCACTGTATACTCTACGATTACATAGCCTTCCATACCCCGCTGAAGTGCACGGCGTGGATACTGGGGCTGAACCTTAACGATGGGCAGGTAGTCACCCTCACCAAAGCTAAAACCAGACAGCTTGACACCGCCAGACGCCTTGGGCGCAGAGATACTGATACCGCCATCAATGTCCGGCTCCTCAAACTCCGGCTCAGGCATTTCCGGCGGCGGAGTTTCAGGATCCTCCGGTTTCACCGGCTTGGTCGTGTCGTATTGTGTTTCGATCTTCTGCTCAGGCATCACCACATCGGCAACTTTGAACTGCTCCTTTTCCTCTGGAGCGCCCATATTTGCCTGAATCAGCTGATGCATGGTGAAGATGAGGCCAAAGGTTGTGGCTACTGCCAGCGTACCTGCCCCAAGAAGTCTTACCGGATTCATAGCTGTTAACTCTTTTCTGTCGCGACCGAAACTTTCTTGATACCAATCTTCCTGGCTGCTTCCGCAATCAGGGCGATCTTTTCAATACTCGCTTCCTTATCGGGCTGAATCACCAACCACCCTTTCGGGTTTTCCGAGTAGAGGCGCTCCAGGACAATTCTTACCTGGCGCTCATCAACTTTCTCTTTGGCAATCCAGATCTCATCACTATCGTTGATCGCTACCAGAATAGAGGTGGCTTTGAGTTCTGCGGTTGTCGCTTCCGGCTTAACAACATCAGCACCCGGTTCCTTAATAAAGGTCGCAGTGACGATAAAGAAGATCAGCATGATGAACACCACGTCCAGCATGGGCGTGAGGTCAATAGCGCCGGCTTCTTCTTCTGCCGTATTTTGTCTTTTGCTCATAGCAACTCTCTTAGCGAACTTTCTCGTCGGGGGCCCTCAGGGAGCGCCCCTGGCGAAAATTTCTGGCTTGGCTAAACCTTCACAGCAAATAAGCTGGCCTATTCGCTGATGTGTGCTTAGTGATCCATGGTCAGATGATCTTCCAACAACTGGGTCTCACGCTCGGCCTTACGGGCGAGGTAGGTGTTGGCGAATACTCCGGAGAGGGCCGCAACCATACCCGCCATCGTCGGGATAGTTGCCATGGATACACCACTGGCCATCTGCTTAGCGTCACCGCCACCGGTAATTGCGAGAACATCGAACACGTTGATCATGCCCCAAACCGTGCCCAGCAACCCGAACAGGGGTGCTAGGGCAACACAGGCCTGGATCATGTCCATATTGTCCTGAATCTTCTCAGAAACCCGGGAGATCATCGCGTAGCGGATCTGGTGGGAGGCCCAGGATTTGCGCTCACTGCGCTCTTCCCACTGGTCTACCGCACCCTGAACGTCACTCTTTAACGCTTTGTTAAAGTAGAAAACACGTTCAAAAATCAGCGTCCACATAAAGAAGGTCAGGCCGGCGATCAGGAACAGTACTGGCCCGCCCGACGCCATAAAGGCGTTGACGGCGGCCCATGCGTCGATTAATGCGTGCATGTTGCCGCCTCCTCTTATTTACGCTCGGCGTTTTCCGCCACGATACCAGCGCTCTGCTCTTCAAGAATATGCAGAACGCGCTTGGCACGAGCATTGACAATGGTGTGCATCAGTACAGTGGGGATAGCCACACACAGACCGAGAACGGTGGTGATCAAGGCAGAAGAAATACCACCAGCCATTGCTTTAGGATCACCAGCACCAAAGATGGTAATTGCCTGGAAGGTTACGATCATACCGGTAACGGTACCCAACAGACCCAGCAGCGGAGCTACCATGGCAATAATCTTCAGCAGGTTGAGACCGGACTCGATGGCCGGACGTTCTTTCAGGACCGCCTCTTCCATCTTCAGCTCGAGAGTCTCACCGTCGACACCTTTGTTCTCTTCCGCAACAGCCAGTACACGACCCAGCGGGTTATTGGTGTTCGGGGTAGAAGAGCGCAGCTGAGCATTTACCTTGGCACTCACGCCAGTCAGTACGATCAGGCGGAAGATAGCTAGCAGCATGGCGAATACACCAACAGCAGTGATGATGTAACCAACGATGTCACCCTGGTGCCAGCGCTCAACAATATCGGGGCTGTTGATCATGGCTTTCAGGTAGGAGCCGCCGGTAGGACCAGTCGGGTCAACACCGAAAGCACTGAAGCCAGCGGTAGAGGCCTGTAAGCCTTCCGCCATCTTCTGGAAGCTGGCATCTGGCTGGCGAATCAGCTCGGCCAGCTGGTAGGCGTCGTTCATTTCCAGGTATTTGCCGTTGGAAACCAAGTTGAAGTTACCAACACGGACAACTTCCTGTTGAGCCTGCTCACCGTTGGGCTTGATCACGGTAGCGTTGAACTTAACTACTTTGCCGGATTCCAGAGTTTCACGTTGAACTTCAAACCACAGGCGCTCGATTTCCTCGATTGTCGGCAGCTTGGTAGCGCTGTTCATCTTGGCCAGCAGACCGTCGATAAATTCGGTACGGTTGGGATATTGGGCGGAAACCAGGGAGGAACCAATGTTCGAGCGTAGATCTGCCGCAGTGGAAGACATATGGCCGAACAGCTCTTTCAGAGAGCCCAGGCGCTCGTCCAATTGCTGGCGCTTCTGATCTACAGCAACTTCCTGCTCCTGGTATTTCTTTTCCAGTTCAGCAGAGCGCTTTTCTTCTGCAGTGCGAGTGTCTTTAGCCTTTTTCAGCAAAGATTGCTGATTGGCCTTTTGGCGACGGAACTCAGCTTCACGCTGCTTATGCTCTTTGGATTCAGCAACCTTGGACTGTTGAACCATTTTCAGCAGGTCATCGAGAGAAGCTGCTTTTTCCTGGGCGACAGCAGAGAAGCTGATCAGGCCAGCCGCTGCTGCAACTAGTACGCGTTTGGCGATAGAGGATTTCATTGCGCTGCCTCCGGAGCCGCGATCGGCATAGTCATGATATCGATAGTGGCCTGCTTCTTGGCGATCTTAAGGCCGTTCATGAGGGCGCGGCGGTATTCGCCAGCATCGATCTCAACCCAGGCTTTCTGGCCTTTGTCATAGGCGAGGGAGATCGAGGAGTCGGTGGTCTGAGCCAGCAGGGCGATACGACCGATCTGCAGCACGTTCACCTGGCGCTCTTGGCCATTTACGTTCAGGGTATCGCCGTAAGTGTCGATCTTACGCGCGTATTCCGCTTCGAAATTGTACAGCTCCAGTACCTGGCGGAATTTCTCCGCAACAGTGATATCGGAACGATCCATATTGTTCTTAACGCCTTCGAGGTTGGCCATACGCTCGTCCAGCTTGAACGGTGCGTCCAGTTCGATGAACTGCTCCAGGCCGTCCAGCATACGCAAAATCAGCGGCTGGATCTGACGTTCGATTACAGTAACGTTGGCAATGGACTCGTCCAGCTCATTGATCACTTCGAGCTGGTTGGCCAGCTGCTTTTCCAGCTGACGGTTGTACACTCGCAGACCATCGATTTCTTTATTGACCACCTTGAAGTCCTGCAGCAGGCTGCTGGTTTCTTCGGCAATCTTGTCGATGCGTTTTTGCGATGCCTGGGCCGCAGTAGTTTTCTGCTGGCCGACGGCGAGTACGTTATCGAGAGTATCCGCAGTGGCTACGCTGCCGTAGAGCGCGCCGGCAGACAGCGCAGTGGTCAGCGCCACAGCCATGAATCGCTTGGTTTTCATTAGACCCCCCAGTGGGTTCAATATTTCACAACATGGTCGCGATGAGATAGCTGCCACAACGCGGTGTCCTTTTGTTTTAAAAACATTGGTTAGAAGACAGCTAAGAGCCGCACATTGTAAACAGCCGATTTGATTATTCAAATGCCGATTGCCAGCATCGGCCCGCGTGGGTAGCAAAGTAACAACCGGGTAACAAGACCGGGTCGCTTGCACACATTGACGGCGCTATTCCCTGTGTTGGCTGCCGCAGAATTTAACAGATTGATCAACTTTTAATCAAATTGTTTTTATTTAAATCTGTCGTACTGAACTAATGCGTAGTTATACTCATTCTTGTCGCAAGCAGGGTAACACTCTCGTGCAACTTCGACCCATGAGTCATTAACTTCAGGAAAAAATGCATCTCCCGCCACTTCAGCATCTACTTCGGTAACATAGAGCCGCGCGGCATAGGGCATACTGAGGCGATAAATCTGTGCCCCGCCGATCACCATCAGCTCGCCGGCCCCTGCTTCCTGTGCGTGCTTATCGGCAAGTTCCAGTGCGGCTTCCAAGGTGCATGCCACCTCAACACCGTCGGCCTGCCAATCAGGGTTGCGGGTAATCACGATATTGACACGTCCAGGTAGCGGGCGGCCAATCGACTCAAAGGTCTTACGTCCCATCACCACAGGCTTGCCCATAGTAGTGCGCTTGAAGAACTGCAAGTCGCCAGAAAGACGCCAGGGCAACTCGTTATCTCTGCCAATGGCACCGTTACGGGCCACAGCCGCGATTAAGGCAATCGGGGTATCCACAGTGTCTCTCCTATTCAAACCGCAACTGGAGCCGGAATATGTGGATACGCCTGGTAATCCTGCAGATCGAAATCCTCGAAACGGAAGGCGAACAGGTCTTTGACATCCGGATTGAGATGCATTGTCGGTAGGGGGTGTGGTTCCCGTTGCAGCTGCAGATCAACCTGCTCCAGATGATTGGAGTAGAGGTGGGCATCGCCAAAGGTATGAATAAACTCCCCTGGCTCAAGGTTACACACTTGAGCCAGCATCAACGTTAGCAAGCTATAGGAGGCAATATTGAAAGGCACACCAAGGAAGATATCCGCACTGCGCTGGTACAATTGGCAGGACAACTTGCCATCCGCCACATAAAACTGGAACAAGGCGTGGCAAGGGGCCAGCGCCATGCGCCCTTCACGGGCATTTTCCGCAGGGGAGACGCCCTCATCGGGCAGGTCCGCCGGATTCCAGGCACTGATCATCAGACGGCGGGAATCTGGACGGGTTTTCAACTGCTGCACCAGCTCTTCCACCTGGTCAATTTTACGACCATCAGGCGTGGGCCAAGAGCGCCACTGGTGGCCGTAAACTGGCCCCAAATCCCCATCCTCGGTAGCCCATTCATCCCAGATTCGCACCTTGTTTTCCTGCAGGTAGCGAATGTTGGTGTCTCCCTGCAAAAACCACAGCAGCTCGTGAATGATGGAGCGCAAATGACACTTCTTTGTAGTGATTAAGGGGAAACCCTCTGCCAAGTTAAAGCGCATCTGGTGGCCAAATACGCTCAGGGTGCCGGTGCCGGTACGATCCCCTTTTACCGTGCCGTTTTCGCGCACATGGCGCATTAGATCGAGGTACTGCTTCATTTCTAACTAGGCTCCGCCATTTACTTGAGAACGGTTTTCTTTGTTTCCACCCTTACCTCGCCCTTCGGGCAGCGGCTGGGTACGATAGCTCCAAACCAATAGAGCGATACCGGCAATAATCATCGGCAGACTCAAAAGCTGGCCGCGAGTCATCCAGCCGAACAAGTCGAAGCCGATATGACCATCTGGCTCCCTGACAAATTCCACCAAGAAACGGAAAATACCGTAGAGCAACACAAACATACCGCCAACGGCGAGGCGCGGGCGCGGCTTGCTGGAGAACCACCAGAGCACCGCGAAGAGCACTAGCCCTTCCAGGAAGGCCTGGTATAACTGCGACGGATGCCTGGCCAACAGCTCCGGGTCCTTGGGAAAGACCATTCCCCAGGGCCCTTCTGTTGGGCGGCCCCAGAGCTCCTGACCGATAAAGTTACCCAGACGCCCCAGTCCCAGGCCGATAGGTACCAGTGGGGCGACAAAATCAATCAGCGCGGGGAAAGTTGAGCCAATTTTTCGGGCATAAATGACGGTGGCTAACATTACGCCAACCAGACCACCATGGAAACTCATGCCCCCTTCCCAGACTTTGAACAGAGAGAGCGGATTCTCCATCAACTGCGGCAAGTTGTAGAAGAACATGTAGCCGAGGCGCCCACCGACCACCACACCGATAGCGCAGTAGAGAATCAAGTCCTCCACTTCCGATTTAATAACTGGAGACCAGGGCCGAGTGCTACGCCGCAGTGCCAACCACCAGGCAGCAACGAAACCGAACAGGTACATCAGCCCGTACCAATGTACTTTTAAAGGGCCTATAGCAATGGCCACCGGATTGATTTCTGGATAAGTCAGCATGGGGGAATCGAGATTGTTGGCGAAGAGCGTATTATGGTCGCAAAGCGCCCCCCAGCGAAAGAGGCGCGCTAAAAGCCCACCTTCAGGAAAACACTATGTGTCTACTGTTGTTTGCCTACCGTTGCCATCCCGACTACCCGCTGCTACTTATCGCTAATAGAGATGAATTTTACGTCAGGAAGAGTGCCCCCGCCGAACCCTGGAAGAATGGGCCAGAGGGGAGACAAATAGTCGCTGGACGCGACCTGCAGGCTGGCGGAACCTGGGCAGGGATCTCTGCGCGGCGGGTGGCCGCAGTGACCAATATCCGCGAGCCCGGAAGGGCAGAGCCCGAAAATGCCCTATCTCGCGGGGAAATTCCTTGTAAATTCCTAACCGGCGATGATTCCCCCGAGCAGTTCGCAGGGGAACTCGAAGGACAGCACTATCGGGGCTTTAATGCGCTGCTATTCGCACTGGATAAAGCCCCCCCCCTCTACTGCGCGGGCAATAGGCATAAGCCCTTCGCTTTCTCTGCCGGAGTACACGGTATCTCCAATGGCGCACCCGATGCTCCCTGGCCCAAGGTGGAAAAGGGCAAGGCGGGGCTAGCACAAATTACACGGCAAATTGAAGGCCCCATTGGCCGGGAGAACTTTATTGAACCGGCCTTCAACCTTCTGCAGGACAGGGCCTCTGCTGCAGATGCGGAGCTGCCAGATACCGGCGTGGGTTTGTCAATGGAGCGCGCCCTGTCGCCAATATTTGTGCAGATATCCCAGAGAAAGAATCAACTGCCAAGCAGGCAAGATTTAAGCGACACTCAGCAAGGCTATGGCACTCGTGCCAGCACCCTCATAGCAGTTCACCGGGATGGCCAGACCCAGTTATGGGAACAGAGCTTTTCCCAGGGCAATCCGTATGGGCCCATTCGCCACTTTTCCATCCCCTGAATCCTTTATCCCAAGCCCCTGAAATCTGTAGGGTTTTTAGGGCTTAATGAAAAAATTGGCCGTATCTAATCGCCCAAGCCCCGAAGCCATAGCAGACAAATTTCTGTCAATAACAGAACCATATCGCGGTAAGGGCTAAGATTTGCGTGCCTTCATCACAGATTACCAAGCCTCATATCCTCAGAGGAAAGAAACGCCAAGCAAATTCCGCATTTATTGCCATACTTAGTTTCACAGGCTGAGATTGGTTGAGTTTCGCGCAAGCGTGACGCCAATTGTGGTCTTACATTAGAGGAAGTCGCGCGGGACGCATGACAAGTGCGAGTCAACGCTAGACACCTAACAGTCTCTGGATGGGCTCGCCACAGGTTCGGAAGGTATGAACGATCTGGCGTCCGGCATTATCCACAAGACAACACCGGGCCCCTGCAGTATCGCTGAGGTACCATGTCTTACTTCAACCCAGAGCAGCGCAAACGCAAATCATTACTGCCCCTGCTGGTGCTAGGCAGTCTCTGTGTCTCCATCCTCTATTACGCCTTTTCCGCTAACCAGAAAACGGTGCCAGTATTGCCTGAGAATGCAGTACGCCCACATTTGGTGCATTGGCTGGAGGAAAACCCAGACGCATGGCCGGCCCAAGATCCCATTTTCAACCCGGCGGCAGTGCGCAGGATTTACCAGCGTACTAATTATCGCCTGCTGTGGTTTGATAATTACAACCTGAGTGACAGCGCCAATGACCTCCTCAAGCAGCTAACAGCTGCCAGCTCTGGCAATCCAAGCAGCATGGTGGATTATCGTTACCACCTGGGGTACTTCGACCGCACTTTGCGGGACACTCCCCAGCGCCTGCAAATGGCCGCAGTACTGGATATTCTGCTGACAGACGCCTTCGTCTCTTACGCACAAGATACCCAGCTCGACAGAATCACCCCCAAAAGCCGTCCGCGCCGAGGAATTACACCGGTTCTGCGGGAGCACCAAGGATTTCGCATGGTAGCCTTCGGCAATGCCCCACAGCAGGCATCCAACGAGCCCAGCGGACGCAAGTACTTTCGCGGCTATGATCGGGCGCGCATGATCGGCAGTAAACCACGCAGTCGCTACTACTCCCGCGACTACAACACTGACAACCAACGCAGCTCTTCAAGGCCTTCCGACACTCGTCGCTATCGCACGCGCTACAACACCTCCAGTGACAGTGGTTCCTCTGGAACGACGAGAGGCGGCAGCAGGGTTTACTACAATCAGGGCCGCAATAGTCATCCCCAGGAAAGAACCAGGGCAGCTCGCTCAGAAAACAGTGAGGGGCCCTATTTCGAAGAAAACACGCCTTACGGTAGCGACGTCTATGCCCTGCGAAACGAGCTGGAACGCCTGCGCAGAATCTCCGACAGTGGCCGTTGGCGTCCGATACCTCCGGGACCGGTGATGACGATGGGTGCTCGCCACCCCCATGTGGCCCGCCTGAGAGAATTGCTCACCCTCTACGGGGACTATCAGAGCCGCTATAGCTATGGCGGAGGTGACCCCAACCGCTTTGACCGGGGCCTGCATGAAGCGCTATTGCGCTTCCAGAAGCGCCACGGCCTCAAGCCAGACGGAATTGTGGGCCGCGGCACACGCAAGCGACTCAACCTATCCCCCTCAGCGCGAGCAAAAATTGTTGAGATGAATATCCTGCGCAGGGAAGAGCTTCCCGCCAGCCTTGGGGATCGCTTTATCCAGGTGAATATACCCGCGTACCGCCTCCAGTATGTGGAGAACAACCGGGTAAAACTGGCCATGAATGTGGTCGTGGGCAAGAAGAAACACGCTACTCCCGAAATCACCACCCGGGTCAGCAAGGTGGTATTCAACCCCACCTGGACAGTGCCACGCAGTATCCTGGTGAATGAAATTCTGCCCAAGGCACGCAAGAATCCTGCGGGCATGGAGAACATGGGTTATCGAGTCGTCAATGGCAGAGGGGAACACCTGCCGCTGACCGCTAGTAACTTGTCAGCCGCCGGTGCTGGGTCTTTCCTTATGCGCCAGATGGGTGGAGAGGAAAATATTTTGGGGCGAGTGAAATTCGAAATTCCCAATAAACACGATATTTACCTGCACGATACTCGCGCCCGCACTCTCTTCTCTCTCACAGACAGGGATTACAGCCATGGCTGTATCCGCCTGGAAAAACCCCGCCACCTGGCTGAGGCCCTTCTTCGCCCTCAGGGTGACTGGGACCAGTGGCGCATCGACCAGCTCACTGTCGGAGAGAAGACCACCGAGGTCGACTTAGTCCGCTTGGTTAAGGTCTATATCACCTACTGGACTGCCTGGGTGGACGGAAAGGGCCGGCTGAATTTTCGCCCCGATATCTATCGCAAGGATGGTTTGAGCGACAATCAATTTTGAGCAAGTATGGGGCGGCCTTCGGGGCCGTCCCTTAGCCTCCAATAATAACCCCCCATAGTCTTTTTCCTCGGCGCATAGCCCGGATCCATTCCTCAAAATTATTTAGGGCTCAAGAGTCACAAGTTACCAATGTGAGCAGGGTGATCAGTCTCTCTGATCCGATTTCGCTTACTGGGGTGACTTATGGGTGCTGACTATCTCTCCTCCTTGCAGAGCAAATCAATCCACAGTGGCACCATGGCTTTTATATTGGCCCTTGTGCTGGGGTTTGATGGCTCCCCGTCCTTGGCGAGCGCAGGGGCAGACCTTGATTTGCCTGTGCCAGGGAGAGATCCCTTTTCCCCCTATGGCAGACAGTACACTCTCCTCAGTGAGGAACTGGCTCGCTACCAGACACTGGCCGAGGGGGATCATTGGCAACCGCTGGATGGCGGACAGCCAATCACTCCGGGAAGCCGGGGACCGAGAGTAGCTCAGTTGCGCAGTTTATTAATGCTCTACGGCGATTTCCGCCCCAGGGATTTTCCCAGCAAAGGCTCCAAAGAAACACTTACAGGTGACGTCTACGACAAGCCCCTCCAAGAGGCTGTGCGCCGATTCCAGCGCCGCCACGGCCTAAAAGGGGATGCCCTGGTGGATGAGCGCACCCGCAGTCGCCTCAACACTAACCCGGATAAGCTGGTTCGGATTCTGGCAGCCAATATTAAACGCTGGGAAAACCTCCCAAAGGATTTAGGGCCCCGTTATATCGTCGTTAATGTTCCCGAGTTCAACTTGCGCTTGATCGACGACGAGCGCGAGCAATTCCGTATGAAAGTGGTGGTGGGCAAGCCCAAGCACAAGACCCCACAGTTGACCACGCGCATGACACGCCTGGAATTCAATCCAGTTTGGCGAGTCCCCCCCAATATCGCCTTACGGGAACTTCTGCCAAAGGGCAGTTCGGCGCTGAGTGCCAAGGGCTACCGCTTAATCAACCATCGCGGCCGGGCAGTACCTTTCACCCGTGGAAATGTCGCCGCAGTGCGCCGGGGCCAGGTAACCCTGCAGCAAAAAGGAGGGCCGGGAAATGCGCTGGGACGGGTCAAATTTGTGATACCCAACCGTCACGCCATTTACCTGCACGATACCAACAGCAAGCATCTGTTCAAGAAATCTCAGCGTGCTTTCAGCCACGGCTGCATACGCCTGGAAAAACCTCTGAAATTTGCCCGCATGATGCTCGCCCAACAAAATCGCTGGAACAACGCCCGCATTGAGCGAGCGCTGATGAGCGGTCGTACCCATGGCGTAGCGCTGAAAAACCCTTTACCGGTATACATCGCCTACTGGACTGCCTGGGTGGATGAAAACGGCCAACTGCAGTTCCGCCCGGATATCTATCAACGGGACAAAGCCGGAAAAGGAGCCAATCGTGGCTGAGTATCATCAATCTGGTGGGAGTTCACTATGGCTTGGTATCCCCGCCATCTAGGGTTAGCTGCTCTCCTGACAGTGGCCATTGCCTCGGCCGCCTCAATAAGCGGTGGCCAGTCTTCCAAGGGTGCTGCAGCTCTGGATATTGCCCTTATGGGAGACCAGCTGCGCAGCGAAGCCCTGCATTACAGAAACCTAGCCAAACATTGGCGCCCTATCCCCCAGGGTGGCCCCCTGCAAGCCGGGGATAAGAACGAGCGGGTGCTGCAATTGCGCAAACTGCTCGAACTATACGGCGATTATCGTGGACAACCCGGTCCGATATCTTCTCCACAGAAGGACCCTATGCGCTTCGACAGCGCATTGCAGTCGGCACTTGAGCGCTTCCAGCGCCGCCACGGCTTGGTGCCAAGTGGTGTTGCCGAGGGAGAAACCCTCACGGCCCTGTCGGTTTCCCCCATCGAGAGAGCAGAACAGATGGTTAGAAATGCACAGCGCTGGGACAAGCTCCCCTCTCAGAAAGAAGGACGCTATGTGCTGGTAAATGTGCCCAACTACCGCCTGCAATTGGTGGAAGATGGACGTATCAAGCTGGATATGAAAACCGTGGTGGGCAAGAACAGCAGCCGCACACCCAATTTACACACCCGCATTACCAGTGTGGTATTCAACCCCACCTGGACAGTGCCGCGCAGTATCCTCATCACAGAGTTACTCCCCAAAGCACGGCACAACCCTGCAGCCATGCACCGCCGCGGTTATCGGGTCATCCAGTATCGCGGTGGCAAAACTTCCCCGATCACCGATGAAAGCTTGCAGAGGGCCGCAGGTGGCCACGCCACCATGCGCCAGGTCAGCGGGCCAGATAACACCCTAGGTAAAGTGAAGTTCGTTATTCCCAATAAGCAGGCCATATTCCTACACGACACCCAGGCGCAAAGCCTGTTCACGGAGCACCATAGAGCTTTTAGTCACGGCTGTGTGCGCCTGCATCAACCCGAGGAATTGGCCTATAACCTGCTAGAAACCCAGGGGTGGGACAGGACCCGCATCGCCGAGGCCGCAACCGGGGACGAACCTCTAAAAGTAGCCATCAAACCCGCCCCTAAACTCTTTATCGTTTATATGACAGCTTGGATAGACGCCGAAGGGCGCCCTCAATTCCGCCGGGATATTTATCACAGGGATAAATAGGTCAATGCCCCAGGCGCCCCCCAAAAAAGTGCCCCTGCTTTAGGAAAAAACTGAATAGTCGCAAAAAAAATGATTTTTTAAGCTTGCCCACTGAATGACAACGCTGTCTCCTGTTTCTAATGCTAATTCCCCCGCCAGCAGCTACGAGAACGCAATGGGAGTAGCATCCGTAAAAAAATTTACCAGCGAAAGCCTTCAAATATTTCCTAATTAGCAGGTCACAATTTGTAACAAATGGTTATTTTTTGTACATTTTCCGCCGTACCCGGATGCGCTCAATCAAGAGCACACCGAAGAGATTTAACGACGAGGCGGAATTATGAAGAATCCATCCAGACGTCGATTCCTGGCAGTGACCTGCGCAACTGCGGCGGCGGTCAGCGCCGGACCGACTTTCGCGAAAGTAGGTAGCTCCCGCACCCTGAAGATGCGCAACCTGCACACAGGGGAGAAGCTGGAGGCCGCCTACTGGAGCAACGGAAACTACAGCAACGGTGGTTTGAAACAGTTCAATAAGCTGCTGCGGGACCACCGAGCTAACGAAGTGACCCGCATGGACCCGAAACTATTTGATATCGTGTATAAGCTGAAGGAAAAGTTCAATTACACCGGTACCATCGAGATTATCTCCGGTTACCGTTCGCCCAAGACCAATGCGAAGTTACGCGCTGCGGGTCGGGGCGTGGCCAAGCGCAGCTACCATACCCGCGGTATGGCCTTGGATATCCGCATGCCCGGTGTACCCCTGTCAAAACTGAGGCAAGCGGCGCTGAACCTAAAGGCAGGTGGTGTCGGCTATTACCCGAAGAGTAACTTCGTGCACGTGGACACAGGCCCTGTACGTCGCTGGTAAGCTTATAGACATCTCACAAAAAACCCCGGCTATTGCCGGGGTTTTTTATTTCCTTTAGCCCTCAACGGCCGGTAAAGACACCGGCATCACATCCTTCTCCGATACTGGCACCTCTGTGGTACCAGTCATCAAACCTGCCATCCGCTCCAGCAACTTGCGCGCTTTGGCCAACTGCCCAAGCTCTGCCAACTCGAATGGATCCTCCATCTTTAACAATAGGGCCTCAAAATCTGAAAAGGCCTCCTCCAAAGCATTGACCTGATGACGGTCAAGAAGCACCTCGGCCAGACCACCACCTCCGGAGGGGATCCAGTTAGACTGCAAGGTCGCCATAATTGCCAGTAGCGCCTGCTTCGAGTCTGCCGCGCGGCCACTTTCTACATCACTCTCCGAGCCCTCGGGGAGACGGCGCAAAAGCTGCTCATCAATCACCTGGGTATGTGCTGCGCGAATCTGCTGCAATCGCGCTACCGGTCCTAGGGCTAGGTACTCACGGGATAGGTTATTGGCTGAAGTGGGCCAGCGACGTGCCAGCCCGGCCATATCTTCTTCAATCCCCTTGGCAATCAGACTGGTTAGTTCACGGCGACGATTGGCCGCCAGAGCCTCCGGCCTCTCCCCTTCGCTAACTGCCACAAAGTCTTCCGCCATGCGCTCACTTGTGGGGCCCCAGAGCATCACTTCAAGTGCGTGAAAGCCGGTGCTCGCCTCTTCATGTGCAGTGAGGCGATGTTGTTTGCGCAGGTTTGTCAAAGTCAGTTCGATAGCGGTGTCGTTGACGATGCCGCTATCAGAATAACCCGGCACGGTATCCAGATAACCAGGCTGGGCGGGCCAGCTATCGAGTGCCAATAAGAGCTTGCGACCTTGACTGCGCAGGTCCGAGGGCGAAAAAGCCAGTTGGATATAGGGCAAAGTTGCTGCGAACTCGCGGTGCGCATCCAGCCAGGCGAGCCTAGCTTCCTCCAATTGCTCCTCATCGGGCTGGGCAAGCAAGGCATCGACAGCTCTCCGCAACGTTTCCACGGAGGCATGAGCGTGCAATACCTGAGCCTGTCCCGCCTGCCAGATTGCCAGCGAGAGATCCGAGGCCACCTTTTCATCAACCTGTTGGGCCTCTGGGGCACGCTTCTGTTCCTTTAAAGGCTGAGAGGTTCGCTGTTCGCAGCCAACTACGATAACCAGTACTCCCAGCAATAGGGCTGTGGCCAGAGACCGAAGGCAATATCCGTTCACTCACTTCCTCTTTTCATGTTTTCCAAGGCCGCACTTTTCTCTTGGCCAAAATCGCCATTTAGCCCTGATCGCGCAAGCTGATAATTGGCCATCCACGCACTTGCGCCTCTGCTCGCAGTTGGGCATCTGGGTCGACCGCCACCGGATGCTCCACTTCCGTGAGCAGAGGTAAATCGTTGATGGAATCGCTGTAGAACCATTTCTCCCTACCCGTGTATTCAGGGTTTTGCGCCAGCCATTGGCGCAGGCGCAACACCTTGCCAGCCTGATAGCAGGGCTCTCCCACGACACGGCCGGTGAAGTGACCCTCGTGCTCTTCAGGCTCAGTCGCCAACAGGGTATCCACCCCCAGACGGGCGGCAATCGGCTCCACCACAAAGCGGTTAGTGGCGGTAATAATCATGATGTGGTGTCCCTTGCGACGATGTTCACCGATTAGCTCTTGCGCTGCCGGTAGCCACAACTCGCTGATCACCTCCTGCATAAATTCACTTTGCAGATTCTCCAGTTGACCCCGAGAAATTTGTGACAGCGGCTCCAAGGCAAACTCCAGGTAGGCAAAGATATCCAACTCACCCCGCTGGTAGTCCTGATAGAAGCGATCGTTGCTCAAACGATAGCGTTCGCTATCCACATGCTCGCGCTCCACCAGAAACTCACCCCAGGCATGATCGCTGTCTCCGCCGATCAGCGTGTTGTCGAGATCAAAAATTGCCAAGTGCATCGCCAACTCCCCCGTAAACTATAGATTCGCAAAGGCTATTTCACCGCCAGGGTAAAGCAACCACCACTAGAGTGGCGGTCGATTTTACCGCGCACTCGCCCCTATCACACGGACTGCGTCACTGAATTGCTGTAAACCCACCTCTGTGGAACAATGCGGGACAAGTAAGTGCAGCGCACGGCCGCACACAAAAGTATTGAGGACGGTATTTTGGGCGACGGCAAACCGGCACCTGCCGGGCGAAGAAACCGCCGTAAGCCTGCCAAGCAGTCAAATCGCAGCGACAACCCCAGTAGCAACAATCGCAACCGGGGACAGGGTGGCGACAACAGCAGCAATATAGACTCAGAGGGCTTTCGCCCCAATGTCGGTATCATTGTGCTGAATGCCCGCGGTCAGGCACTGTGGGCTCGGCGGGTAGGTGGCAAGGACGCCTGGCAATTTCCCCAGGGCGGTATAAATCCGGGCGAAACTCCCGAACAGGCACTATATAGGGAGCTATACGAAGAAGTAGGGCTTACACGCGATCAGGTCAGTCTTATCACCTGCACCCGCGGCTGGCTGCGCTATCGCCTGCCGCAGCGCCTGATCCGCCGGCGCTCTGAACCCCTGTGCATTGGCCAGAAACAAAAGTGGTTCTTACTGAAGTTAGAAGCCGAAGAGTCTTGCATCAGCTTCGACAACGGCTATAAGCCCGAATTTGACCACTGGCGCTGGGTGAGCTACTGGCACCCACTCAGTAAAGTGGTGACCTTCAAGCGCGAGGTTTACCGGCGCGCGCTGGCCGAACTGGCCCCACAACAAATTCAGCTGGAAAGGCGCTGGTTGCGCGAGCGGGGCGAGTAACTCCGTAGCATCAGCTGCGCTCCAGCACCACCAAGCCCAGGCTCTCCTGGGCCTAATTCATTCTCCGTTGACTGGCGAGGAAAGGCCATTGCTCGGATCTTTGCGCAGTATCGTTCAGGAAGTTAACTCCGCCAGGGACCTGCCGGCGGTGCTTGAAATCATTGTGCGGCGAGTGCGCGAAGTGATGCACACCCGTGTCTGCTCTGTTTACCTTCGCGACAAAGAAACCGGCAACTATGTCCTAATGGCCACCGATGGCCTGCTACCAAGTGCCGTGGGCCAGGTGCAATTAGCACCCGATGAGGGCCTGGTTGGTAATGTGGTCACCCGCGAAGAGCCCATCAATCTAGAAAAGGCCGAGGCACATCCCTCCTACCAATATTTTCCCTCGACCGGTGAGGAGCGATTTAGCGCTTTCCTGGGCACACCGATAATCCACCACCGCGCAGTGCTCGGTGTCCTAGTAGTCCAGCAGGAAGAGCAGCGACGCTTCGATGAAGGTGAAGAAGCTTTTCTCGTCACCCTCTCTGCCCAGCTTGCCGGGGTGATTGCCCACGCCGAAGCCACTGGCATGTTGGCTACCATCCGCCGGCAGCGCCAGGAAACCCACTTCTCCGGTATTCCCGCCTCGCCAGGTGTGGCCATAGGTCGTGCCCATATCGTCACCCCCAGGGCCAACTTGGCCACCGTGCCCTACTCCCTGTGCCTGGACATCGAAGAGGAATTGATTTTGTTCCGGCAAGCGCTCACCTCCGCCAGAGAGGAGATTCGCGAAGTGGGAGAGCGCCTCAAAGACGAACTCAACCGCGAAGAGCGCGCACTTTTCGATGCCTATATCAGTATGCTCGACGACGACTCACTCGCCGTAGAGGTTTGCGATCGTATCCAACAACAGCTGAGCGCTCCCAGGGCCTGGGCCGAAGTCATGCTCGAACACGTGCGCCGTTTTGAGGCCATGTCCGATTCCTATTTCCGCGACCGCGCCGCCGACGTGCGAGACCTGGGAGCCCGTGTCCTCACCCACTTACACCAGCAACAGCAGAGCGAGCGCGATTATCCAGACAACACCATTCTGGTTGGGGAAGAGCTCACTGCCGCGGTGCTGGCCGAAGTGCCGCGGGAGAAGCTGATCGGTGCTGTTTCCGTAAAAGGCTCCTCCAACAGCCATATGGCCATCATTGCCCGCGCTATGGGGCTGCCGGCGATTATGGGCGTGCAAGACCTGCCCTATGAAACTATCGACGATGTGGATATGGTGGTGGATGGCTACCGCGGCGACCTGCACATTCATCCTGGCGTAGAGCTCAAACGCCGTTACGACGAGATCGTCGCCGAAGAGCAACAGCTCGCCCACAGTCTGGATCACCTGGCAGAACTACCTGCTGAAACTGCCGATGGACACCGGGTTCACTTGCTGGTCAACACCGGCCTGATGGCTGATGTCACTCGCTCCCTAGAACGCGGGGCCGAGGGTGTCGGCCTGTTCCGCACCGAGGTCCCCTTCCTTCTGCGCGACCGCTTTCCCTCCGAGGAGGAACAGCGGGAAATCTACCGGGAACAACTCGAAGCCTTTGCCCCCATGCCGGTAACCATGCGCACCCTCGATGTAGGCGGCGACAAAGCACTGGCCTACTTTCCCATTGAAGAAACCAACCCATTCCTGGGGTGGCGCGGCATTCGCGTAACCCTCGACCACCCGGAAATTTTCCTGGCGCAGGTGCGCGCCATGATGAAGGCCAGCCAAGGGCTCAACAACCTGCGTATCATGCTGCCCATGATCAGTGGGCTCAATGAACTCGAAGCCGCACGCAAACTGATCGAACGAGCCTACCGGGAACTTCTGGAAGAAGATTATGAAATTGAGATGCCGCCGCTCGGGGTCATGGTGGAGGTGCCCTCGGCGATCTATCAGATTCGCGAATTAGCCGAGCGCGCTGATTTCATCTCAGTGGGCAGCAATGATCTGACTCAGTACTTACTGGCTGTGGATCGCAATAACAGTCGCGTAGCCAATATCTACCACGCCTTACACCCCGCAGTGTTGCGTGCTCTGCAAGAGATTGTCAGCACAGCGCACGCTGAGGGCACCAGAGTCGGCATCTGCGGAGAATTAGCAGGAGAACCCGGGGGCGCCCTATTGTTGGTGGCCATGGGCTACGACATGCTGTCGATGAACGCCACCAATCTACCGCGAGTAAAGGCAACTCTGCGCGCGGTACGCCAAGCAGATACCAAGTTACTACTGCAACAAGTGATCCAAATGGATTGTGCTGAGGAAATCGAGCACACCGTCGGCGCATTCCTACATAAAATAGGTCTGAAAGGCATCCTTCACCCGGCAAGTACCGAATAAACACCATCTATAAACAAAAAACCGCTGCCAATAGCAGCGGTTTTTGCACTCAGTGAACGTGAGGAATTAGTCCTCAGACTCCGAACGATAGGTATCGGCATCCAGCATATTGTCCAGCTCTTTCACATCGCTGGGCTTGATACGGAAAAACCAACCGTCATCGTAAGGAGAGGAGTTTACAGTCTCCGGGGACTCTTCCAGAGTTTCATTCACCTCTACGACCTCACCGGATACCGGAGAGTAGATATCACTAGCGGCCTTAACAGACTCAACTACACCGGCCTCGTCGCCGGCAGCCAGAGTGCTGCCCACTTCGGGGGTTTCAACATATACCACATCACCCAGAGCGTCCTGGGCATGGTCACTGATGCCGATAGTAACTGTGCCATCCTCTTCCAATCGCGCCCACTCGTGGCTGGAGAGGTATTTTAATTCATTGCGGATTTCGCTCATGCTGTGATCCCTTGATTAAGCATCTGTATATATTGTCTGAATGGCGCTGACACCTGTGGTGCGGCGCTTAAATAACCGATTTGCCGTTGCGCACAAAGCAGGGCTTAACCACCTTGACCGGCTGCAGTTTCTTGCGGATTTCCACTTCGGCGGTATCGCCGACGCTGGCCGGTACCCGCGCCAGGGCGATGGAGTAACCCAGGGTAGGCGAGAAGGTTCCGCTGGTGATGATACCGCGCTCTTCGCTACCGTCCACCATCACATACTGGCCCCCACGCAGAACACCGCGTTCCTCGAGAACCAGCCCGACCAGCTTGTGTTCGATGCCCTTAGCCTTTTCCTCTTCCAGCACTGCGCGGCCGATAAAATTGCGGCTCTCCGGTGCCCAGGCGACGGTCCAGGACATATTGGCGATCAGTGGAGAGGTTTCCTCATCCATTTCATGGCCATACAGGTTCATACCCGCTTCGAGGCGCAGAGTATCCCGCGCACCCAAGCCACAGGGGGCAACGCCAGCCTCGGCCAAAGCACGCCAGAAACCACTGGCATCTTCACCGGGCAGCATGATTTCCAGGCCATCTTCACCGGTATAGCCGGTACGCGCCACAAACCACTCGCCGCGGGCCACGCTTTGGAACACTTTCAGCGCATCAATCGCCGCAGTCCAGTCGATGCCCAAAACTTCTTTCGTCTTGCTGAGAGCGTTAGGGCCCTGGATGGCGATCATCGCCAACTGAGGCCTCTCAGTGAGAGTGACCTCAAAAGATTCCGCCTGCTTGTTCATCCAAGCCAGGTCTTTTTCGCGGGTTGCGCAGTTTACCACCACGCGATAACCGGGGTCGCGCAGGTAGACGATCAGGTCGTCAATCACGCCGCCCTTTTCATTCAGCATGCCGGTGTAAAGTGCCTTGCCGGGATTGCCATCGAGCTTGGCCACATCGTTGGCCAGCAGGTAGCGCAAGTAGTCGCGGGCGTCAGCGCCATCGACATCGACCACGGTCATGTGGGAGACATCAAACATCCCCGCATCGGTGCGCACCTTGTTGTGCTCATCCAGCTGCGAACCGTAGTGCAGCGGCATATCCCATCCACCGAAATCCACTATTTTGCCGCCCATAGCGACATGTGTGTCATACAGAGGCGTTCTGTTTCCCATTTTAAAATCTCAGTCCGTCAGGTTCCGAAGCGGCGTATTCTAGCGGCTTGGGTACAGACCTTGCCAGCAGGCAATGGCCTGCGACATATCTGCACAGAAGCCTAGCAGCCATCGGAATCAAAACCTGTAGAGCCCGCCGGAGGCCGTCAAAGATTCCGTCGGGGCCACCGGCAGGGAAAGCACAAGCTATCAGGTGTAGAAATTAGCTATCGCGCCCCTCTCGGCCATCACGACCTTCACCAGCCTCCTCAGTATCCTGCTCCTGCTGCGCAGATTCGTCCACCTTGAGACCGTGTCTCTTTGAGCGCCAGCGCCACAGACGCTTGGCCAGCTCCTGGCGATCCGGAGTTTTATCCGCTTCATCGACAATCTCTTCACCGAGCAGAGTCTCGAGAAGATCTTCAAGGGTAACCACCCCTTCCAGGCTGCCGTATTCATCCAATACCGCACTGATCTGCACCCGGCGCGACAGCATTTTCTGGAAGGCCTGATATATAGTGGCGGTTTCCGGTAGCATCAACATTTCGCGGCGGAACTCGGACAATTTACGTTCGCCCTCACCCTTGGCATAGGCGAGCAGTAGTTCCTGTTTAAGTACAAACCCCACCACACAGTCCTGATCGCGGTTTTCATATACCGGGATACGGGAGAAGCGCCCCCTTTCCACCTCCTCGTAGACCTCAGCCAGAGTGGCGTCCTCGGGCAGGGAAAATACCACAGTGCGCGGCGTCATCACCTCGCGTACAGAATGGTCGCGCAGGGTAAAAAACAGGTTGCGCAGAATACTGGACTCACGCTGCTCCAGCTGGCCCTCGGCCTCCCCGATCTCCGCCATAATCGCAAACTCATCGCGGCTGAAGCCCGTAAGGGTGGGTCCGTGCGATAAGCCCCGTGTGAGCCACTCGGACATTTTCACAAAGGGGTAGAGCAACCACACCAGTCCGCGCAACGCGTAGGCAGTAAATGGAGCCAGCTGACGCCAGTAAACCGCCCCTAGGGTTTTAGGGATAATTTCGGAGAACACCAGAATCAACAAGGTGAGGATTGCGGAGGCAATACCCAGATACTGGTTGCCAAAAACCGCTGCAGCCTGGGCACCAGCACCAGCGGCACCAGCAGTGTGGGCAATGGTATTCAGGGTAAGGATCGCGGCCAGGGGCGCATTGATATCCCCTTTCAGCTTGCGCAACAGAGGCCCCGCTTTGTGCCCTTCCCTCTCAAGAAGTCTCACATAGGGCGTGGTGACGCTGAGAATGACCGACTCGGCAATCGAGCACAAAAAGGAAAAGCCGAGAGCGATAAAAATATAGGTAATTAAGAGAAACATATATCCCTGGTTACAGCAGAATTAGAGCTGAATTCTTGCGCACTGTCCGTGACACAACAAGCCCAGAAAGCATCAAAGCCGCAATAAAAATGAATTTAACCGGCCAATTTTCCCTTGAGAGTAAGGTATTGGCTAGAAAAGCGTTTTATCCAGGACTTATTGCGTATACCTGGAGCCTCATGCCGCTACCGACAGAGGCTCCAGGACAAACCAAGTGGAGAGAAAGCCAACTCTCTCCAGTTGCCAACGAGCTTTACTTCGTTACACTGGCAGAGGCTTCGGTGCCTCTATTAGGTGCGGCAAAGCGCTCAACCCACTCACGCACCTGTCCGTACCAGTGCAACGAATTATTCGGTTTTAGTACCCAATGGTTTTCATCGGGATAGTAAATCAGGCGCGATTCAACACCGCGCTCTTGCAAAGTGCGAAACAACTCGAAGGATTGGCCAACCGGCACTCTCAGATCGTTTTGACCGTGAATAACCAAGCTCGGCGTCTTGAATTGAGCCGCATAAGTATGCGGTGAAATTGAGGGGTAAATCTCCGGGCTCTGCCAATATTCGCCAAAGCGAACCCCGTGTACCGAATAATCTGCTGCCAGCATGGAGTAGAGGTTATACACCGGAGCATGAATTACCAGGGCATTAAATGGATGTTCGCGACCCAATAGAATACTCGCCAAATAGCCACCGTAACTGCCTCCCGCTGCCACTAATTGATCCTTGTCTATCCAACTCTGCGATTTAAACCAATCGGCTGCAGCGATGGTGTCGGTATACGGCCGACTGAGCCAGTCTGGATTGATGGAATCTGCAAATGCCTGACCAAACCCGGAGGAGCCATGGAAATTAAACCAGGCGGTAACATAGCCCCAAGAGGCAAAGGTTTGCGCATTCCAGCGAAAATGAAAGGTATCGGTGACGGCATTGTGTGGCCCACCGTGGAGTAACAGCATTAATGGATACTTCTGATTACGATCAAAGCCCGGTGGATAATGCACCCACATCTGTATATCGGCACCTTCCGCTCCGGTAAATGTCACCGACTCGTAAGTTCCCAGATCGACATTGGCAAATAAATCATCATTAAAGCTATCCAGCCGCTCCACTCCCCCATTTCTTGCATCAATACTGACCACCCTTGGCGGATAGAGAAAGCTCTGGTTAATACCTACCAGAGTGCCATCACTGGCAACAGACAAATTACTAAAGTCGGTCGAATCGGTGATTACTCTTGGGTCGCCATTACCGACGGGCAGATAGTAAATTCGCCGAGTGCCCTGGTCGTCGACTGCGGCATAGAGACCACCCCCACTGGGTGCCCAAACCATACCATCCGTGGATCTATCCCATTCCTCATGTAAAACAGTGTTCTGCCTAGAGCGCAACCTGTGTACCACCAGGCGGCGCGTATCACCATAAAAACCCGATATCAGCTGGCGATTAAAGGCTAACAAACGGCCATCCGGTGAAAACTTTGGATTGAAGTCTGGCGCCTCATTGGCCAAGGTCAAATTTCTGGCTTTAGGGGAACCGGGCTCCAGCAGAAACACATCGAAGTCTGGGCGAGTACCACTTTTCTTGGAATCGGCCACAATAGCGAGGTGTGACTCGTCGGGCGATACGTCATAACTTTCTGCCCCCTGGATCCAGTTGGGAAGCTTTAAACCCGTCCTCAAAGTGAGATTTTCTACCGCACCGCCTTTGGCTGGGATTCTGAATACATGCGCCTGCCGCTGCTCATCTATCCAGTTATCCCAAAAAGAAAAAGGCAATGCATTCCAGACATAGGCAGACACCTTTTTCTCTTTTTCTTCCTTAACTCGGCCAGCCATTTCTTCCGGCGCTTTATCCGGCCAAATACGCGAGATAAAATAAAGGTGGTCCCCCACCCACTTTATCGATGAGACACCAGTCGGTACCTCACTCAAACGCACCGCCTCTCCGGGAGCAGCCATAGGCAATATCAAAATTTGCTTGATATCGTCATCACTTCGTTTGCCAATAAAAGCCAAATGTTTACCATCTGGGGAAAATACCGGCTCCGAAACACTGAGCCCAACAGCCGTTAATGGCCTTTGGATATCACCATCAGTAGAGAGCAACCACAAGCGGGTTTCCCCCTTATCCTGTTCAAGATCAAAAGTTGTCACAGGGGCTACTACCTGATCACCAGAGGGAGAAATCACTGGAGTGCCCACGCGCTTTATTTTCCAAAGCACTTCGGCTGACAAGCGCTGAGCCTCTTTAGCTCCAGCAGCCATTGTTAGTAAAAGCGAGGATATCAGTACGAAAATACATCTCATAAGAGTTCCTTCCTGGATTTATTGATATTTTCGGAGGTATATGGGGAACGCTTAGGGCAAGGCGGCGAGAGAGAAAATACCGACTCTTAATCTCAACATTAACAGTCCATGCCTAATGCTGAGTAACAATACAGAGAGATATTTTATGCCTTTTATGTCAAACGCACCCTGGGGAGGATAGAGTACGCAATTATCCACTGGCCCACTATTCCAACCAGCTCTCAGGCCACTCAGCTCGTCTCAATCAATAAGGAAATAAAGGCTGAATCAGACCAATTCATTGGAACAAAGATTGGGTACTTTTTGTTAATTTTTCCATCCTGAGCCTGAATTCAGATAAACATTAACGATCCTTATAAGACATTTCGATAACCATAAGAGATCGCACTACGCGATAATGGATTATCATCTCGCTATATTTAAACTCTCTACGCGGAGGCAAATCGTCGCGGACCTCCTAATGCGCTGTACACAAGAGCAATTATTAAGCCACTGAGTAACCCACCGATATGAGCGGCGTTAGCTATCCCAACTCCAGTTAATAGAGTCACAACACCCAGAGCGCACAATAACAGCCACACCAGGGCTACAGTGAGAATTCCTGCAGGTATATCCCGCCACAGAGGCTGAAAACGCTGTAAAACCAAGGCGAAACCGACCAAGGCATAAACGACGCCAGACATACCTCCAAAACGAATCCCAGGCTGCCAAAAATACTGGGCCAGATTGGAGGCGGCGGCGCCGAGTAGCACCAATACAACAAATAAAATACTGCCACCACGGGCCTCTATTGGCCTGCCCAGAATCCAGATTCCCAGGGCATTAAACAGTGCATGGGGTAGGGAGAAGTGCACAACTGCTGGTGTGAATATTCTCCACCATTGCCCCCGCTCCAAATGCCAGGCCAGTGAGGATTGTGAAAAAGAGTCCGCAGCATTTGGATCGGGGTAAATTAATAAGCCACTGGATAAATTATTAACCTGTAAAAACCAGCCGAAAAAACACAGCGCAATTAATAAAAGGCTGAGTGGAGTCCTGTCCAACGGAAAACTTGGCAGGACAGAGACCGCATCACTGTGTTTTTTACCGGGATTATCCCCTGTATTTCCAAGCTGGCTGTCAGTTTCAGCCGCAGAGGTTTGCCCCCCTTCACTGCCAGACTCTCGCTCCTCTGCCCTCTGCATTTGTACCTGATCGAGATCCAGCTCACCAGAATCCCAACGCTGCAGTAGAGGCTTAAGCATTTCTGCCAAACTAGCATCAGGGCAGAGTAGTAACTGCTGATTTTTTTCCTCGGTGATACGCAAAGGTAACTGGTGGCGCTGGATAAACCGCGCCAGCGCACCAAGATCCTTGGAGAGGGGGAAACTGTAAACAAAAATCCACTGACTCAATTCGGGAAACCCTTAATTCCGGCTTGTGCTACGGAGGTAAATTATCAGCTGGCAGGCAGGCTGCTCTAACGGTTTTATTGATATACCCATCGGCCAGCTTTGGTCTGGCCGATGGGTAATTTAAGACAGATCCGATTTAAACCGCCATAGCCCGCAGGATAATACGCTTCTTTAGCATGGGACTGGCGTCCACCATACTCAAGCCGGTATTACGCAGCCAGCGCCAGTGCAAATCTCCAGCACCAAACAGGGATTTAAAGGCGCTCATGGCCTTTAATGTCGAGGCATTATCTCCACGGCGGCGGCGTTCATAGCGCGCCAATACCGAGGTATGTGCCGGCTCCAGGCCGCGTGACAAAGCGCGATCTATTTCATCGGTGAGTACGCGTACGTCTTGGAAGCCCAGGTTAACCCCCTGCCCCGCAAGTGGGTGAATACTGTGAGCGGCATCCCCAACCAGCACCGCACCGGGTCCGTGGTAGCGCTCTGCATGGCGCGCGCGCAGGGGGAAAGAGAAACGCTCACTGACGGATTCCACTTTACCGAGGCGGCTCTCAATGGCCTTTTCAAGATTGAGGGCAAACGCCTGGTCATCCAGCATCAGTAATTCACGCGCGAGAGAATCATCCGCCGACCAAACCACGGCACAGTGGTTGTCGTCTCCGAGACCGGCCATCGGCAAGAAGGCCAAAGGGCCGCTTTGCATGAAGCGTTGCCAGGCGGTGTGTCGGTGGGACTTCTCACAGCGGGCTACACAGACCAGAGCGGTCTGGTGGTAATCGGTTTCCTGGCAGCGGATGCGCAATAAATCACGGACCTTGGAACGAGCCCCATCAGCGCCGATCAGCAGGCGTGTTTGCACTATCTCAGCCTGCTCGCGCAAACCTTCGACCCCATCATCAGACTGCTCGCCCCGCGGCTGTAAATGCCAGAGTCCACAGTCGCGCCACCAGCTCTCCAAGCGGAAGCTGTTAACCAGCTCAACATTGGGCAGGGCCTCTAGCCGCGCGCGTAAAGCGGCGACGATAATATTGTTCTCGACGATATGTCCCAGATTGGGCAATTGCACATCGCGGCTGTTAAAGCGCACCGAACCAGTACCATCAGCATCCCAAACGCGCATCTCCACGTAGGGGCAGGCCCGTTGCGCGGAGATATCCTCCCAGGCTCCAACCTCTTCGAGCAACTCACGTGACGCCTGGGTAAGCGCCACAACCCTCGGCTCGTAGCTATCGGATTGCTGCACAGTGGTCTCTGGAGAAGCCTCCAACAGTGCCAAGCGCATATTTGGGTGGCGCACAGCGAGCAGCGCCGCCTGAGCCATACCCACCATTCCCGCGCCGACAATGGCAAAGTCCAAACGGTGTCTATTCATATCTAGCCAATTCCACTGTTGTGCCAAATTTAGCGCCCATCGCGGTGCAACGCTTGAAATCCCGCCATTTTGGCTTGGGGTTAAAGCCCAAATCCTGCCGCCTGCCCGGCAAACTGCTGCCGCAGTGGCGGTACCAGTGTAAGGCCAAGCATCCCCAGTTGGCGTACTACTTGCTGGAAAGGGTTAGCCGAGGAAAACAATGCCGGGATTCGGTCACTGAAACCTACGGTTAACTGCTGGTCGAGCCTTCGGTTTTCCCCATAGGCCGCCAGCCACTCCAGCTGCCCCACTGCGCCACTCTGCACTTGCGACCGCACCAGTGACTGGGCCAGGGCATAACAATCGCGCAGGGTCAGGTTAAACCCCTGACCCGCCACCGGGTGCAAGAAGTGGGCACAATTACCCAACAAAACCAGGTTACGACGCCACTGTTCACGAGCCAAAGAAAGACTGAGAGGATACCCTTGTAGGGCCCCAGCTCTGATAAATCGACCGGCTCGCCACCCAAATTGCTGTTGCAAGCGCTGCAAGCGCTGCTGCTCTGGCAGCGCACAAACTACATCGGCCTCCTCTTCGGCACAGGCCCAAACCACAGCGGCGCGGTGTACTCCCTCACGACGAGGTAGAGGCAACAGCGCCATGGGGCCGGATGCAGTGAAGCGCTCATAGGCAACGCCATCGTGATCCCGTTGTAGAGCAACAGTAGTGACCAACGCCCTCTGTTGGTACTTTACTGTGTCAATTTCCATGCCCAGCTGCTTGCACAGCGGTGAATCGACACCGTCAGCAACAACCAACAGGTCACATTTCATTACATGTTCCGAACCGCCATCCACGGCTGTCCAACGCAAGTTAGCGCCCTCATTATCCATCTGCACCGAAGTTACCCGAGCTGGGGAGATAAGCCTGACCGCAGTGTCATTTAGAGCATTGTGCAGGATGGGCCCCAGCGCCGCATTTTCGATGACTGCTCCCAGCATTCCAGCAAAACTGGCCTGCTTCTGTGCGCCTGCAGAGAGGGCCGCGCCAAAGGCATGGCCGCGATCACTCACCTGGATACGTTTGATTGGAGCACTGTACTCCCGCAGTGCCGGCCAGAGACCCAGCTGCTCAAACAGCTGCAGACTGCCGGCAGCAATCGCTGTGGCGCGGGTATCAAAGCTGGGCAATTGCACACTAGCTGAGGCATTGTGCAGAGACCTCTGCTCCAATAACTGGACGCTGAGGTGAGGACAGAAATGTGCCAGCATCAGTGCCAGACTGGCGCCGGCCATACCACCACCAACAATGGCCACATCTACCCGCTCTAGCGGCTCACTCATGGAAACCTCCCCTTACCCAGTGGTCTGAATAGCTCTGCCCACTGAATAATAAAATCTCAAATTAAATTAGCGGGTCAGTAAATCCCGCCCATGGCGCATGGTGTACTCAATGTCTGCCACGGCTTTTGGAGCACCCTCAGACAAAACCCTCACACCTTCGGCAGTGAGCGCGACATCGTCTTCAATACGAATCCCCATACCGCGAAATTCCAGAGGTATGCGATCATCGTTTGCCGGAATATAAATACCGGGCTCTATAGTCATCACCATGCCCGCTTCCAATTGCCGCCAAGCGCCCTGTACCCGATAGTCGCCCACATCGTGGACATCCATACCCAACCAGTGCCCAACACGGTGCATATAAAAACGCTGATAGGCACCCGAATCTATCAGTTCACGAAAGTCTCCTTGCAACAGCCCCAAGTCCAGCAAGCCGCGTGTGATTACCTCAACACTGGCACCATGAGGCTGATCCCAGTGGTTGCCGACACAAACCTGCTCCATTGCTGCCGCCTGCGCCGCCAAGACGATTTCATACACTGCTTTTTGCGCATCACTAAAACGGCCATTGACCGGATAGGTTCGGGTAATATCGGCGACGTACCCCCGGTATTCACAACCCGCATCGACCAATACCAAGTCGCCATCGCGCATCCGTGCCTTATTGCTGCAATAGTGCATAATCAGGGCATTGCGACCGCTGCCGACTATTGTCGGGTAGGCAGTTTCCCGGGCACCAGCATCCATAAAGCTATGTAAGAGAGCCGCCTCCAACTGGTATTCGTAAAGTCCCGGCTGGCAGCGCAGCATGGCGCAGTGATGTGCAGCAGCGCTAATTTCCCCTGCACGGGCCATCAAATCCAATTCTCGTTCGCTCTTGAGCAGGCGCAGCTCACGCAACTGATAATCCAGGTCGAGCATTTCCGGCACTCCCTTGCTGGAGGGCGCCTCCTGTATCACCTGTAGATAAGCGCGCAGCCGTCGATCCAAATGGGCATAGCGCCCCATAGGGAAGTAAATACGCTCTCGCCCTTCCATTAATCCGGGCAGAATATCGTCGAGGTCGCCGATGGGAAAAGCATCCGAAAGACCAAATTGAGCTACTGCGCGTTCTGGTCCCAGACGTGGCCCATCCCAAAGTTCCTTTTCTTTATCGCGCTCGCGACAAAACAGCAACGTGTCTCCCTGACTGCGGCCGGGTAGAAGCACCAGTAATGATTCCGGCTCATCGAATCCGGTTAAGTAGAGAAAGTCGCTGTCCTGTCGAAAAGGAAAGTAGGTATCACGGGAGCGCAGCTGTTCCCCAGCCGATGAGATGATCGCCAGGCTATCCGGGGCCAACCCCGCCATAAGCCGGGCGCGTCGCAGGGCATATTCCGCCCCGCTAATCAGCAGATCTTTTGCACTTTCGCTGCCGCTCATCAGTGGACGGTGGGGCCGCTGCCGGAGTGGCTGCCGCGCACTTCGGTAAATATGTTGAGCACCGCAACCCGCACATACTCCTGCAACTCAATTAATTGCTGTTCAGCTTCTTCACTCTCTTCAACGTGATCGGCATCCACTTGGGAGATAGCTCCAATATCTTTTAGCGCCTCTTCACTGGTGGGCTGCATCTTTACTTCTGCCCCACCGATGCCAAACCCGTGTAAAAAACCCTCACACCAGTGCCCCAGGGCCAGAGTGCGGCTGACAATATCTTCATCGTCGCAGAGGAGCAGCTGAAAAGAGAAATCCGATCCACCTAGCTGCTTGCTGCTTTCCTCCGCCAATTGCAATAAGTCCCGATCCAGATCTGCGGGTACCGCCTCAAGGTCGAGCAACTCCGCCAGTTCTTTTTGCCAGCGTCTTTTATCCGGTTCAGCGCCGGCAGCCAACACGCCACAGGTAAAGCCGTGTAACTCACTCGGGTCCACCTGACCACCCGCGGAGAGAATGGCATTGGCGAGTTGCTCAAATCGGTTGTTTTCTGAAGTCATGATTACCGCACAGTTTTTCTTAATCGGGATGGATTCGATGCGCTGCGGTGGCAGCAGCAGGCATGAGAATCGGGGTTCTAAGGACAATTTTGTGATTGTCCACGCAGGTGGAGCGATTGACCCACCATTTCGCCGGCAATATAGTAGCGGAATCCCTCGCAGTCTGTCGTGTTGCGAACTCAGACGTAGACCTCAAACGCAGGAAATATGGATAAGCTGCAAGCGTTAGAAAGCACCGTGGATTCACTGATCGCCCGCTGCCAACAGCTGGCTAATGACAATCGTGAACTGCGCCGGCAGGAAGCCGACTGGCTGCGCGAACGCCAGCGCTTAATTAAAAATAATGAGGCCGCCCGTTCGCGGGTTGAAGCCATGATTAATCGTCTCAAAGGGCTTACGCAAGAATCCTGATGGCAGACTCTGCATTAACTTCTGAAACCGTCACCGTTTCCATTCTCGGCAAAGAGTACCGCGTTGCCTGTGCCGACGGCGAGCGTGCGGGACTACAGGCTTCCGCTCAATTACTTAATGAGCGCATGTCTCGAATCCGAACCACCGGCACCGTTATTGGCGTAGAGCGTATTGCCGTGATGGCCGCGCTCAATATTGCCCACGAACTTATCCAAGCGAAAGCGGAATTAAGCAGTATTCCCCTGCAGAAAGAAATCCTGGAACGGCTTCAAAATAAGATGCAAAACGCCCTGGGGGATACCGACCCAGAAAGCGAGGCCCAGTCATAACTTTTGCCAGCAGTGCCGCAAAACATCCCAATTTGCGGTTAACAGCCCCCCTTTCAACAAGTTATAATTAGTACATACCCTGGGGTGTTGGCCAGCAGACTATGTCCTTGAGCCGATAATCTTACCCTGGTGGTTTCCAGCGGGTGCTGGTGTGCAGGTCCGCCATGCAGCGGAAAGCCTTATGTACCCCGGAGACTGCCACCTTGAACCTTACGGTTCAAGGCTCCGTCTACAGCCGCACACTCGGGGTTTCCATTTCTTTTTCTATACTCCCCCAATTCATGAGCGAAAATAAAACGCAGCTGCGATGGCGTATGCGTGCGGGGCGGAGGCAGCTTAGTGCCTACCAACAGCGTCTGCATGGCCGCTCTGCCATCACTTTGCTGAACCGAATTCCGCAGATGAAGCGCGCCCTCCATATTGGTATTTACTGGCCAATGGATGGTGAGTTAGATGTTCGCCCTCTATTGCAACGCTTTCCCAAGAAGCACTTCTACCTGCCAATACTACCGGTGGAACCACACCCACACCTGGGCTTCAAGCAGTGGAATGGCAGCCCGCTACCTTTTCGAAACCGTTTCGATATTCCTGAGCCAGTGCGAAGCCCCAGCCGGGCCGCAGGCATATTAGACCTAGTGCTGGTACCACTGGTAGCTTTCGATCCCAATGGCGCCCGTCTGGGGATGGGCGCGGGTTTTTATGATCGTACCTTTGAACACAAACAACTGCTGCCCGGTAGTGGGCCACTGCTAATTGGCGCCGCCCACCAATTGCAATGTGTGGATCAGCTGCCAACGGATAACTGGGATATTCCTCTCGATATGGTGGTGACAGAGAAGCGTATCTATCGTTGCCGGTAATTCGTGAGCAGCAACTCTCTGACAAACATCACATAATGCCAAAGTTTTTGAGCACTCAACGGCCTATAAAAAACTAGCTAGGCGCAAAAGCACAAACAAAAAAGGCCGGACACCATAGGTATCCGGCCTTTTTTGTTGTGCTTGGGCAGAGCGCCCCCCGGCATCAGCCTAACGGGTAACCACTCCCTCTTGCAGAGCAGCAGGCGGCTCTTTTTCCGAGGCAAATACCTCGGTCAAACCACTAGTACTCAGCAGAACGCCCGCGACAAAGACAACCACGGCGATTGTCAGCGCATCGGCTTTCATTGGGACCATCCTGTACGATCAATTTTTTTGTTATATGCGTTTCACCCCGCTTATGACCTAAGCCATAGCAAAAGTTCCACGACAAAAGAAGATACTGAACAATCGTCGGAATAGTAACCGTTTATTGAATAATTTCTGCGTTTTTTGTCGCATTTTTGCTCAAGGGGGTTCGACAAAACTTAAACCCTGGTCTACTCGAGAAGAAAGTGAAGAGATACCTTTCTCGCCATGCCCCCAAATTGGGATCAGCTACCCAGAAAGAAGCTGTAAGCGGGATTTTCAGTTTCATCCCAAAAGGGAAACTGCAGTTGCTCCAACAGATCCAATAACTCCTCGCGCTCAGAGGGCTCAACCTGCATACCCGCTAGAACCCGGCCGTAAGCGGCACCGTGATTCCGGTAGTGAAACAGGGTGATATTCCAACGGCCCGCTAATTGCTCGAGAAATTTCCGCAGCGCACCGGGGCGCTCCGGAAACTCAAAGCGGTAGACCACCTCGTGGCACAAGCCCGGAACTCTCCCACCGACTAAATGGCGGATATGTAATTTGGCCATTTCATTATCGGTGAGATCTGTCACGCTATAACCTTTGCGCTCCAACTCTTCTACCAACTGGCTGCGGTCGCTGCCGGCAGAAACCTGCAAGCCGACAAAAATATGCGCCTCACCATCGCCTGCATAACGGTAATTAAACTCGGTGATAGCACGGTCCCCAAGATCGCGACAAAAGCGTAGGTAGCTGCCCGGTCGCTCTTCAATACGCACGGCCAGCACCGCTTCGCGTTTCTCACCAATTTCTGTGCGCTCACTGATATAGCGCAGCCGGTCAAAATTAATATTGGCGCCACTACACACCGTCGCCAGAGCCACATTGCGGCCACCACTCTGCTCTGCATATTTTTTTAAGCCGGCCAAGCCTACTGCCCCGGCCGGTTCGGCAATTGAGCGAGTGTCTTCAAAAATATCCTTGATCGCCGCGCAAATTTCATCGGTACTAACCGTGATCACGTCATCCACTGTTTCGCGCAACACACGGAAGGTCTCCTCGCCAATTTGTGCCACCGCAACGCCATCGGCAAACAACCCTACCTGCGGCAAGCGGACACGCTCACCACTCTTCAGGGCCGCTTTAAGACAAGCCGCCTCCTCTGGCTCCACCGCATAGACACGGGTCTCCGGCCTCACATATTTAATGTAAGCCGCCATGCCCGCAGCAAGCCCGCCGCCGCCTACCGGGATAAAAACCGCCTCGAGATTACCCGAATGCTGGCGCAATAACTCCATGGCTACGGTGCCCTGTCCGGCGATCACATCCGGATCGTCATAAGGGTGTACAAATACCAAGTCGCGTTCATTCACCAGCTGGCGGGCACGGCTGGCCGCCTCATCAAAAGTATCCCCGTACAGCACCACCTCAGCACCGCGCATACGAACGGCACTGACCTTAATTTGCGGGGTGGTCTTTGGCATCACAATAGTCGCGCGCACCCCCAATTGTGCAGCACCCATCGCCAACCCCTGGGCATGATTACCCGCAGAGGCGGCAATTACTCCGCGCGCTCGTTGCTCCGGGGGCAGTTGCAGTAACTTGTTATAGGCGCCGCGAATCTTGAAAGAAAAAACCGGCTGTAGGTCTTCCCGCTTGAGCAAAATTCGGTTGCCCAGACGGTGGGACAACTGGCGCATTGGCTCCAAAGGCGTCTCAATGGCGACATCGTAAATGCGCGCGTCTAAAATGCGCTTGATATAGGACTTGGGCATGGCGTGTATCAACTGCCGTTGCGGTTAATTTCTGTGTGCGACTCAGGCAAGCGTAGTAGCAGGAGTGGGCGGTCATGGAGCCGCCGCAAGCGCAACACCGGCAGGCCAGTCTAAGCCTTGATCAGCATAATTGCCATTTTTTTAGATTTATTGCGCTTTTTTTTATCGAAAGAAACAGATAAAGCAGAAATAATTGCACAGGAAACTATCCAGCGTATGACCCAGGATGAACTGAAGCAGGCTACTGCTCGCGCCGCCATCGACTATATCTCCCCGCGCCTGGAGGCCGATTCCATCGTCGGCGTTGGCACCGGCTCCACAGCCAATTTCTTTATCGACTACCTGGCAGAGATCAAAGGCCAATTTGACGGCACCGTCGCCAGCTCTGAAGCTTCCGCACAGAGACTCAAGGCCCACGGTATCCCAGTCTATGAACTGAATAGCGTGGATGGCATGCAGTTTTATGTGGATGGTGCCGATGAGACTAATCCCGCCCTGGAGCTGATCAAAGGTGGCGGTGCGGCCCTGACCCGCGAGAAAATTGTCGCCGCCTGTGCTGAGGAATTTGTTTGTATTGCCGATGACAGTAAGTGGGTAGAGACTTTGGGCGACTTTCCCCTGCCGGTGGAAGTCATTCCCATGGCCCGTTCGCTGGTAGCCCGCGAGCTGGTAAAGCTGGGGGGAGACCCGGTCTATCGCCAGGGTGTGATTACCGATAATGGCAATGCCATCTTAGATGTGTATAACTTGAAGATCGAGCAACCCAAGGACCTGGAAGACGCAATCAACAATATCACTGGCGTTGTCACTAACGGAATCTTTGCCAAGCGCCCAGCGGATGTGCTGCTGCTCGGCACCAGCTCTGGAGTGAAAACCATCACCGCTGGATAATCTAGAGACATTATGGGAAACAAGAATAAGAAACTGCTGGCGGCACTGTTGGGTGCCGTGACACTGAGCGCGGGCTGTGCCACAAGCCCGCCGAGCAACCTCGATAATATCTGCTCTATTTTTCGTGAGAAGAAGAGCTGGTACCGGGAAGCCAAGGCTGCCGAGGAGAAATGGGGATCACCTGTGGCTGTTATGATGGCCATTCTGCACCAAGAGTCGCGCTTTGTGCATGATGCGCGCCCCCCGCGCACCAAGATCCTCGGCTTTATTCCCGGTCCTCGGCCCTCGGATGCCTATGGCTACGCCCAGGCACTCGGCAACACTTGGCGCGGATATCAACGTTCCAGCTTTAACTATGGCGCCGATCGAGATGATTTTGGCGACGCTATCGATTTTGTTGGCTGGTATAACAATACCAGTGCGCGCCGCTGCCAAATCCGCACTCGCGACGCTTACCACCTCTACCTGGCTTACCACGAGGGGCACGGCGGCTTTAATCGGCGTAGTTTTAAAAATAAAGCCTGGCTCAAGAAGGTTTCCCACAAGGTTTCGGCAAAAGCGCAGCGCTACCAGCAACAACTCAACAGCTGTGAGCAGTCTCTGCCAAAACGCAGGAAGTTCCTCGGCCTGTTTTAGCCCTGAGCCACCGCCGATAAAAATTGCTGCGGTGGCGGGGAATGGCGCCACAGCCGCTCTGAAACTGACTACCCTGAAACTAATGTCTCAGAGTTGATTGCCAACGCTTTCAATTACCGATGGATTCCGCAGCAACACCCAGGCATTTGAGCAGTGTGACTGGGTATTGCTCTGTAGAAGCAAAAGCGCCCCCCAACTTTCAGGAGTGCCCAATGAAATTCCCTTTTAAATATCTCGCTCTTTTCGCCTTGTTGCTCACAGTGCCCTTTGCGACCGCCCAGACAGCAACTTCACAGGCCGAGGCCCCAAAAGTCTCCTTCAGTGAACCTCAGCTCAAGCAGTTTGCTGATGCCTATCGCTCAATCGTGATGTTGAGCCGGGAGTATGCCCCCAAGCTCAAGGCCGCTGCAGATATCAAAGAGGCTGAAGCCCTCAACAAGGAGGCACAGGGCAAGATGGTCGCAGCTATAGAAAAGGCAGGGTTATCAAAGAGTAAATATCAGGAAATTGCCAGCAGTATTAAATCTAATCCTGCCCTACTGGAAAAGGTCAATAAAATACTGCAACAGGGACATAACCAAAAACCGCAGTAATTCCGACACAATATCTCACTGCACCGCCAATCTGCTCAATTAACAAATAATTGGATTTCGTCGCCGGCCACTGGTCGGCGCAACTTTTCAATTGTGCCTACGTGTTTGTGCTAATTCCGGTCAGCTGGTTTTCAGAATAAATAAAATGCTTTATTGGTGAGTATCCGCGAAGAAAAGGCTATTCGATGCTGACTCCCAGCACCCGACAGATCACCGATAAGTTGCTTGTTACCCAATTGCGGTCGAATGAGCCCCAGTCGTGAAGCCGGTAATAGCCATCATTATGGCGTACCCCCTCCTGAATAAACTCCACCTGTGTGCCGTGGCCTGGTAATCCCTTGGCAATAATGTCCTGAACCGTGCGTCGCGGCCACCCGGTTGCCTCTTCCAGGGCTGGATTGTTGGGGCGGGGAATCTGTTCAATCAGATAGGCGATCAACATACGCCGACAAATTGTCGGATTCAGCTGGCTTTCGACGGATGCTGACGGCATCGGGCCACTCCCTCATTGGCATGTTTAGGTTATTCTTATCTTATCTGACTTTTCAGTCTAATTTATAGCTACCCTACGAGACGCTTTATCCAAAAGCTGATCATTGGGTTTATTGGACCATTTATACTCCCTACGCCTGGAGAAAAACATAGTCAAATGATGGAGGACTTGCTCCTCACGCAAAGAGCGAAGAAAAGTGATATTGCTACGACCACTTACACTCTATCTGATAAGTGGTGGCGATAAATCAATGAACATACGCCTAACTTCGTGGAAAAAGCTGCAATAGCTACAGTTTTCATTAGCGCTCCTTTACCGTGCAGCTCGCCTGAGTTGCCCTTTTCTTACACCCGCTGGGGATAAACCTGACTTTCACGCTCGCTTTGCGCATAATCTCTGCTTGCACGTAAAAATTACACCCAGCAAACAAGATCACGTTGAGGGCTGAGACAGTGGAAAGCGAGACTCCCAAACTCCGCGATGCGGACCCAGGTATCCTCGCCGCAGTAGTTCGCGCCCAGCTGGTGGGCGCCCAGGCAGCGGGGCTGGATTGCCAACAGTTGCTGCGGGACAGCGGGATAGATCACGCCCATCTTGAAGATTCCGACAGCCGCATCGGCCGTGAGCAGATGGCCAGTCTACTGCGCCTTGAGTGGGATTTATTGAATGATGAGTCAGGCGGGTTTTTAGCCCGCCCCTGGCTACCGGGTACTTTTGCCATGATGGGCCACGCCTGCATCAGCTGCCCCAACCTGCGGCGAGCTCTATTGCGCTCAGCACGCTTTATCAGCATGGTCAGCGACGACCTGCATATCAAGCTGGTAGAGGATGGCGAAGAGGCCAGGCTGATCATTCATCACAGCAACGAAAAACAGTTGCCTAATCAGATTTTCGTAGAGTCCATTGCCGTTATCTGGCTGCGCTTTTTCAGTTGGCTGATCGATCGCACCATTTTGCTCGAACGGGTGTTATTGGCCTTCCCGCCACCGGATTACAATGAGGACTACTGCGATATGTTCCCGTGCCGGCATTACTTCAACCAGGCTGAAACCTGCCTGGTTTTTAATACTCGCTATTTACAAATGCCGCTGGTGCGGGATGAGCAGCAACTGGCAGACTTTTTATCCAGAGCACCGGAGTGCCTGCTCACCCAATATAAATCTGACCACAGCTTTACCGGTCGTATACGCCGTATGCTGCAACAACAGAACAGTATTGAAAATCTCTCCCTCGACGATGTGGCTGCACGCCTGTTCACCTCCCCGCAAACGCTGCGCCGGCGCCTAAAAGACGAGGGCAACAGCTGGCAGGACATCAAAGACTCTGTACGCCGCGATATGGCCGTGTACCAACTAAAACAGCAGGAAACCGCAGTGGCAGAAATCGCCGAACGACTCGGCTTTTCTGAACCCAGTGCTTTCAATCGCGCATTTAAAAAATGGACCGGCCTCGCCCCCGGCGCCTACCGCGAGAAATTTCGCAGTTGATTGCCAGCATTAAATTTCCAACATTAATGGGCGTTTTTTATCGCTTCACAAAATAAATAGCCCCACAGAAATGTAGGGCTATTTGCTTGCCAAGATTGTGAAAATATCTATTCGGTATTAACCACTCGTACACTAATACGCTCATTGTTCATCGGCTGCGGTGTTGTTTGCCCTGTCTCACTTTCCTGCACAGGTTTAGCGGATCCCATACCGGTGGCCGTCATACGATTAGCCGCAATTCCCTTTTGCAGCAACAGCTCCCGCACAACATCCGCTCTCTCTTGCGAAATTTCCTGCTCTTTAATTTCATTGCCCTCCCCTTGTACATGCCCTTCAATAGCAACCGTAAGCTGTGGGTTTTCCTGCATAATTTGTGCAAGTGCATCAATATCTGCAGACTGGGGATCAAGAATTTTTGCCGTGCCCTTTTCAAACTTCACTCGCAGAATAAATTCCTGGTTCGGGTCCCGATCAAAGCTCTTCAAGTAATCCCGCAGGTTACTAGAGAATTTATCCGGGCCCAACTGAGCCTGGGCGCTATTTTCATTGGGAGGAGTATCGCCAGCAGGCTGTGAGGGCGCTTCCATAAAAGCCTGTTCCTGTGGAGTCTCAAAAGGCTGGCCTGCCGCTTCCTCCTGCCTACCCTTGTCCATGCACATATTTAAGGCATAGAGGGCAATTAGTACCACTAATAACGGAAAAAACCAGCTGCTAAAACTTACGGGCTTTTTCTTTTCCACATGGCCATGCAGGGCTTGTTCCCGAGGTTCCTGAGGCTTGGCATGGCCATGGGTAACCAGGGCGGCCCCCAGATTATCAAACCCTTTTACATCAAGAGCATCCAGGAGTGCATCAGGGACCTTGTTGCGTAAAAACTCTCTCTGACCAATTAAAAATGAAGCCAAGTCAGAGACGTCCATTTTGTTGGCTCTTACCTGAGCGCCTAGCAGGGCCATCACCAGTGGCAGCACCAACTTTAATAGGTGGCCACCTTCATTACCCGGCAGTTCTGTAGTGGCTACTTTGCTCACTTCTTCGACCCGGGTACCAAATACTTTTTGCAGCATGGCATCACCGACTGGCAGTGAGGCTTCCAACTTTGCCTTATCTGCAAACCGCTGCAAAACACTGGGGAGATCCGCAACTTCAGTGTCCGTAACCATATTGAACAAGTAAGCCATACCAGTTTTACTACTGGCTTTATTCAGCATGCCTGCAAGAACAAATGCAATTCCAGTATCCAGTGCTGACTGACCTTTCTCTGCCGGAAGGTTTAGTGCAGATGCCAGGGTACCGATACCCGAGGTGCCCAGTTGGCTCGCCGCCAGTTCCAGTAGATTCTCTGCCATAGTCGATCCTCACTGCCAGACAACCGCAAGCTAAAGCCAGTCTTTAAATGGTGTTGGTGATGAATCAACCCAGATAAAGGCTTTTTCCTGTGAGCCAAAACCCACAACTAAATTTTTCGGTGGGGCTATTGCGGCTTAAATACAATCTAATCGGCTGCTATTCGCTGGCCGAAAATAAAAAATAAAGCGCCTTATTTGAGTGTACGGCACACCACTCATCGAGTTAGTTTGATTTGGAATAAGTAAAGTAAAAAGATTCGCTGCATTAATTATCTGAGCTGACAACCACGTCACCCCCCCTGGCGTCTTTCATCATTGCGCCGAAACCCCACACAACTATGGTTGTACCCACAATCAAAAATAAAGAGGCCATAACCGTGCCCAGTGAAGCCTATATCTACGATGCAATCCGCACCCCGCGTGGCAAAGGAAAACCCAGCGGCGCGCTGCACGAAGTCAAACCCATCACCCTGCTCTCCAACCTGCTGCGCGAATTGCAACAGCGCAGCCAACTGGATACGGCCAGGGTCGATGATGTGGTAATTGGGTGCGTAACACCTGTCGGTGAGCAGGGCGCTGACATCGCCAAGGTCGCCACACTCGGTGCCGGTTGGGACTGGGATATTGGCGGCGTCACCTTAAACCGTTTTTGTGCCTCCGGTGCCGAAGCTGTTAATTTAGCCGCCGCCAAGGTCCGCTCTGGCTGGGAACAGCTTGTAGTGGCCGGTGGCGTTGAGTCTATGTCGCGGGTGCCCATGGGCAGTGACGGCGGTGCCTGGGCTATGGACCCACAAACCGCCATAGAAACAGGCTTCGCACCCCAGGGCATCGGAGCCGACCTAATTGCCACGCTGGGGGGCTTTTCCAGGGAAGATGTGGATAACTTTGCTCTGCACTCCCAGCGCAAGGCTGCAAGTGCCTGGCAACGTGGTGCCTTCAACAAATCCGTAATCCCCGTGCGGGACCAGAACGGCCTGTTACTTCTCGATCGCGATCAGTTGGTGCGCCCAGAAACCTCCATGGAGGGGCTTGCCAATCTCTCCCCATCTTTTACTGCCATGGGCGACCTCTGCTTCGATAGCGTAGCGATTTCCCGCTACCCCCAGGTGGAAGCTATCGAACACGTACATACCGCAGGAAACTCCTCAGGCATTGTGGACGGCGCCGCCGCCATTCTTATCGGCAGTGAGCAGGCCGGAAAAGACCTGGGCCTGACACCCCGGGCACGTATCGTCTCCGCCGCAGTCGTCGGCACCGAGCCCACCATCATGCTGACTGGACCCGCTCCCTCCGCTCGCAAAGCCCTCAGGGCTGCGGGCCTAAGTGCCCATGACATAGACCTGTACGAAGTCAACGAAGCCTTCGCTGCAGTAGTGCTGCGCTTCCAACATGAAATGGATATCGACCCGCAGAAAATCAATGTCAACGGCGGAGCTATCGCTATGGGCCATCCTCTCGGCGCCACTGGTGCCATGTTAATTGGCACCGTGCTTGATGAATTAGAGCAACGTCAGTTGCGCTATGGCTTGGTCACCCTATGTGTAGGTGGCGGTATGGGCGTGGCAACTATTATCGAAAGAGTCTAGGGGGAAAATATGAAATCTATACGCTTGGAAAGAGACAGCGATAACATTGTCCACCTGATTATGGATAACCCCAATGCCTCCGCCAATGTAATGGATCGGGATTTTACAGACTCACTACAGGCCGCGGTGGAGGAGATAAAACAGTGGGACTATGCGGGGATTATTGTTCGCTCCACTAAAAAAACATTTTTCGCCGGCGGCGATCTCAAGTCCCTCTATGCCGCAAAGAAAAGTGAGGCTCAGGAGTTTTTTAACTCTTGTGAGGCCCTTAAGGCAAACTTGCGCTGGCTAGAAACTCAGGGCAAACCTGTTGTAGCGGCAATCAATGGTGCCGCTCTCGGCGGCGGCTGGGAAATTGCCCTCAGCTGCCATCATAGGATCGCCTTGGAAGACAACTCAGTAAAAATAGGGCTACCGGAAGTCACTCTTGGGCTGCTGCCTGGTGGTGGAGGCTGTGTACGTATGCCCCGCTTGCTAGGTATTCAAAATGCACTGCCCTTCCTGCTGGAAGGTAAGCAGGTAAAAGCCAAGCAAGCATTGGCAAGTGGTTTAATTCATGAGACAGCCCAAAATGCCGGAGAGCTGCTCAATAAGGCTCGGGACCATATCCTCAGCAACAGTGAACAACCGAGCCTACAGCCCTGGGATCAACCCGGTTACCGTATGCCCGGCGGTGACGCCAAAAATCCTAAAAATGCCCAGCTGCTGATGATTGCCCCCGCCATGCTGGAAAAGAAAACCCACGGCTGTATGCCCGCTCCTGAAGCGATACTGGCGACGGTTATCGAGGGCGCCCAAGTGGATTTCGACACCGCCACGCGTATCGAATCGCGTTACTTTGTCGACCTCACTTGCGGTCAAGTAGCAAAAAATATGATCGGTACCTTCTGGTTTGCTCTTAACGCGCTGAAGGCCGGCACCTCTCTCCCACCAGCCGCTCGCGAATCGAAAACCACAGCTATCAAAAAGATCGGCATACTCGGAGCCGGAATGATGGGTGCCGGTATTGCCTATGCCTGTGCCAGCAAGGGCATTGAGGTGGTGCTGAAAGACATTTCCACCGAGGCAGCCTTAAAAGGTAAAAACTATGCAGAAAAGGCACTGCAAAAACGTCTGGAGCGCGGCCGAACAGACGAGGCACACGTACAGACTATCCTGTCTCATATTCACCCAACAAATAATGCCGCCGACTTGAGCGGTTGTGAGTTGATCATTGAAGCAGTGTTCGAGGACCGAGAGTTAAAAGCCGAAGTTACCCGCGAGGCAGAAGCCCAACTGGATAACAGTGCTGTCTTCGCCTCTAACACCTCCACACTACCAATTACCGGCCTGGCTCAGGCCTCTGCTCGGCCAGATAACTTTATCGGCCTGCATTTTTTCTCCCCGGCAGACAAAATGCCGCTGGTGGAAATCATCTGTGGTAAGCAAACCAGTGAAGAGACTTTGGCCCAGGCTTTCGCCTTCGTTTTACAAATCGGCAAGACGCCGATTGTTGTTAACGATAGCCGAGGCTTCTTCACCTCTCGGGTCTTTGGCTGCTTTACCAATGAGGGAATTGGCATGCTTGGCGAAGGGATAAATCCCGCCACGATTGAAAATGCAGCATCCCTGACCGGATTCCCAGTAGGGCCTCTAGCTGTGAGTGATGAGGTCTCTCTCACCTTAATGGGAAAGATTCGCCAACAGACGATTAACGACCTGCAGAAGGAGGGTAAAAGTGTCCCCACACATCCTGCAGAATCTGTAATTGATCATATGCTGGAACTTGGCCGCGCCGGCAAGTTGGCGGGTGGCGGTTTTTACAGCTATCCAGAAGGGGGTAAGAAACACCTTTGGCAAGGCCTGCAACAGGAGTTTCCAGCGGCCAAACAACCCCCTGTTGAGGATATCAAGGAGCGCCTGTTATTTATCATGGCCATAGAGACACTGCGCTGCTACGAAGAGAAAGTGCTACGCAGCGTGCGAGAGGCCAATATAGGCTCAATTTTTGGTATTGGTTTTCCTCCCTGGACCGGCGGAGCCCTGCAATATATTAACCAATATGGCGTTGAAGCTTTTGTACAGCGCGCCCAAAAACTTGCCGAAACCTACGGGGACAGATTTTCTCCCCCGGAAACATTAATAGCACTCGCCGAGTCCAGAGAGGAGCTGAAGGATACCCATTAGTCACATAAAGACTACGAAGTCGCTGATGAGCGAGAAGACTCAGCAGTATTAACGGGGCTGCCACGGCCGGGCAGTCCCGCAATTGCACAAATGCGAAGAGTCTACAATTCCAGATAATAAAAACGAATGTTGGAGTTCAGAATGATACCGAGAACCGTTTACAACGAAGACCACGAGCATTTTCGCGATACCGTGCGAAAGTTCCTCGAAAACGAGGCCATCCCCTTTCACAGTCAGTGGGAGAAAGATGGGCAGGTCGATCGTGCTCTTTGGAATAAGGCTGGTGAAATGGGCTTTCTCTGCCCTCAAATCTCCGAATCCTACGGCGGCCTTGGGCTGGACTACGGCTATAACTCTATTATCGATGAGGAAATCGCCCGTGCAGGTCTTTCTGGCATCGGCTGGGGGCTGCACTCCAATATTGCCGTACCCTACATTATTAATTACGGCAGTGAAGAGCAAAAAAAGGAGTACTTACCTAAATGTATCAGCGGTGAAATTGTAACGGCCATCGCTATGACAGAGCCCGGCGCGGGTTCCGATCTGCAAGGAGTAAAAACAACCGCAATCAAGCGTGGCGATCACTATCTACTCAATGGTTCCAAGACATTTATAACCAATGGCCAGCACGCCGATCTAGTTATCGTTGTTGCAAAAACAGACCCCAGTGAAGGGGCTTCCGGAGTAAGCCTGTTATTGGTTGATGCCAAATCGGAAGGATTCAAAAGAGGCAATAATCTGGAAAAAATCGGCATGAAAGCTCAGGATACCTCCGAGCTTTTCTTTGATGATGTCAGAGTACCCCAGGAGAATTTACTGGGAGCTGAAGGCCAAGGTTTTGTCTACCTAATGCAGGAATTACCACAGGAAAGACTCAGTGTGGCTATTTTTGCCATTGCCAATGCGGAAGCGGCATTAGGGTGGACTATTGACTATGTACGAGACCGCAAAGCCTTTGGAAAACCTATAGCCGCATTTCAAAATACACAGTTCAAACTGGCAGAACTGGATAGTGAACTCTCTTCCCTCAGAGTCTTTGTGGATCGTTGCCTGGAACTCCATTACGAGAAAAAGCTTGATGTAGCCACTGCAGCAAAAGCCAAATTACTCGCTACCGACTTCCAATGTAAGATGCTGGATGAGTGTGTTCAGCTCCATGGTGGATTCGGCTATATGTGGGAGTATCCTATTGCCCGCTCCTGGGCTGACGCCAGGGTACAACGTATTTATGCAGGAACGAATGAAATAATGAAACTCATTATTTCCCGTGAAATTCTCCGTGATAACTAAGTGCAATAACCCGGCGGTCTACACTATCGCCGGGTTCACCCTGCCACTGTATTAATAAGAGAACAATTAATCGCCGATCCAATTTACGATTTCAGCTACACCAACCTCTATTTGCCATCAACTAATAAATATAACTTTTCCACACAATTCGTTCATACTTGTCATACAAAAGATTAATTACATGTTTAACTTCTGAAAATTCCTTTACGTAAACCTCCAAATAATAATATATAAAATAAGTAATGAATAAATCTATCACCCCCCTGCAAGGCCTACGTATACTCGATTTCACCACCCTGCTTCCAGGTCCATACGCCACTATGTTATTAGCGGACATGGGTGCGGAGGTTCTACGTATAGAGTCGCCGAATCGTCCGGATATGCTTAGGGGGCTTCCTCCTATGATCGACAGTGAAGATCCCGTTTCCGCAGCTCATGCAACAATTAATCGCAACAAAAAATCTTTGGCTTTAGATTTAAAAAGCCATGAAGCAAAGAAAATTATTGAAAAACTACTCTCTGAATACGACATTGTTATTGAACAATTCCGCCCAGGAGTCATGGATAAGCTTGGTTTTGGCTATGAAGACCTCAGTGATATACGCACAGATATTATCTATTGTTCAATCACCGGATACGGACAAGATGGCCCTCTTAAAATGCGTGCTGGGCATGATATCAATTATCTTGCACTCTCAGGGCTCGCCAGCTATTCCGGTCGGCAGAGCAGCGGACCCAATCTGAGTGGTATGCAAGTTGCCGATATTGCCGGTGGATCCCACCATGCAGCCATGGCAATTCTTGCCGCCGTGTATCACCGCCAACAAACAGGCAGCGGCGGCTATATCGATATCAGTATGACCGACTGTGCCTATGCTTTGAATGCCATATGTGGTGCCAGTGCTCTCGCAAATGGTGGAGATCCTAAGGTGGAAATGGAACTGCTTAACGGTGGAAGTTACTATGATTATTACCGTACAGCTGATGACCGCTATCTATCCGTTGGTAGCCTTGAACCTCAGTTTGCCGAAGCTTTCTTTCAAGGAATTGGGCATCCGGATTGGATGGTTCGGGTACTAGAGAGCGATCAGCAAGAGAGCTTGAAACAAGATATCTCCGAGGTTATACAACAACGTAAGCTGAGTGAATGGATTAATATTTTCTCTGATCTCGACGCCTGCGTTGAGCCTGTTCTCAACTTTAGTGAAGCAACAGAAAGTAAATTGTTCAAAGAACGGCAAATGGTTGTAAACGCAAAGACCAAAAGTGACAGCCCTCTCCTACAGATCAACACGCCCTTCAAGTTTAATGGAAAGAAAAATATACAACACCAAGCAGGCTCCAAACTGGGTGCCGATAGCCGATCCCTACTGAGTTCACTAGGATTTAACACTGAGGACATTGACCGACTAATTGCTCAAAAAGTTATCGTTTAGATCAACTCAAAAAACTGCCAGAGGAATAACTTGATCCAGAATCGCCCGAACATTCAGATGCATAAGAAATATTTGAAGTAAAGCAGTCTTAGGTACTCTCTGAAAAATCGCTAAGCCTACAATTCAAGTCGTATTTACATCCTTCGGAGGTTTTGAGGTTTTGAGGTTTTGAGGTTTTGAGGTTTTGATCAATTGTAAATGGTAGCAGTCAACTTTAAGGACTCTTAGGGTTTATGCCCCTATGCTATTTCTCACTTAAATAGCGTCAATCAATAGGCAAAATAAAGCAGCTATAACAATCCTAAACAATGAACACATACAGTGCACTATAATCATAAAATCAATGACTTTGGCGTAAAAGCGTAACTTCAATCTGCGATGAACTACTAAACTTTAGAAGTTATGAGACCTGAAAAGCATACAAGTAGCTTTACTCTTAACCAAATATAACCTTTTGACAAAAACTGTATTCCAAAAAGGCTTTCCTTTTGAAAACGCTACGATTAATACTCGGCGACCAGCTCAACCATAAGCACTCTTGGTATAAATCAAGCAGTCCAGATATTTTCTACCATATTGCCGAGATACGACAGGAGACAGATTACGCCATTCATCATATTCAAAAAGTGGTTGCCTTTTTTGAATCCATGCAAACGTTTGCCGAGTGGCTGAAATCACATGGCCATCAAGTCATTTACTATCAGATTGACTGCAAAGAAAATCGACAAAATCTTAAAGAAAATATTCGACAAATAGTTGCTCAGCTAGATATTCAGAGATTTGAATATCAACTACCTGATGAGTATCGTCTTGAAGAGCAACTAAATACAATAGTTCAAGAATTGCAGATAGAGTATAAAGCCTATGACACAGAACATTTTCTAACCACCAGAAACCACTTGAAGGATTTCTTTAAGGGAAAGAAAACTCTCTTAATGGAAAGCTTCTATCGCCATATGCGCAGGGAAAACAATATACTTGTCGATAAAAAGGGGAATCCTGAAGGAAACCAGTGGAATTTTGATAAAGGGAATCGAAAAAAATGGAGTGAAGACCCTCAAGTTCCCCGACAATACCTATTTCGAAAGAATGTGGAAAAAACACTTAAACGTATCCAAGCCGCAAAAATAAAAACCATTGGTTCTATTAACGCCAAGCATTTTACCTGGCCAACAAGTAGAGAAGATAGCCTCAAAGTCCTTAACCATTTTTGTAAATATCTTTTACCACACTTCGGCGATTACCAGGATGCGATGGACCCCAACGAGGCCTACCTTTTTCATAGCCGCCTGAGTTTTTCTCTTAACTGCAAATTACTATCTCCCAGTGAAGTTATCTATCGCACTATTGATCATTGGAATTCCAACAAGAAGGAAATTCATATGAATCAAATAGAAGGATTTGTCCGGCAAATTCTTGGCTGGCGGGAGTATATGCGCGGCATTTATTGGCAAGAGATGCCAAACTATACGAAAATCAACAAACTACAAAATCATAATTCGCTGCCCAATTTCTATTGGACAGCGCAAACGGATATGTACTGCCTTAAAAGCGCTATCAAAAACAGCCTTGAGCATGCCTATGCCCACCACATTCAGCGTTTAATGATAACTGGTAACTTTGCTCTTTTAACACAAACCGACCCAGACCAGGTAGATGCATGGTATTTAGGGATATATATCGATGCTATTCAGTGGGTAGAGTTACCGAACACTCGCGGTATGAGTCAATATGCCGATGGCGGACTGGTCGCAACAAAGCCTTATATAAGCAGTGGCTCGTATATCAATAAAATGAGCAACTATTGTGATAACTGCCGATACGATGTAAAGAAGAGAGTTGGTGAAGGTGCATGTCCCTTCAATAGTCTTTATTGGAATTTTCTCTTAGAAAAGCGCGACTATTTTAAGAAAAACCCAAGAATGTCTATGATGCTCAGCCTCTTAGATAAATTGACAACGAAGGAAAAAAAAGACATCCAAGCTCAAGCCAATAGTTTCATAAATTCTTTAAGCTGCAATTAGAAAATTCACTCTTCTGCTCCAGCCAAAAGGCTTAAATAAAATAACCTCGCAACCATCAACTCTTCAGGCAGTACTTTCACTTATAAGATAGTTTTCAAAAACAGCTAAACAATAAAGGCAGGGAAAGAAAGGAAAAAAATAATAGGAGGTAAAAAATTTAAATTAACCCAAGATACAATACAAAAGACCATACGTATGGTACCTCGGGCTAACTCAATGTGTGCTAACTGTGGTCCATAGCGCTATTTAAACATCAGCTCTGGATTCACCATAGTTTTCATTTCCAGCACATTACCGTTCGGATCTTCGATAAAGAAGGTTTCCTGTTCGTACTCACTGCCAACGAAGCGACGATATGGCTTATCCAAGTACTCCAGGCCAGCAGCTTCGATACGAGCTTTCAGGGCTTGGAATTCATCATCCGGCAGGTGAATACCGAAATGGGGAACAGCTACCGCTCCCATATCAACCTTATGGCGTACGTTCGGCAGCTTCTCTTCACTCTGATGCAAAGTAAGTTCATTGCCCCAGAAATCGATATCTACCCAGCGCCCTTCTTCACTGTTTCCAGTTTTACAGCCAAAAACGCCACAGTAAAATTTCTTGGCTACCTCAAGATCCCCTGCGGGGATTGCAAGGTGCAAGCAATTGGATTTCATAAAACCTCCCACTCCCGGCCGCTCTTCTTCATCCCGCTGATTGACATATAATCACAAGCCAACACCCTGGGGGATAGATTTCTCAAGCAACCAATTGGTACATACGGGGTATAGCGACCCCAATTTATTATTTACGCCACCAGGGCCGATCAAGGGCTTCCCAGATGACATCCGGATAACAAGGCAGCTGCCAGAGCCCCGAGAGACACATATTGCACCTATTTATAGGGCGGTTCGTGAGTCTCTCCCACTAAGTGCTCAAAAAAACAACAACAGGCGTAATCAGGTCACTACTAACCGGCAAGCCTTGAAATATCCTCCTAATTGAGTGCGGTACTTTAACACATGTGTTGCTGTGAAGAACTGACTCTGATTAATAACGAAGTTACTCACAAGTCACTCCTTCATCAGGGCTCACTATTAAAAGAAAGCCTTACATAGAATCTGCACGATGCACCTCAATGGTGCATGCTAGTAGGATGACCCGTGCACAAGGTGTACTCAGCTCCGCTTAATACAGTTCCCTCCAGGTCTTTCCACAACGCTTTGCCTTACAAACTCTTGCAGCTTATTAGTGCTCCCTGTACAACCTGGCGCCCTATTTGCAGGCAGCAAGTAATGGTCCACAACCTTTCCTTATTAAAAGTATCGGTTCAACGTAACCAAAAATCAGGCCAGCCCTTCAATAGGCCTTTTTCCCGGATGTAGGCTTACCCAACCGCTAAAAGGTATTTAGTTTTTATTTTTAAAAATTTATTAGTACTTCATTGCTTTAAGGCTGCTCACCTAGAGGCTATTGCTGAAAAAAAATACTGGAAAACACTCGGTAAACTCGGGTATATTCCGCGACTATTTTTTAACCAACTGCCGACCCAAGTGTCGGCCGCCAGTGCGGTTTCCGCCTGTCGCTGTAACAGAGGTAATACAATGAAACCAACCAAGCCCCTGCTACTACTGGCCTCCGGGCTGTTGTCTGTAGCTGCCCAAGCAGAAATGACTTGGAGCGATAACAGCCTCAGCCTGTTGTATGGCCGCGACTATGAAATGAACTACAGCCTGACCACCGATGATTCAGAGCGCTCTGTAGTGACCTTTGAACACGCCAGTGGCCACAGCTGGGGAGACCTGTTTATCTTTGCCGACTATCTGCATTCAGAAGATGGTTCAAAGGAGCTCTATTCAGAAATTTCTCCGCGTCTGAGCCTGGGGAAGCTCAGCGATCGTGAACTGGCTTGGGGGCCGGTAACCGACGTATTAGTGGCAACCACTGTAGAGCTGGGCAATATGGATGACCCCGATCACCTCACAGCCACAGGCCCGCATTTCACCAACGTTCTGACAGGTCTCGGTTTCGACCTTGCAGTTCCGGGTTTTTCCTTTGTCCAAGTAAACGCCTACCGCCGCGATAACGATGACAAGGCCAGCAACGAGCAGCTGACCCTGGTTTGGGCGATGCCATTTGCCCTGGGCGACGCCAGCTTCGTATACGATGGCTTTATCGATTGGACCAGCGCCTCCGAAGATGCACACCCAAGCATGAACTTTACCTCCCAACTCAAGTGGGATGTGGGCGCCAATTGGGGTGAGCCGAAAGCCCTGTATGCCGGTATTGAATACGTACATTGGAATGACAAATTTGGGTTCAAAGATGGAACCTTTAATACCGACTCCAACGAGCGCAATGTTAACCTGCTAGTAAAGTACCACTTCTGATATGAAACCCTCTGATATCCAAACATCAGCGACCCCAGGGTCTGGTATTCCCCAGGCGGGCGGCGACGCCTCTTTATTGGAAAAGCTGTTCAAGCTGTCTGAGCGTCAGACAAATGTTCGCCGGGAAGTGATTGCCGGTGTAACCACTTTCCTGACCATGGCTTACATCATTTTTGTAAACCCCAACATCCTGGCGGCGGCTGGTATGGATAAGGGCGCCGTGTTTATGGCGACCTGTCTTGCTGCTGCGATCGGCTGTCTAATTATGGGGCTGTACGCCAACTACCCCATCGCACTGGCGCCGGGAATGGGCCTCAACGCCTTCTTCGCCTATGTAGTGGTGGGCGAAATGGGCTATAGCTGGCAGGTTGCCCTGGGTGCAGTGTTTATATCAGGGGTAGTGTTCCTACTGCTTAGTATCTTTAAGTTGCGGGAATGGATAATCGACAGTATTCCCACCTCCCTGAGGCAGTCCCTGGCAGCCGGTATTGGACTGTTCCTGGCGATTATCGCCCTGAAGAGCTCAGGGATCGTGGTTGCCAGCCCCGCCACCCTGGTGACCCTGGGGGACCTTAAGTCTGTTGAAGCTATGCTGGCTGCTCTGGGCTTCTTTATTATTGTGGCTTTGTCCTACCGCCGTATGCTCGGCTCGGTAATGATTGGCATTCTCGCAGTTACCGTTATTGCACTGGCTATTGGTAAAGTAGAGTTCACCGGCCTGGTCTCCGCACCACCGAGCCTGGCGCCCACCTACCTCGAACTGGATATCGCCGGGGCATTTGAAGTGGGTATGATCAGTGTAATCTTCGCCTTCCTGTTCGTAGACCTGTTCGATACTGCCGGCACTCTGCTGAGTGTCTCCGACCGCGCCAAGCTTCTCGATGAAAACGGTAAGTTGCCGGGCATGGGCAAAGCCCTGATGGCAGACAGCTCCGCTTCTGTAGTCGGTTCTGTTCTGGGTTCGTCCACCACTACTTGTTACGTTGAGAGCACCGCGGGTATTACCGCAGGCGGACGCACCGGTCTGACTGCAGTGGTCTGCGCTGGCCTGTTCTTGCTGGCCACCTTCTTTTCCCCGCTGATCGGGATGATTCCCGCTTATGCGACTGCCGGAGCTCTGCTGTATGTCGGCGTCCTGATGACCTCCGGTCTGTCTTCCATCGACTGGGATGACATCACCGAAGCCGCTCCGGCGGTGATTGCGGCAGTAATGATGCCGTTATCATTCTCTATCGCTCACGGTATTGCTCTGGGCTTTATTGCCTACGCAGTCATCAAAACACTGAGCGGGCGCAGTAAAGACGTCAGCATCAGTGTCTACGTGTTAGCGGCTCTCTTTATTGCCAAGTTCGCCTTTTTCTGAGGGGTACACAGATGAAAAAGCATTTTATCAGCGCACAGCAACTGCTGATTGATTCCTACGCGCTTGCCGAACAAATCTATCAGAGCGGCTTCCGCCCTAATTACATCGTTGGTGTATGGCGTGGCGGCGCTCCGGTAGGTATCGCGGTACAAGAATTGCTTCATGTGATGGGTGTGGATGCGGACCATATCGCAATCCGAACTTCCTCCTACCTCGGTATCGGCGAGCGCGACAAGAAAGTCCGAGTGCATGGCCTGAACTATCTGATTAAGCGCCTTGAGTCCCACGACTCCCTACTGATCGTTGACGATGTGCACGATTCCGGCCTTAGTATTGAACAAACAATTGAAGACCTGCGCGCAGCCTGTAAAAAGAACACGCCAGAGATTCGTATCGCAACGCCTTACTACAAGCCGAAAAACAACAAAGCGAAGCGCGAGCCGGATTACTTTATCCACAAGACTGAAGAGTGGCTGGTATTCCCTCATGAGATCGACGGCCTCACTCGGGAAGAAATCCTGGAGAACAAGCCTGAACTCGCCCCTTACGTTGACCGGATTGCTACCGCAGTCTGATCCTCTTTGTTACCGGGGACTCAAGTCCCCGGAACTTCCCCTTCTTTATCGTTGAGTTGTCAGTATCCTTACGACTCCTCTCGCTCCACCTCTTCCGGTCTAAAAACTACGCTAGAACCGATAAGCTACAATCAAGCCCCATACTTCAAACCTTTCTCAAAAGCCCCCACTTATGCAACTAAAGTTAGTTTTAGGCAATTTATTAAATAGAAAAGTTGGTCCAGAATTGGGAGGGCCTTAAATAAATTCACAATGTAGCTTTAGGGCTTCAAGTGGTAACAACGAACTATTTAAAGATTGTCTAAGATAACTGTCCCAATTGTCGGAAAATAAAAATGAACGACAAGCTCGCAGGGCTCAGCCAAACACAACTCGATGCACACTGGATGCCCTACACCGGTAACCGGCAGTTCAAACGAGACCCACGAATGATTACAGCCGCTGATGGGTGCTATTTCACCAGTGCTGATGGTCGCCAGATATTCGATGGCCTTTCAGGCCTGTGGACCTGTGGCGCGGGTCATAATCGAAAAGAAATCGCCAAAGCCATTAACCAGCAGTTGGAGACTCTAGACTTCGCCCCCTCCTTTCAGTTTGGCCACCCCGGCTCCTTCAAGTTGGCGGAACGAATCACTCGCTTAATGCCGGAGGGCCTCAATCGGGTATTTTTCACCAATTCCGGCTCTGAAGCAGTGGAGACCTCGCTGAAGATTGCCCGTGCCTATTGGCGCAAAAGAGGACTGGCCAGCAAGACCAAACTGATTGGTCGAAGTAAGGGATATCACGGAGTGAATTTTGGTGGAGTTAGTGTCGGCGGCATCGGAGCCAACCGAGCCATCTATGGTCCGGCACTCTCCACCGCTCACCTTCCCCATACACTACTGCCGGAAAATCGCTTTAGTCGCGGACAGCCTGAATATGGGGCACACCTTGCCGAATCACTATTAGAAATTATTGAGCTACACGATGCTAGCAATATTGCCGCTGTCATCGTTGAGCCAATGGCTGGCTCCGCGGGTATTTTACCCCCACCAGAAGGCTACCTACAGCGACTTAGAGATATTTGCGAGCAACACCAAATCCTACTGATTTTCGACGAAGTAATCACCGCATTTGGCAGACTGGGCACTGCCACAGGTGCAGAGCTTTTTGGCGTAGTTCCAGATATTATCAACATCGCCAAGCAACTCACTAACGGAGTCATCCCCATGGGAGCCACGGTGGTGCAGCAAACGATCTATGAGACGTTTATGCAGCAAGGAGGAGCCGACTACCAGTTGGAGCTGCCCCATGGATACACTTATTCAGCACACCCAGTAGCCTGTGCAGCAGCACTTGCTACCTTAGAACTTCTAGAGAGAGATAACCTTTTTAAGCACTCAGCAGAGCTTGCCTATCTTCTGGAAGAATATATACATCAGCTGAGCAACTTGCCTCTGGTTTACGATATCCGCAACTGTGGCCTAGCCGCTGCGCTAACGATTGAGAGAGCCCCAGGGGAGCCCTTATTACACCCATTCCGCATTGCTTTAAAGATGTGGGAGAAAGGCTTTTATGTTCGCTATAGCGGAGACACCATTCAATTGGGCATGCCATTTATTACACGCCGTGAAGAGATTGATGGACTGGTAAACGCCCTCGCTGAGTCTGTTCTTGAAGTTGCTAACGGTCAATAGCGTTTTTATTCTGTTAGCGGCTTCCCCCATTGCTAAACAGCAATTCACCCCATAAGAACAACCCCTTAACGCTCAAGCCCTGTTAATAAAATAATCCCGAATCTACATGGGATATAATTTTGAAGACTAACCCACTTTAACCGCTTTTTATTTGGGCCATTTCATCTATTTATTGTATAGCACCAATAGTAAGATTCTCGGTGCATAAATTGCGGACAAATATAGAATCATAGCAATAACAACTAACCGATCGGTGAGACCACCATGATCAATCAAACCAAGATTAAAAGATTAAGACTTATTACCACTCTCTTGTGCAGTATCATGTTCGCTGCCTGTGAGCAAAACCCAGGTAGTACAGAAGCCGCACAAACTTCTACAACAAAACCTGTAACAAGAGCGGAGATCGCGGGGCTATCTGAGAAATATGCAAAGCTGAGAAAACAGCAAATTGCAGAGGTAGATTACCAACTGAGTATTCATCTTGATCGCAACGGAGACAGTTTTTCCGGCACAGTTGTAACTGAAATTGAATTCAACAACCCCTTACAACAGCCTCTAACTGTCGATTTCTCTGGAGGTACTGTTGAAACTGTACAGGTGGATAACCAAAAGACTCCTTTCAGTTACAATGGACATTTTATTCGTATTGATAATACACAGCTACCCAATAAGAAGCATACAATTACAATAAATTATCGACATCCTTATTCAAATAATGGGTCGGGCCTATACCGATTTAAAGACGCTGTAGATGGTAGAGTCTATTTATACACTGATTTTCAACCCTATGACGCCAACCGCCTTTTTCCACATTTTGACCAACCGAACCTTAAAGCTCGCTATACACTAGATGTCACAGCGCCAAAAGAGTGGATAGTAATCAGTGCGGAGCGGGAACATAGAGTAGAGCACGAGGGTGAAATAAAGCATTGGTTTTTTCCACAAACTCCAAAGTTCTCATCCTACATATTCTCATTACACGCCGGACCCTACCATATTTGGGAGGATAACGCCAAAGGTATCCCTCTACGCCTGATGGCCCGCCAGAGCCTGGCACAATATGTTAAAACCGAAGACTGGTTTACCTTCACCAAGCAGTCCTTTGCATTTTTCCAACCCTATTTTGGAATAGATTACCCCTTTAATAAGTATGATCAGATCCTGGTACCCGACTTCAATGCCGGTGCCATGGAAAATGTGGGGGCAGTCACTTTTAATGATGCCTACGTATCTCGTGGAGAAAAAACCCAGGCCCAGCGTATGCGCTTGGCCAATGTTATTGCTCACGAATTGGCACATCAGTGGTTTGGCAATCTAGTGACCATGAACTGGTGGGACGATCTTTGGCTAAATGAAAGTTTTGCCACTTATATGGCCAACCTATCTTTAGCAGAGAACAGTGAATTTTCCAATGCCTGGGAAAATTTTTATCTTGGTACTAAACAGTGGGCTTATTACTCCGATCAAAGGCCCACTACTCATGCCATCCAGCTACCAGTAAAAAATACCGAAGAAGCTTTTAGCAATTTTGATGGTATTACCTACGGCAAAGGGGGCTCTATACTCAAACAATTACCCTATTTCCTCGGTAAAGAAAAATTTCGTCAAGGTGTTAGCAGTTACCTGAAAGAGTTTTCTTACAAAAACTCTACACTTGATGATTTTATTAATCATCTGGGCAAGGCCGCCAGCATCAATCTGGAGGAATGGCAACAACAATGGCTTTATCAAGCCGGTCTTAACACTATTGAAGCAAGTTTCGAATGTGAAAATGATCGGATTACCGGCCTTAGTCTGACACAGACAGCTCCAGATGATTACCCGACGCTACGCGAACAACGCACTCAGCTCGGTTTCTATCGCATAAATGAAGGGGTTATGAAACGTTATGCCACCCTGCCGGTAATTTATAGCGGTGAATTAACCAAAGTAGAGAGCGCTAAAGGGTTATCCTGCCCTCAAATTCTCTATCCTAACGAGGAAGATTGGGCTTTTGCCAAGGTAACTCTTGACTCAATCACCCTGAAAAATATAGCTCAATACCTCCATGCCATTGAAAATCCTTTCACCCGTCTTATGCTGTGGCAAAGCCTATTCGACAGCGCCTATGATGCAAAGCTCCCCCTTGATGAATACATCAGTTTTATTATTAATAATGGTGTCGCCGAACAAGATATCAGTGCTATTCGACTCAATGCGCGCTATTTAAATTATGTCCATAGTTATCTAAACCAAGTTCCTATTGATCAACGGCGCCGTAGTAAAATTCTAAAAACCATGGAGGATTTTGTGTGGGAGCGGCTACAGCAGGCACCTGCAGGCAGCGATCAACAAAAGACTTGGTTTGAGCTATTTACCGAAATAGCTCATTCGAACAGCGCGCTTAACAATGCCAAACTATTACTGATGGGTGAACTCTCAGTTAAAGGACTGATCTTAGATCCGGATATGCGCTGGGATTTAATTCACCTGCAAAATCGCTATTTATATTCTGATTATGAACAAGCTATTGTCCGTGAACTAAGCAAAGATAGCTCAGACAGATCAAAACTGAATGCCATTGCTGCCGAAGTAGTAAGACCTTTACCAGAAATCAAACAAAAATGGTTAGAAAACCTAATTCAGCACAGGGATAACTTCAAGTTAAGTGAACTGCGCAAGGCCTCTTATTCTCTATTTAAAGATGAACAAATCTCCCTATTTAATAATAACAGCGAAAAAATCCTTTACGCACTGGAGCAAATTAATAATGAGGATTCCTCAGAGCTAATCAGTAGCTACACCAATATTTTTCCCCTAATGTGCTCAGATGAGGGCGCTCAAAAAATAAGCACGACCCTTGAAGAAAACCCTCAATTTAAGCCCACACTGGTTAAAGCATTAAAAAATCACCTCTACACCAGTGAACGATGCATCAAAATGGGGCAAGCTTTACTCATCAAGAATAATGGATAATATCGGATTCTATTTTTATAGATGACCTGTAGAGCGCACAAAAAAATAAAAGAATCAATACCACAAGAATATTTAAGGGCCACTGGGCCCTTATTTATTGATCTCGCCTTCCAATGGATAAATACATATAAATCAATGAAAACAATTACTACCCAACATAATTGAGATCTGCATAAATCAAACTTCACTGGCATCTATACTTAAAATAACTAAGGCATCTCTATGTATATAGCGGTTCAAAAAGACGACCTATCAGATGGTACCGTCGTAGAGTTATTGGCGCAGCACCTAAAAGAAATGCAACAGCACTCCCCCCCTGAAAGTGTGCACGCCCTCAAACCAGAAGAGTTAGTTGATCCTAAAATCACCTTCTGGAGCGCAAAGATCAATGGCGTTCTAGCAGGCTGTGGCGCCCTCAAGGAAGTCTCCTCTACTCTGGGAGAAATCAAGTCAATGAAAACCAGCCAATCTTTCCTACGCAAAGGTGTCGCTAAAGCAGTATTACAGGAGATAATAAATGAAGCCAGAAGACGGGGTTACAGTGAGGTAAAGCTTGAAACTGGTAACAGGTTAAATTTTGCTCCAGCAATAGCACTTTACTATCAAAATGGCTTTAAATCCTGCGGGCCATTTTCCAACTATAGAGAGGATCCACACAGTCTATTTTTTACAAAAAAACTTAGGCTGTAAGCAAGCTTTACCATTTAATTTAAGGGAAGATACAAACATATGCCTTACTCTAGAAGAGATTTTTTAAAAATTATCGGAGCGGCACCATTTATACTAGGTGGAATGGAGGGGAAAGCTGGAACATGGCAATCTGCCCATAAACCACAATTCATTAAACTACCAGACTTAAAAACAGCCGTTCAGGAAATATACCCCTCTGTATTCTTTGGAGAAATCTATATTTCAGGTGGTTTTATTCCATCATCTAATTCCATATTTTACGGTCTAGCCCCTACAGATCGCACCTATATATTCTCACCCCAAACCAAAACTTGGCGAGATGGTCCACCACTTCCAGAAGCTATACACCATCTAGGTATGGCTGCAAACTCCAAATATCTTTATGGCATTGGAGGTTTCAATGGAGTAAAAAATAATGCTTGGCAGGCCAAGGCTACTGTTTATAAGCTGTCCAACAGTGAAGATATCTGGACCTCTGGGCCCCGCTTGCCCGCTCCCATGGCCGAAAGCATCTATGCCAACACATCAAAAGGCATCCATGTTATCGGTGGAAAAACACCTAATGACCAACTTAAAAATAGCGATACGAAAAATCATTATATATTGATAGACAATGCCAACTGGGAAACTGCAGCTCCGGCGACTATCAGCCGAAATTCCGCAGCAGGTGCGGCATTAAACAATAGAATCTATGCTATTGGTGGGCGCCAAGCTAGCAATGGAAATAATAAGGCTAGGAATCTCTCCTACGCGGAAGTCTATGATCCCAGCTTGGACAAGTGGAATAAAATACGACCGCTACCCCAATCACTTGCCGGGCTAACTGCCACACCATTAAAGGGAAAGATAATAGTTACCGGTGGAGAAGCCTTTGGCCCCAACGGTTACTGGAAAACAGGCTCTGCATTTAACTCGATCTGGTCATACAACCCAATTAGTGATCAGTGGAGAAAAGAAATCTCTCTCCCTATGGCTCGCCATGGACACGGTGCTGTTACAATTAACGATTCCATTTATATTATTGGCGGAGCCGCTAAAGTTGGTCCACAAGAGACCTTAGCGTCGACTATAAAAATGAACTGGAAACCATAACCCCTAGATTTGTAATTTTCCGTATAAGCTTGGATTAATTATGCTTAAAAAAAGAGAATATCCCTTTCTACCGTCACAAAAAGGCCCTTATGTACATTCTGTTATCCATGAAAATACGCTCTACATTTCGGGCTTGACCGCACAGGAAACCACTTCTCAGAAAAAAGAATTTTTAGATCAAGCCCAAGAGGTACTCTCTCAGATAGATAATATCCTGGAATACGAGGGGCGGAACAAGTCTGATCTCATTAAGTTAACAATCTTCATAAAGGACATCGAACAGACCAGTAACCTGCGCAAAGCGTTATTTCAGTTTTATGACGGAAACTTGCCAGCCTGTTCACTAGTCGAAGTTTCTAATCTGATTCACCCTGACCTAAAACTAGAGATTGAGGCAATAGCGGCTATGGTATAAGGCCATCAGGGCTAGAATCACCATTCGCCTCCCCTAGGAGGCCCATTACGCTCTACACCGAGATAGCCTATATATCTATCCCGTATCTCCCGCACATACTTAACCGGCTCCCGACCCCGTACATAGCCAAAGCGACTCTGGCGATAGTATTCAGGCTTGGATAACAACAGCATGGCCTGTTCTACATGGCCAAACCATTGATTGGGATCTAATTCCATGCGCTGGGCAAGGGCTATAGCATCACGTACATGGCCATGGCCGGCATTATAAGCAGCCAAAGTAAAGTATATTTTTTGCTCCTGCGAAAGCATCTGTGGGAAGCGTTGATCCAGCCAATCTAGATAGGAGACTCCCGCACGGATGCCATTCTCAGGCTCATAAAGATTATCAACCCCTAATTGGCGAGCAGTACGCGGGAGCACCTGCATCAGACCTTGAGCCCCGGCAAAGGAACGGGCGCGGGGATTGAACTGGCTTTCTTGGTACATCTGAGCAACCACCATGCGCCAGTCACGATCCGTTTTATCCGTATATTTATGGACTATAGGATCGTAGGGTGAAAGTGAATCACTACTACTGCGCAGGCGATTTTCCTGATGGCGAAGAATACGCTTTTTCTCTTTAAAGTACTTATTGTAAGTAACATTAAAAAACAAATCGCGATCGTGTTTATTTAAAAAGTTATTTAATTTTCCCAGCAGTTGGCTTTGATCTGCACGCACAGCCCAGGCTATTTCTCTGACACTGGGCAATTCAGCCACCACCCTAAAATCATCGCGATAAGTGCTCTCGATCGCAACCAGATGAGAATCTGCAATCGTATAGGGAAATAACCCCTGAGCAACGGCATCGATTAAATATTCGGTTGTTGCACCTAGCTGCTCAGATATCTGAAGTGGGGCGATTCCCTGCTCCTGCTGCAATACCACCATCTCTGAGAGACTCTCACGGTAGCTGGTTTGCGGGTTTACAGCCACCATCTTTCCCGACAGCATTTGCTCTAAGGGCACATCTCCTTGCAGGGAGATATCTTTGCTGGGAGCAATCAGCTGTTCAGTCACCTCAAGGTAGGGGCGTGTAAAAACGAGCCCCTGCTTACGGCGCATCTCGGTAATCGTCAGTGACGAGGCGATCATATCGCCCATACCTGCCTGCAGGGCATCTGCTAAATCCATATCCGCATCGGGCACGACCATACTGAGGCGAAGCTTATGGTCACGAGCAAATTTTTTCAGCAGGTCATAGTCGAACCCCATCAATTCCCCACGCCAAATAAAGTAAGAAGCTGGATGATTACGGGTCAGTACTCGTAGAGTGCCATCCGCTAAAATACCCTTCCAATCCCGCATCATTTTATTGGAGTTTTGCCCGGCCAATACCAGTTCTGCAGTCAGGAATTCATTGAGCTCACGTCGTAGCTCTGTGGCATTGAGACGCACTGCCCAGGCAATATCTCTGCTGGATTCCAGCTGATCGCTGGCAGCGAGCTGCGGATAATCGGGCAAAAGCGCATCAGCCAAATTACTGTCCATCACGGTTGCCTGATACTTACCTGCGACAACAGCATCTAACAATGCGCTGTTTGCCACCGCACCATCCAGGAGCGTGACCTTATAGGCCTGATCTGTATCTTCACTCAAGGTTTCGGCATAGGCACTGCCACGGCGTACGGCTACCTCCTGTAGCGGGCTATTCAAATCACGAAGCGTAATTACTAGTTCATTCACCGTTTGTAGCGGCCGTGTGAACGCCACCTGCGAGCGTCTTTTGGCCGTGCGGGAAAAATTAGTGGCGATCACATCACCTCGGCCTTCTGCCAAAGCGGGGACCAAACCGGAAAAGTTATCCACATAAACCCACTGGGGCCTTAGGTTGCGGCTGTAGGCAAATTTCTCTGCAAGCTCCCGCCACTCTCCCTGCGGCAAGCCAGAACGCGGCAGGGCATCCTCCTCAGGGCCTCGGGTGGCAAGTAAGCGCAAGATGCCTCGCTCCTGTAAGGCGGGTAGGTCTCCGAGTTCCGGGTAGTTCGCAAAAACAATTTCAGGTTCTTTAGTGGGTTCAGCGACGACCTGTTGGGGTTCAACCTGCTGTGATTCTACTTGTTGCGAAGAGCGCTTTTCACAGCTTACTGAACACATAAGAGCGACAATCAGAAAAGTTATCGCGACTATTTTTTTATGCACAGTTCAACCTTATTTCAGCGAAATTGTTATTGTTATCCATCCACTTTTGGACTAACTAGCGAATTAGTGCAGCGTAGAGTATTACTGTCGCCGCAAGGCATCGGCGTCTATAGGTATTTAAAAACAAATTCTGACTTCTGTTCGATGTCTTTCAATAGTTAAAAAGCACCGGGTAAGGCGTCATCATTATAATGTTAGTAGTTAAGTAGTACTCCCCTTTATCAGGAAGAAACCCAACATCAGTAACAATAAGCCAAATCGTACCAGTTTTCCGCAGCCGCAATAAAAAAAGCCCGGCAAACCAAATTGCCGGGCAAATATACGTTGGCGACTATGGGTTGTCTCTTACATCAAGTGACAGCCCCTCTATTATTCTGTGAGCATCTTATTGTTATTAGCTGGATTTAGGCTTGCCCTGTAGCTCCGCCAATCTCATTTTTATTTGTCGGTTCTCCTCCTCACCCGGGAGTTCGAACATCAGCGGCTTTGCCACCCGGGCAAAGTATTCCGCATTTTTCTGTTGATAGAGTTCTTCTGCCAGCCACTGAGCAATATGGAGCTCCCGCGGTGCGCGCTTATAAGCTTCTTCAAGCTTGGATAGATATTCCTCACGGGGATAGCTCAACATTTCCATAGCCATGGCCAGACCAAACCAGTGAGAAGCATTCTGAGGCTCTTTATTCACCAGGTAGTCGAACTCTTCACGGGCCTTTTTCAGGCTGCGTAAATCGCGGGCATCGTTGGGCACCGTGGCCTGTTGATTCACCGTCAGCCAGGCGTGGGCACTCAGGTACCAGGGTTGCCGGCGATCCTTTTTTGGTACACTGGCAAGCAAATGACTAGCCTGCGGAAAATCCCCTATACGCAGATCCGCACTCGCCTTAATGGCAGCCAGCTCAGTGCTGTAGATCCCTGTATGGTAGGAATAGGTAATCAGATCGTCGAGGGCTTGTAGGTTGTAACCAGACTGGGCAATAAAGTTCGCCAGTACATTTACTGCTTCCCGCTTTTGCAGGCGCTTCACTCGAGGTGTTACCTCTTTAAAATCAGCAGGGATATCACCACTGACCACCTCATATTCCCCTGAGTCAAATGCGGCTACATATACTTTTTCAAGCTCTTTTACCGACATTCCCAGGGCTTTCTCCAGTGATTTCACCGGATCTGCACCATCGTTGTAGTCTTTGACAAACTGCTTAAATTCTTCCGCCTTATCGCCCTCCATCATCAACCAGTGGGACAGCAACCAACCGCTGGCATAGATATCGGCTTTCTCCTCGGGGTCGGTATCGTACACCGTTGCACGCAGCAGCCGGTCGAGCGGCATCAAGCCGGCATACATCAGAGTCTGAGCGCGCTCCTGGGGAATTTCGCCCAGTTCATAACGTCCCTTTTTAGGGAAGGACATAGTCGCCATAAATTCGGCAAAGCCCTCGCTATACCAGTAGGGGAAATGCGTGGTATTGCCGTTATAGCTAAGGAAATGGGTATATTCGTGAAAGAGAAATTCACGGGCCTTAAGCTGTTTTTTTACACTGCGGCCATCCAGGTTCACCAGGGCATAACTGCCCTCGGCGGAGGTATCAAACAGGCCGTTGGTCATCTCCGCCAACTCAGCCCCAACCAGACCCGCATAGGTTTTGCGGTCCCCGGCTGCATAAATTGTGAGCTTAGGGACGCTGGGGTCTACCTCCAACAGCTCTATGGCCACGGCGCGATAGCGCTCCAGATCGGCCACCAGGGTTTTTACCGCTTTGGGATCGCCATCGGTAATAACCCGAAAGTTTTTACTGTCTACCTGATACCAGATCTCCTCGCCGAGATAGCGGGATGCAGCATTGGCAGACAGTGAGAAAACGAAAAAAAGTACTAAGAAAACAGCTGAGCGAGAAACCATAGTTCAGGCCACCGAGTCATTGTTGCCGAAGCCCTCCGTGGCCAAATCGTAGAAGCACACATTACCGGTTTTTATTGATCAAAAAAAGATCAACATGAATAAGAAATGAACTTTTTAGGCGGTTTTTATGTGACCATCTGGACAAAGTGAATTTAAAAAAGTCGATATAAAAACCTAATGGGGGCAGCGACAAACTACGAGACAAGCGTCTCATTTTTTAATCAAACAGCATACAAATACGCGGCCGGGTTCTATATATTGCGCTCCTGACCAATGTATTAATCATGGTCAAAAAATAAAAATAATTTACTTTGATGAGAGAAAAAAATGAAAACTACACCACTACTGGCGCTGCTTGGCGGCGCTATGATGTCAGCGCATGCCTGGTCGGCCCCTGAATATATTTCCGACCTGGATATTACCTCTTTCGACGGAACGGTACTCGATGCCAACCTGTTTGTGCCGGAAACCCCGGCACCAGCGGAGGGCTACCCTACCGTGATCTTCACCAACAGCTGGGGCTTGGAAAAACGCCAATACCACTTCCAGGCCAAGGAGCTGGCTGAAAATGGATACCTGGTTTTGAGTTACTCCACCCGCGGCTTTGGCCACTCCGGTGGACTGGTGGACGTGGCCGGAGAGAACAGCATTGCCGATGTGGGTGTGCTGATTGATTGGCTCGAATCCAATTACTCCGTGGGCAAACTGGGAATGGCTGGTATTTCTTATGGTGGCGGTATTTCCCTACTAAGCGCCGCGCAAGACTCCCGTATTGATGCGGTTGCTGCACTGTCCGGCTGGGCCGATGTAGTTGAAGCGCTTTACCCCAATGAAACCGTTAACTTGGTCTGGGGTAGCTTACTTGTCACTACCGCCTTCGATAAAGAAGCTGAACTTGAGCAAGTCTGGGATGACCTGCGCAGCGGCCAGAACATGGAGCAAGTTATAGAGTTCGGCGCCAAACGCTCGGCAATAAGCTATGTCGATCAACTAAATGAAAATGGCACTGCAGTACTAGTATCGAATAACTTTGCCGATTATCTTTTCAAGCCCAACAGCATGACAGACTTCTTCTCCCTACTTGAGGGGCCCAAGAAGCTGATGCTAAACCCTGGTACCCACGCCATTACCGAGACACTCTCTGGCAACGATGGACACATTTGGTCTACCAGCTTCCGCTGGTTCGATCACCACCTGAAGGGCAAAGACAACGGAATCAACCGCGAACCTAAAGTGGACATGACCGTGCGTATCAGCAACAAGCTAGAGCACTATGAGGACTACCCAGTAACCCAAGAGAGCACCACCTGGTATCTACAACCACGCTTTACCATGTTCAATAGCGGCAGTATGGAGAGCGGTAAATATGATGGCTGGAGCTGGAGTAATGAATTCCACGGGGGCTGGGATACCTTTGCTGGTACCGGTATCCCATTGGTTTCCGATGCCTTAGAAGGTTTCGGCATTCCGGTGTACGCACCTATGATGGCAATCAACGGTTACTATGCCATCGAATACAAGTCACCAAGGCAGTCTGAGACCCTGAAAGTCCGCGGCGCACCAAAGCTAGAGATGTGGATCGAGCCCAGTAAGAGCGAGGTTCAAATGAATGTACATCTCTACGATGTCAATTTCTTTGGCCTTGGCCGCCTGATCACCCACGCACCAATTACTGTGCGCACTGAACAGCCAGGTAAGAAGCAAAAAGTGGAGGTTGAACTGTTCACCACCAGCTACGATGTGCCTGCCGGTCACCGAGTAGTTATGGCTATTGATACTCAAGGCCCTATTTACAAGAAGCCACAAGATACCAACTACACCATCACTGTGCCCTATAGCAGCAGCAAGGTTTCCAGTTTAACTGTCCCACACCTGTAAACTTTCACAGCCATCACCATGCCCGGCACTCAATCGCCGGGCATGGCATTCCCCCTGGATCTATCTCAACGCCCACAGCCCCACGTAATTTTCCGCCAAAGCGGTACAATGGCCTTTTTTTGGCCAAGTACCCCATCGCTCTATGAACAAGAAGATACCGCTCGCCCTGCTGAGCGCGGCGCTGTTATCAGTAACAGTCGCCGGGTGTAACCCGGCGGAAAAGGCCCCGCAGAAAATCGACCAGGAATCCAGCGCTCAAATGACAGCCCTGGATATCAGAGAAGCCCCTGAGGGCAAGCTTCCCCAAGGAGTAAAGCCCAGCGCCTACTACCTGGACCTGACTCTCGATCCTCGCAAAGATACTTTCAGTGGCCGTGTCGCTATCGACATTCAGCTGGACCAGGCCGGCAACCATATCTGGTTGCACGGCAAGAACCTGTCGGTAACCAAAGCCAATGCACAGTTGGCAGACGGGCGTGAAGTGACAGCCTCCTACCGAGAGTTCCTCGACAGCGGCGTCGCCATAGTGGAGTTCGACGAGTCGCTGCCGGCCGGCAGCTTCACCCTGCAGCTGGATTACGCCGCAGATTTCGATCGCAACCTAGCCGGCCTGTTTAAAGTGGAAGAGCAGGGCAATGCCTATGCCCTGGCCAAATCTGAGTCCATCCAGGCGCGTAAATACTTGCCGGGTTTCGATGAGCCCGGCCTCAAGGCGCCTTTCTCCATCAGCCTCACTGTGCCCGAGGGCTACGCCGCTATCAGTAATGGGCCGGAATTAAAACGCGAGACTGTGCCGGGCGGCATGGAGAAAGTGACTTTTGCCACCACTCCCCCCATGTCCACTTATCTGCTGTCCCTCTCGGTAGGCCCCTTCGATGTGGTTGAGCGCGCGGCTATTCCACCGAGTAAGTACCGCAAGGACCCTATCCCCCTGCGCGGTTTTGCGCGTCAGGGGCGCGGTGGCGATATGAATTACATCCTCGATATCACCCCCAAAATGGTGGAGACCTTCGAGAATCAACTGCAGCGCCCCTACCCCTTTAAAAAGCTCGATATTATCGCCGCGCCCCAGTGGCCCAGCGGTGCCACCGAGCTGTCTGCAGCCATCACTTATCGCGAACAACGCATTCTGGTGGGCGATAACCCCGCTCCCGGGGCGCGCCTGGCTCTGGTAGAGGTACACGCCCATGAGATCGCGCATATGTGGTTTGGCAATCAGGTGACTCCCCCCTGGTGGGACGACCTATGGCTAAAAGAGGGCTTCGCCACCTGGGGCGAACCACTGGCCCTGCGTATTATGGAACCCGAGGGCGGACACGACCTAAACGCCGCCACCTACGCAATCGGCGCTATGCAGTTGGACTCCCTCGCCAGCACCCGCGCCATTCGCGAGCCTGTTAGCGACAACAACAATATCCGCAACGCCTACGACTCCATCACCTATTCCAAGAGCCTGGGCGTTATCAATATGGTGGATAGCTACTTCGGCGCGGAGAAATTCCGTCCGGCCCTGGGCCGCTATCTGGAAACTTTTAACGGTGGTGAGGCAGACTCCCCTTCTTTCTACAAAGTGATCGGGAGGGAAACCAATACCCCGGAACTGACAGAAACTTTCCGCAGTTTTGTCGAGCAAAAAGGTGTACCGCAACTGGAGCTGACCCTGGACTGCAGTAATCCGGCCCAGGCCAAACTGCATGTCACCCAGAGCCGCTACAAACCCCTTGGCTCCCCTATTGCTACAACCGCACAGCAGTGGAGTATCCCCTTCTGCTTTAGCAGCGACAGCGGAACCCAGCAGTGTCAGATACTGACCGGTAAAGAAGAGACCTTGGAACTCGCTGCAGGCAGCTGCCCCAGCTGGGTAATGCCCAACGCACAGGGCAGCGGCTATTACCGCTGGAACCTGCCCGAGCCCCAGTGGCAGGCCCTTACCGAGCGCTTCACCCAGTTCGCCCCTACGGAGCAACTCTCGATTATCGACAGCGCCTTCGCTGCCTTCGAAGCCGGTAAGCTACCTGCTCCCCGCTTGCTCGACGTTGTGCGCCAGTCAGCGAAAGCAGACAAGCGCCAGGTAATTACCATGCCTCTGCGCTACCTGCGCAAGTATCGCGATAATTATCTCGACGATGCCGAGCGCTTGGCTTTCCTAAACTTTGCCCAGAACCTGTATCTGCCACTATTGAGCAACAGCGCGAGCAGCGAAGATGCCGACCAGCAAATGCTACACAGCGCCCTGCTCGGTTTTATGGCACTGGTGGCAGAAGACCCGGATACCCGCAAACAGTTAATGGAAAAGGCTACAGCCTTTACCGGCTTTAACACCGAGCGCGATCCCCAGGCATTGAACTCCGACCTGTACGAAGCCGCCCTGACCGTGGCTATCCAGGATGCCGGTGAGGACTTCCTCGCACACCTGATTCAAGTGCGCACCGAGCTGGATGATCCACGCTTTGAAAACGCCAGTGCCAACGCCATCGGCAGCAGTAATAGCCCCAAGCAAATAGAGACTATCCAAAAGTTAGCACTCAGCGAACAGATGGGTCCGCGGGAGTCTTTTGCGCTGATTCGCTACGCCCTGGCGCAGCCGCTGGTGCAGGAGCAACACTGGGCTTGGCTGCGCAATAATTTTGTCCAGGTTGTGGATAAAATCCCCGCGCAGATCCGCCGCCATACACCCGCATTTGCCAATGCCTTCTGCGATAAAAAACAATTGGATGAATTGCAGCAGCTATTCGCCCAGCACGGCAAGCTGACGCCCGGCTACCAGCGCAGCCTGGCGCAGACTGAAGAGCGTATTCAGTTGTGTATGGCATTGCAGGAAAAAGGCCAGTCGCTGATGGAGGCTCTACCAAAATCGGTAGAGCTGGCAAATAAATAAACCGCTATATTTTGTTATTTGTCCCGTACAGGGTGAGGAGATTTCCCCACCCCGTACACGCTAAGCCTTCCAATCAATAACCTGTGCAGACACCCGAATATTGCACCGGTACCCTTCGATAGTTTTTTTCAGCTCTCGCTTTTACTGTGCTTGCGCAAGCGGAATGCCAGCCAGATCATGGGCAGGCCAAAGATAATGGCATAAGCCCCGATTACCCATACCAGTGCCAGGGCTCCGGCTCCAGGGCTGACCAATATTGCCAGGCCAAAAATTACCGAGAGTACACCGATCGCAATCAACAACCACTCGTTGTCGATTTCCTTGCGCAGTCGGATCGCTCCAACAATTTCAAATATTCCCCGCACCAATGCCCAGGCACCGATAAAAATCACCAGTACCAAAGCGGTTACCTGGGGAAACATAAAAGTCACAATGCCCGCAGCCAGGCTGATCAGGCCGGACACAATCAGCCACCAAAGAGGAGTGCTCGCATGCCGCCCCATAACTGCCGCCACCAAAGAAAAAATACCATCGAGCAGGGCATAGATACCAAAGAGAAAAACCAGAGTGAGTAGTGACAACCCCGGCCAGATAAATGTCAGCACACCGAAGATTACCGCGATAACACCGCGCAACAGCAGTAACCACCAGTTGGCGGAGAGCACCTTCAATATGGGGCCGGCGGGGATAGGAGAAGTATCAGTGGACATAAGCAGTCCCCGGGTTACAGATCAGCATTGAGTGAAGCGCCAGGCTGTGAAGCCTTGCAGAGCCGAACATATTTTCCCTGGAACCAGCAAAAATAAGGGAGCGGCGGCCCACGGCCGCGACCAAATAGTCGACTCTGCAAAGACTATGATCGCGCCGCAGGCCGCTAATTTCAGTGTAGCCCTTAACGACAAATAGGCGCAGAAATCTTGTAAAAGTGAAGGCCAGGTAAGAAGCTGGCTTAGGCCCTTATTGGTTGATAGGGGAATATGGGTCGCTTCAACAGCCTCTGGACCTATCGCCGGATGAGCATCCAACAGAGACTTAGTAACCCGTGTCGTGAGCGCGAGCTGACCCAGCAACAGATGACCGACGCCATTGGGGTGCATGTCAATCAGATTCAGCGCTATGAAGCCGGGGCAACACAGCCTTCCCCGGAAGCGCTAAAGACGATTGCTGTCGCCATGAGTATCACCTTTGGCTCACTGGTACTCGATGAAAACGAGCGCGGACCGGACAAGCAGCTAAGGCTGCAATTTGAAGCTATCAACCAACTGCCAATGTAGGAGAAAGAGGTCGTTAAGGAGTTGCTGGAAGGAATGAGCATCCAATATCAATCCCGGTGCTGGGATACCAAGCGGCAGACCAGTTAAATAAAAAGCCCACCGGGATTATCAGTGGGACTTTTTAAAAGTTAATTATTTTCACTTTTTTTCATTAAGCGTAAAAAACGATTTGAAGACAGCGCACCTAAAAATAGAAATAATACCCATAAAAAATATCTATGACACAACTATAAAAATTTATCCCCACTTCATAAAAAAATAAATACTAGCCACTAACATTAATTACCAAAGTAAATATAGGTATCAGTAACCCAGCTAAAATTACATTATCCACCAGAGCACTTTAACAAAACTTGAAGATCTAAACGTTCCTCAAAATGGAGCCCCGTGCCATATAGACCACTCGATGCATTAATCACCCCTGACGAAGCCATCGAAGCAGCAGCCGTCGAAGACATAAAGTCGTATACATATTTGGGCACCTAATAAGCCATTAAAAAAACAATAACAGCTTCCCCCAAATAGACTTGGTTGCACCGATAGCTTCGAAGTTTTCGCAGTGGTAAAGGAAATCACCGCAACCTAAATGCCCGCAAGTTCTAAGCTCCATAGCATTTTACATAGATCGTGTAAGACACTACACAAGGCACCAGGTTCATACAGGCATAATTCTTGGCTACCCGCTGTATAATCTGCGAAAGGTTTTCACCAAGCGAACAGTAAACCGTGAGATCGGTAAGGGCCATGGGATTGTCGCGTACATAGCTGTAGCGATTTGTAGCCCTGACTCCATCGATTTGAGGATCGGCCTGCATAAAGCGGCCTAATACTGGGTTGTAGATACGACCTTTCATAGGGATCAGGCCCGCTTGATCAAAGTGCTCCTGCCTGGTGAAGCTGCGCGCCGCGATTTCCAGGATATTATTGAGGGGATTTCAATCCATGGCACTCCGCCAGCCCCCGCATTGTGCCGTTGGCCCCAGAGCTTAGAGCTCAACTGCTCGATAACTTACTAATCTATGGGTACCCTGAATTTATCTCTGCTGATTTTGACCTAACTTCGCCCTACTATTCCCTCGGTTTTTTCTAAAACTACTGTTTTGAAACCGAAGCATAATCATTCTTTGTGCCATCACTTCTTAGTGCTAAACCAAAAAGGAATAGTTGCTAAAGCAAGGGTCAGCAACGTTACTGACCCTCCTCTCTAATCTGTAGGTATCTTGAATGTTCACTTTGAGCGAACTAGTTTATGATTTTTGACAGATCCCTTCACCCCTATTACCCTGATGTTACGGATTTGCTATATGCCGCCAGTCCAGGTAGAGAGCAGAAGCCGGATACCAATTATTTATATAAGATATCAATAATGACTCGCGCCCTATAGAAAGTCGCTCTCTCCGCCTGCCTTTATTCTCATACAACAAGCAACGAAAGTTATCTGGCTCCACCTCTTCTATTCGTGCTGTTAACGAGGCATCCTTACATACTGTACCTTCAAGCTCCGCAGAGATCATTGCCGAGAGTTCTTCGACGCCCTCTTGCAAGGCAGCCTTCAATTTTCCACTATCACTATCTGTCCACAAGTTCTTAAGGCTTTGCTCTTCTCCAACGAGTTCTAATCTTTTATCCAACCTCTGCACTTCTTTTCTAATTTTACTGGAAAGCTGCACCCTTTCAGTAACTCCAGAAGCCGAACCAAGATCATACTTATTTTTAATTTTACCTATGATTTTGGAACGACTATCACTTGTTATAGGAACGAGGTGGCGACCATACACATTTGAAAAATATACAGCCTTTCCCTGACGAAGTAACTTACCAGTTAGCGTTTCATATAAGTAATATTCAGAAACCAACTCTACAGCTGCAGTGTCATTTGTCATATAAAAACCGGTATCTACTACTATAAGAAAATCTTCTTTAATTTTTTTTACATTACCCTTGAGCTGTTTTCCGTATCTAAAATCAGCAGTTCGGAAATCCATCTTTCCAAATAAACTTTTCGTGGAGAGATAAGATTTCAAAGTTTTATGCATTACTTCACCCCCTAAAAATTCAGGAAGATTCTTTTCAATAAAGGATATATCTGCACGATTCTTAGAATATATTTGAATCCACTTCTGTCTAGATTTGACGTATTCATCAAGAGCCCCCTCAAACAAAAGGCTTTCCGCAAGATACAGTGGATGAGCAGGAAAGTAACTAAAAGCCGCTAAAGATACAATAGATTCACCTTTTATTAAGTTAGTGTTTGACTGAAATTTAGGCGCACCCATATATAAGAAGGCATCACCAAGCTCGCCCTTTAAAGATGCATCATAGTTTTCCTTATTTGGGGGAATATGATCAAAATAAGCAAATAAAGGATAGTGATCTGGAGCGTTACGCTGCACTTGAATTTCTCGATTCATAACACCAGAAATTACACGAACCGATGACCCCTGCATCAGATCCTTATCTATTTCCCTCACTCCATTTCCGGCACAACTTGCAAGTGTAATCAGGCCAAACAAACCAGCGACCACACTATAAAAATTTTTCTTTCTTACCATAAAAATCTCCAACAAAAAAACTATTTTACGAATATTATCATGGTCAGCCAGGAACCATTAGTATAAAAAATTCAGTCATATTGTCATAGGAATACAAAGGGCAAACACTATAAATAAATGATTCATACCCTTGCCGACTTATCGCAGGGTGCGCAGCTAAGGCTGCAATTTGAAGCGATCAGCCAACTGCCAACAGAAGAGAAAGAGATCGTCAAGGAGTTGCTAAACGGGATGATTATTAAGTATCAATCCCGGCGCTGGGATACCAAGCGGCAAGTCGGTTAAACAAAAAGTTCCGCTGGGGTCACCAGTGGGGCTTTTTAAGAGGGGCCAGAAACAGGCTTCAGATTAAGGGAGCCTGTAAATAGTAGACTTAGTAGTGCGACTTAAACTCTTAAATACAACCGTAAAGCAAGTATCTTCTACCAAAGAACTATCTACAAAAAAGTACGCCTCACCCACCGGCAGAAGTGCTTCCCGTTTATTAGTACTCAGAGAGACATTTATTTTTTTAGCATAAATAAATGATGTTTCTCGCTGCTCACCATTCAAACACCTAAGCAATTCCACCTTAAGCACCCCTCCCTCTTCAGGGAGGACTTCTAGCGTTTTTTTGTCAAAATCGAATTCAACAATTGAAATTGAAACAGACTGCCTAACATTAAAAGGTAATCTTTGATCGTCAGGAATTAGTTTTTTTGCTTCTAAGCGATCAATTTTTTCCATACGAATGTTTGATAGTTCAATTTGTTTTTCACCACAACCTACCATAGGATAAACTACAACCAAAACCACTAGACAATGAATAACTAATTTCATACTAAGGCCTACAATACTGGAAGCATATTTCCACATGATCTTTATTAATTGGAATATGAGCATCTGCATACCATTCCGGCTTATGCCCATACCAACCACCAGCTCTAGCGACAAGGTTATTCCTATTCATACCGCCACCAGTAGCCACGTAATTTGTCCATGTTTCCGAGTATAGAGCTACATTCGTAAAATTAGGTTTAAATCGACCAACAGGATCAGCTGTAATTAGGTGATCTACACGATGGCCAGCAGCGATTACTCTTGCGGCAGAATTACCACCATAACTATGACCAATTACTGTTAGCGAATATTCAGAATTATTTTCATCAATCCAAGCAGCTAATTCTTTCTTCTGATGATGCTCGAAATATATATCTCCTTCTTTGCCATAAGCTTCATACATGCTTTTAACAAATTCATTTTTATCATCCATAAAACCGCCAACATAAGCGGTCCTAGATCCCTTTTGTGCAAAGACATCACCCCGAGGCCAGTCGTACCTTAACTTTCCATTTTCCCTAGCACAATCAGCGAGTTAGCAACCATTTTTCCCGGCGCCGCTGGCTCTTCCTCATTTTTTTGCCCCGACGCGGGTTTTACCTTAGCCGGATGTTTTTCCAGAGGCAACGGTCCCTTCTGTTTAGCCACCAAAAAAAATAAACCCCAGCAAATAAGCTCTGCCGAGGCTTTAAACTTATGATGATAGCGAGTCAGGGAAGCGAAATATCGTTTCAACTTTTCACTCAAACTTCAAACACACACCATTCCTATATTTTACATTCAACATAGGAATCAGGGTGCAGTTTTAGAGGCTTCTCACTTCCTCCTATATCACCATTAATATTTTCATTTTTAAACATTAAATACGCACGTGAGTACCCAACCCCAACCTCTAGAATATTGTAGGGTTCAGTAAAAAGCTTATCCTTCCTATCAGTCTTAATAACTAATTGCACATTTCTCTCTATGATCCCCAGGTCATTAAGAGCTGTCTTAAACGGAATATCAAGCTCCTCTACATTGAATACAACTCCTGCAGTTTTTTTGAGGCCATGCCGAACTCTAGGCTGATTAAAATATCTAGACAACTCTAACCTAACCATCTCATTCAGTTCATCATCACTTGATATATTTTCTAGCACCCTACATGAGTTAGCCAGACGATAATCACCATATAAAAATACCAAACCCATTACTATAAATGCAGAAATAGCCGAATAATAAATTATTTTATTCTTCATCATTTTTGCTGCTGCTTATAATATTCATGCCCATAACCACCCCAATAAGCCCCAGAGAACATTTGCCCATAATTATGAAGCCCTTCTCCAAGCATTAGCTGCCGCGAGTTCCACATTGTGGATTGAAATGCAACCATCCCTAGAGAATGTCCGTAATGTGCCGCCATCATGCCCACTGAAATATAATTAAAGTCTCCGCCATTAACTGGGCCAACCCCTTCCAAAATAAAAGTACTAGTAGCTAAGCCATCTTCATATATAAATGTATCTGCATTGATAAAATCGCCTAAATATGATGACAGCGATTTATCAGTATTTAACGCCTGCATAAACTCAAAAGCCAAAATAGCTTCCTGATCTAACTTACTCAGGTAGATCGAGCCATTTGGATTTGAAACTGCAGAACCATGAACCTTTCGCCTAACTGCTGAATGATTTGCAATAATTTGCTTTCGATCAAGTGTATCCTTTTGTGCATCCTCATGGTCCCCATCCCAATTCATCGCATACTGCATCGCCGCAGTAATCGCTCCATTTGCAAACTTGCCTCCACTTAACTCCGAAGTGGTGCCACCAACCATCATACTGGCAAAGATCTGCATGGATTTCGGCAACTTGCCGATCGCCGGTGATAACCCTTTGGTGAGGGCCGCAGAGACAAATCCGTGTCCAAACTTACCGCCCTGTAATTTCTCAGCAATACCGCCCACCAGGCCATGCGCCACCACCATAGTGGCATAGACCTCCTTAGAGACCCACACCTTCTTACCAACCTGCACCGCCCCAGCGGTATTAGCCCCTACCCCATTGGCCGCGCCATAATTGCCGATCGCTTCATAAGCTTTCGCTGAGGCGAAGGAGATTGCGGCAGCCTTGACCCCTTGCATCAATGCTTGCTGAGTTGAAGCTCCAGAACCTTTGGCATAGATCGCGGTGGCTGCACCGTAGGCAGCGGGATGGATGCAAGCAGCAGCAATTGCTGCTGCTTGCATAATCTGCGGAAGGTTTTCCCGAAATGACCAGTAGCCGGTAGGATCGGTAAAGGCCATGGGATTGTTGCGTACATAGCTGTAGCGATTGTACCCCTGGCTGTTGGTGGCCCCATCGATTTGCGGGTCGGCCTGCACAAAGCGGCCTAATACCGGGTCGTAAATACGACCGTTCATATGGATCAGGCCCACCTCATCGAGGGATTCGTGCCCGGTAAAGCCGCGCGGCGTGATTGCCAGGATATTGCTGAGGGCGTCGCCGTCCAGGGCACTCTGCCAGTCCTGGGCATTACGCCGCTGGCCCCAGGGGTCAAAGCTCAACTGCTCGACAACCAGCCCGGCTTCATCCGTCACTGCATCCAGCGAGCCCAGGTGGTCCCTGAGCAGGTAGCGGTTTTTGGTTGTGCTCAGGTAATCCGTTGCATGCTCGCCTTCGCGATTGCCGGCGAACCTGTCCGCCTGCCACTGGCGCAAGTCGGTGTCGTACTTTTCCGTGGTCAGGACAAACCCTGCAATCGTGCGGCGGATCTCGGTGGAGCCGTTTTTATAGACTTTTTCCACATTGCCCAGGTACAGGGTCTCCGTCACTGCGCCGTTGGCATCATCAATGCGCTTCCAGCGCTCGCGCCCGGGGCCGTAGCGGAATTGGGTTCTGTGGTTGCCTTTATCGATACTGAGCGGCTTGTTAAACACGCTGTAACGCAGGGATCGGCCCGTGCTATCCGCAATCAGGTTACCGTTGTTGTCGTAGTGGTAGCTGGTGGTGACACTGCCATTATCGGTTTCACAGACCGCGTGGGGGCCGTAGCTGCTCGCGCACTGGGCGCCGTAGCGATAGTTGCCCACACCGGTTTTGCTGAGAATATTGCCGCTGGTGGAATAGCCGACTCCTACTTGACTGCTACCATCGGCACTTTTCAGCGATACTCCAGTAAGGCGGTTGAGGCCGTCATAGCTAAAGTCCTCGCGCAGGGCCTTTTCCGCACCGGCTTCACCAGAGTAATCCTCGCGATAGTCCAGGTTGCCGTTAGCCAGCCAGTTAAACTGAAGCTTCTGCACATTGCCCAGCCCAGGCATTAGGCCGCTGTCGATACCCTGCAGGCGGTTACTGACAGGATCATAATTCTGCACAACCGTGAGACCATTACCCAGTAGGGTTTGGGTACTGTTACCGCGAGCATCCATACCCTGAAGTTGGTAATAACGCTGGCCTGTGCTGCCTGCGATATAGTCGGGGCTGGTCACTTCGGTAATATAGCCCCACTGCGGATGGTAGTGATTCCAGATGCCCTTGGTATAGGAGGCATCGATCGCTGCCATCTCGTTAGCAGTGTCATAGCTGAGCTTCACCCGACCAAAGCTGTCGTACTCCAGCTTCTGCCAGTGATCGCCGTCCGCACCGGCATCCCCCAAGATGGTGATGGTTTCTTCCGGTCGCGCATAAAAGTCGTAGCCAAGCATTCGGGCGTAGCTGAGCTGGTCAAAGTCTACGGTACAGTTACTGGCAATAGGCGCACTGCTCTCGGCGACAAACACCAGCTTGCCCGCAGCATAGGATACTTTACTGCAGTCCGGGTCGCGGTCGTAATACCAGCGCGTGGCCTTTTCCAGGGCGCCACCAGCTTTGCGATCCTCCCGGTAAATCATGCGACCTAGGGCGTCGTAGTGCATCTCCTGGTAATTGCCTTCGGCATCGGTCTGCCGCTGCAACTCGCCAAATCCGGTATAGATGTAATCCCAGCGCCCCTTGTCGGGATCAACCATGTAGTCTTTGCGCCCGAGCGCATCGTAATGGAGCTGGATTGTAATATTGGCCCCCTGCTCCATATCCACAGTGGTGGTATGGGTCAGATTGCCCTGGATATCGTACTGGTAGGTGACAGTATTGCCGGCATTGTCCGTCACCTTCAGCAATTCACCCAGCACATTGCGATCCTGGTACTTGGTCTGGTTACAGCCGCTGCCACCGGAAGTTGTCGTACTGGTGCGTGCTGTGCCGTCACTTTGCAGCTGGTCGTAAGTGACCGTGATATCACACTGATTGCCGGGCACATCGGTATGCTCAGTGCGCCCGAGCAAGTCGTAATCAAACTTGGTCCAAGCGGCCGTATCACCAGAAAAGTAAGGCAGGCTCTGGCGATCAACATGGCCTAGTTCATCGTACTCCTTGTCTTCAAAAATCCAGCGACCAGCAAATCCGGTGCGGCTACTGCGCAGCTGCCGCCCCAGCTTGTCAAAATACTCAACTGTAGTGCTGCTATTGAAGGTTGTGGTGGTGATTTTATAAGCCGCGCCCGCAGGGCCATTGCTACAGCCTGCGATAGCACAATCCGCTGCCAGGGTTTTGTTAAAAGCTCCTGTCTCAACCCATTTAAAGTAAGATTTACCAAAATCGGAGTAAGCGGTACCCGCGAGTACACCATTAATATCGGCGACGACCTGCGCCTTACCATAATGAGTAAAGCTGGAGGCAAAGGATGTTACCTGCCCGAGGGCATTCTCTTCTGCAACCAGGTAGCGACCTGCGGTGTCATAGTGCCACTTGGTAGTACGATCCTGCTCTCCCTGAGCGCTTGATGTCGCTGATACTTTATTACCAAATTTGTCATACCCATAAGCAGTAGTTACCGAGAGAGCCGGGTTATCCGGTTCTATGGTTTCGCTCTTGAGCAGACCACTGTCAGGATCGTAGGTAAAGGCCGATATACGGGTTTCCGCGGGTAATCCAGTCAATGGCTTAGTGGTAGTCACCTCCGTACGAGTCAAACGTCCCAGATGCCAGAGCCCAGCATTGTTGTCATAGGTATTCTGAGTGGCTTTTCTGGATAGAAGCCGATCTAGGCCATCATAATTTTCAATCTGCAATGAAGAGATATTGCCGAATTTACGATCATCACCTGAGTTGTAGGTCGTTGTGGTAACCGTCTTCTGTGCTTTTTCCAGGTTCAGAGTAAAACTGGTTTCGGTGGCGGTACGCACATAAGGTAAAACGGTTCCCGGTACCGGTACAAAACTATCCAGCGTATTCACCGCTGTAGAGATCAGCTTTGAAGACGGATCATCAATCTCACAGCTCACCAGCTTCGTAGGCTCCAGGCACTTGGCTGTACTCGCCGGCATGCCGACAAACGGATAATCCTGGCGATACACGGTGGTAGTTACCACCCCTGTTTGCTCATCAATAGAGGAAACTTTCTCGAAACCGAGATGACCGCGTCCACCAGCCTGGATTCGGGCCGCCTCATATTTATAAGACACTGCAACCTGATGACTGGTATCGGCTGCAATCGGCGCCGTACTCTCAACTCGGGAGACCAAAAAGCTCGGAGCAATCAGATCTACAATACCGGAGCCACTGCCAAACTCCAGGGCTGCAGCGCCGGTACCCTTGATGTAAGTGTGCTTTGCCGAAGCCCCCGGTAAATTCATTCTACGGTAGTGAATATCAGTCACCGAACCCAGACCATGGGTAATCTTGGTGATTTCGTCCGTGGGCTCCAGGTTGTTAGCGGAATCATGATAAGCCACGATGTCGCTATGCTCTCCGCTATTGCTATATCTCAGCTGCATATGACTAGCGAACCCATCCCCCTCCAGATCCAGAAAGAAGTGCGCATAATTACGATCAGCTTGAGGAGAAAAATCATATCCAGGTGCGGCGAACAGTTCCTCACGCTCAAAGCGGTCTCCATCCCAATAGTGGCGTACCATCTTAGGGGTGCTCAGGGTAGTGTCGACAGCCATCATGTCGAGCACCCCATCGCCATCGTAATCGGTGAAAGCTATAGGTTGGCCAGCGGGAATCGTATGATTACTAGCAATAAATCTTAAGCCAGTATTGATATTCGCATACCAATTTCCCTGTGCTTTGCTTTTATATAAATAATCGGTTAAACCATCGCCGTTGATATCTGCAGGCAATAATTCTGAACCACTGGGATCAGCAGAATAAGCTATCTCGTAATCGCCCCAACTGGTTTCAACAAAACTTCCACCTTCCGTATGGAGAAGCATCCATAGGTGTGTGTCGTTGGTGGAATCACAGACCCCGTCTATCCGTCCAACTGGTGTACACTTCCAATGAATTCTCGCATACAGGTCGACACGGCCGTCGCCATTAAAGTCGGCTAAGCGGGTGCCGGCCAGGCTAATATCTGGCCAGAAGTCTCCACTCTCAATATCACCCAATTTCTCCAGGGAATCCCCAAACACCAGTGGGAACGTCTTCTCTTTTGGATTGAATCGGTACCCACCGGCACCGTCACGCTGCATAGAATGAATAACCAGCTTGGGCAAATCCCCTCCGGGCACTCCAGCAACAAGACGCACCAAATCTGGGAGACCGTCACCATCAATATCTTGTAAAAGGGAATTGCTTGTACCCTTGGCTGGTATCCCAGTATCGATCGGCGTGCTGGAAAAACCTGCTCCTGAATAACGGTGTACTTTCCAGTTGCTATCGGTAGCAACAATGAGGTCCAACTTCCCTGTGCCAAAGTAATCCGCCAAGTGCCAAGACATAGGCTGATCAACGTGGTTTTTGGGCAATTTTATATCCCCCGCATCCACATAATTAAGGCGATAGTTGCCAAGATAGCTTTCTGCAGTTGCTACGCTAACGAAGTAATCACTGCCACTACTATTTCGACGCACCCAAGTCAGATCCTCGTGTCCATCACCGTCCACATCGGCTGAGCGCGGGGAGTAGAAGCTAGCGGTTAAATCTTGATTACCGCTAGTGAAATCTTCAGATTTATCGCCATAGCCAATATTTGGTTGACTCCAATTAAAGGTGGTCGGAGCCAGGCAATTTGCCCCCACGCACTCCTGAATAGATTCAAGTAAGGATCGCCCCGTACTCGCACTGGCGATATAGCCAAGCTTGTAAGTGCGAAGCTCTTTGTTCTCAGAGTAAGAGGTTATGGTAGCCAGGCGCTTGGTTTGAGAGGTGACAGTGCCAAGCCAATAACCGGAAGAAGTATCGGCTCTGCTATCACTGTAGTGAAATTCAATACGGTTTGAGGCAGCCACCCCATCGTTGCTCGCATACTCTATGCGATTAATCAGGTGCTCCCCTTTTGCTACATCTTTTTGGTAGTGATAAGAAATCGTGTTACCGACACTGTCACTGAAAGTCGACTGGGCCCACATCAACTTCACTGCACTATTCCTGCCAACACCAGTCAAATAGCTGTCAGTCGTTACACCATAATAGGAGATTGAGCCATCCTTACGGCGCACCTCAAAATAGTCCGGGCCATTACGGTCTCCGAACTGTGTTACCAGTGTGAATGAGTCCACCGCTGTTCGATATTCGGTGCCAGCTTCACCGTAAGCCCCAGAGGTTGCCACCAGTCGCTGGCCATCCAGACAAAAGCGGTCTCCCAATCCAAGCGAAAGGTCATTATCAAACCCATCTTGTTCCCGCGTCATTCGGCAGCGAATAATGGTTGAAAGGCCCGAGATACCCCAGCCTACACCAGCAGGTCCATTACCACCCGATCCCGCGTAACTGAGCGCAATTTTCGGAGCAACATCACCGGAAGCTGGCCCGGTAAGAATCGGTATTGAATAGGATGGCGTTCCCGATTCTGTCACTCTGAATTGCCCGGCGGTTTCACCCACCAAGTCAGAAGCCACCACCTCTGAACTCGCTGCTGAAGGGATATTGATTGCTGACGGTGCCTCCCCCGATGGAAGGGGGCTTGGGTTCTGGTTATTAACAACCTTCACCGGTTGCGATTCGGTCGGACCATTACAAACTTCGAAATCGCCCTGTTTATTACAGGCCCAAACCCGGAATTTATATTGGCCGTTCTCAAGACCGGCGATGGCGGTCGTATTACCGGCGCCTCGGTAGCTGAGAATAGCTTGGTCTAAAACCTGAGGATCAACCTGCTGACCGCTGGATATACTATCGTTCGTCCAGGCAGTTTGCCCTGAATCTACATCGTAACTGCCCTGCTCCAGATAAAACTGTACGACTCTATTAGCTGGATTACTCCAGATCACTTCCACTTTGCCATCGTAGATCACCGCTGGGGTCGCACTAATGGACTCTATAGATCCCGGCCTATGGGCCACGTGTAGTGATTCGGCCGAGGAATAGCCGGAACAGGCTCTAGGGTTACAAGCTTCAACCTGGTAACTGTGAGTGCCATCATCCTTGCCGTTAACCGTATAGGTCGTCGAGGAGGAGTCACCGTCCTCTCCCAGAACAACCTTGCCATTTTCCTTGAGCACAAAGGTTCCATGGGGAGCATCCAGGTACTGACCCACTTGATAGCGCCAGGAAACGCTGTAGTTGCCCGAAGTACTATTTTCAAGTGGTTCAATTGTTGGGGCACTCGGTAGTGGCACATGCCACACCTGAACTTTTACGGTATCACTCCAGGCGCTCAAATCGCAGTCAAAATAGCTATTACAGCCGCGAACACGATAGTAATAGGTTCCATCCTCTTTTCCGCTAAATGATGCCCCAAGGGTCTGGGTCACGGCGCTGTTAAAGTCGCCCGTGGCAGACTCCTGATATTCCCAGTATTCAATAAAGTCCCCTGGGTTTTCGGCAATCTGAAAAGAGTAATTTCCGTCCCAATCATATCCTTTATAGTCAGTCTCTCCGTGTTCAAGGCTAACTATCGCTTTAACCGGAGGATAGATAATCCTACCGTAGACACGCTCTTCGCCTCCAAGAGGCAGTGATACCCACTCCGAATTTTCATTAGCCTGGGCATGGGCAGCTTCAAGGTGGAAAGAAATTTGTCCTGGTTTTAAAAAAGGGCCAACCTGACATCCACCTTCAGCGCCCTCGCACATGTAGTTAGAGCCATTTTTTACTTGGCTGGATACCACTCGAACCTTGGCCGTACCGCCGCCAAAACTCCAACTGAGGCTGAACTTACCATCGGTAGAAATACTCGGAGAAAGGAACAACAGTGGGTGCTGGTAAGTCAACGAGGTACGCCAACCACTGCATGCCCTCCCCGCAGGCTCCACATTGCATGACTTGACTCTAAAGACGTAACGGCCTGCACTAACGCCTGCGACTGTCGCCGTTAAAGCACTTCCGCGATACTGTTCTTCCCAGGCACCATCAGCCGTTTCTAATTCGAGTACAAACTCGTCGTTGTTACCCTCTCCCGCTTCCCAGTAAACCGAGATTTCATCCGCGCTAGAGCCAGCCTCGACTTCAATAGTGCGCGGAACAGCAGGTGCTAGTATCACGTCTACGAAGGATGTAACCCCCGCGGTAGAACAATCGCCACTGATACAGCCTCGCACCTGGTACCCATAACGGCCAGACTCTGATTGAGTCACGGTAACGCTATTGGTATTGATATCCTGCCAAGGGCCAGCGTTAACCCGGTATTGGTAGTGATCAATCGTAAACGGCGCGGGATCCCAAGAGACGGCATATTGGCCATTCGTACTGACTTCGGGATTGATAGCGGCTGTGCGAGCATTCAAGCGCTTGACAACTTTACTGCCCAGAGTCCCGGTGCAACCATAAATTATTGCTCCATCGCTATGGCAGTGCTCCAGTAGATATTGATACTCTCCCTCTCCTCGATCTTCAATCGGGCCACCGATCGACTCCTGGGTTGGCAACCTGAGATAAGCACGATAAGCCGTTTCCCCCGGCCCCCGTTCACTGATGCGCACAGAGTCCGCTAAATTTGTCCAGAACAATGTGTAATCTGTCGCTAAAACAGGGCCAGAAATACTGGAGTTCGAAGCGCCTCCATCATAAACAATCTCTGCAGAGGCTGAGTAAGCTGAGCAGGCAAAATCATTACACGCTCTCACTTGGTAATACCAAGTACCAGTCCTTAAATCACTATCAGGATAAAAAGTCTTATTGGCGGAATACACCAGCTCCCAAGGACCATCAAAAACCTTTCTTCTTAACTGGTAGGCACTAATCGCTCCAGCAGGCTGGCTCCAGCTAACGACGTTTGACCCACCACTACTCATCGTTGGAATTCCAGGGGTGCCCGGAGGTGTTCGTACTTTCAGCTCTTTACTTTCAGAGCTCGTGTTACAAGACCAATCGTATCCATTACAGGCAAGCACTCTAAACTTCCACTCGCCATCAGTTAAACCCTTAACAGACTCACTGAGATCCGTTTGTGAGGTCCCAATACGCAACCAGGAGCCACTATTTTGCTTTTCTTTTTCGAGATAATAATAAGTGGCATTACCTGAAGGCTTAGCCCAAGTAAGGTTGACTTCGCCATTGCTACTCTGCGTTGAGGAAAGCGTGGGGGCTTGAGCACTGCCCGGCACCTTGCGATAGAGCATCACATTACTGGCGCTACTGTAATTACCACAGTTATATTCTGGAGAGGCGCCACCGCCTTCACTGAACACCATGCAGGATTTTAAAGAGTATGTGTACTGCCCATCACTCGACGGAGCACTAATCTCTATACGAGTAGTCGGCCCTTTTACCTCCCAGGTGCGCCCACTTTGGTTCTCCTTCAAAAAGAAGGCATTACCGACCCGGGATGACCAAGTGATTGCAACCTTTGAAGCGGCGTGTGTTGAGGGGGCTGTCGGTGCAGTACCTGCTGAAGGGTAGTTCACAGCTGTCTGTTTCTGTCCACCCGTTGTACAAGACCAACTATAGGTGTTACAGGCTCTTACTTTATATAAATAAGTGCCCTGGCCCTTATCTTTTACCGAGAAGCTGCGCGAGGTGCCGGTGTTATGACTTGTCCAACTGGAACCATTGTTACTACTCTCAAGCAGCTCATAATAGGAAACTGTGCCGGAAGCCGCTGACCAGCTAATACTATAATAACCATTCAGGCTAGTTGTTGGGTTGTTTGGTGTTCCTGGTGTGCCAGGCCTTCGTCTTACCGTAAGGGTATTCCCACCATATCTCCAACCACCGCATCCTGAAGCGTTACAGGCCCTAACAGCATAGTTATAAACAGCATCAGTCCGTCCACTTAGCCACTTGCTCCTTGCTCCTTGCTCCTTGCTGTACCAGAATAAACTGCCACGTATGAGCCTGAGTTTTTCTTTTCTCTCAATTCATATCGAGAAACAATGCCACTAGCAGTACCCCAGGAAATTGTAAACTCACCATTATTATCGGTTTTGGGTATTGAAACTGAACTGGGAATACCAGGCACAGGTACCTTTACTGTTACGCTAACATCACCTAGCGATGACAGCCCACCAGCTACCCACTCCTGGATAATTGGGTTCCAAACTTCGCTATAAACTGCGGTAACTGAGTAAGTGTATGTTCCATTTTCTGTATGAGAGAAGGTCCTACTAGTAACGTTTGATACATGATAGGTACCAATTAGTGTCGATCCCCTTCGGACATTGATCGAATAGTATTCAGCTGATGAGTTATAGGACCAACTAATCTTATGTGTGCCTGTAGAGCTGGTTGTGCTTGTATAAACTGCTGCATTAGCGGAACCTCCCCCCAAAAAGAAAAAAATCAGAATTACCACAGAAGCAACTATTGTTGCTCGCATTGGCTTAATACCAGTAGAGGCAGACGGACCAGCTACCTTCTGTATAGGACTTTTCGCCTCACTGAACAGATAAAAACCCAAATACGGCAGGAGCAAACAAAGGCTTAGAAACATCAAAGAAATACTCAACATGAGATCAAGAAAACGAAACGGAATAGGTTTGGTCTATTGCTCTACAAGGAAATACATCCATACGGAGGGCTAGCAGTAAATAATATAAAGTACGTCTTCATATTTTAATTCACTGCATGCACTATCTTCCATCCACATATGTAAACAAAAGAAAAGATATACATCTTAGGCTGGCAGGACAGGTAGATACTTTGTGTTACTTGAGTGATCTAATATCTCGATAAAAGAAGAAATAGAATATAAACAGACATGTAAAAACCGCACTCTCACTCTCAAAATGTTGAGAGCACGATAATCTTAAAATACCAACCAGGCCCCTTATCTCCCTCAAAAAACTGCCCCGAAATGTCTTTAACTCCAATGTACACGGCAACCCCCTGATAAAAACCAGCTTCAGTCAGTCCTCATCACGCTTATTTTCTTTAGGCTTTCCAAAGCCAGTGAAACAAATTTTTATAGCAACGCGCCATTAAGAAAAATTAACCAGCACTAGGAGCAACTTCAAAATAATAAGGAGTAGTGAAGTTTTTCCTCCGGAAACAATAATTTAAAAAGAGAACGTCATCGACACCTTACAAGACTATTTTACAAGCACGGCTAATTCAGCATCGCTTTATATCCCAACTACAGATCAATGGGAGCAGCGGATAAAACGAAGGTCCAAATATAGAATCCAACAAGCAGAATTTTCGAAGAACAGTACAAACCTTAGGACCTGGGAGTAAAGGGGTAACAATTTGGGGAGGCCAGATTGGGCAGGCTAAAGTGAGTTCTCGGCCTTCTCTCTTCGGATACCGATAAAACCTTTAGTGTCCGTTGGTGGGCTTTATACCAGCTTCCAGCCTAAAAGAGCTTTTCATATAAAACCGGTGAGTCAGAGTGGGCTAAACTTGCTTGGTGTCAATGCCAGTTACTGTAACGCCCTTCACCACTTCAAGCACAATCAGTCTTCTAGTGATAGTGCTTTGTCATTGGCAGCAGCCTTATGAAACCCTCCTTCCGAGTGTTCTGCCAATGTCCGCTTGCGACCCTTGCCCATAAAGGCCCCATCATACGTCGGTCAAACGTAGTTTGGAGATAGTTACGATAGCGGAGAGAACCAGTGAATTTAACCGATGTTACTGACAGGTTAGTACTCTTTGAGTTTTCTAGACATAAATGAAGACAACCGGCAGCCCTAAGGCTGCCGGCGGAGGGTATGGGTCAGGCCAACTCGCCGATCACACCGCGCAGTTTATCCACAATCGCATCGATCTCGTGTTTTTCGATAATCAGCGGTGGGGACATACACAGGGCATCGCCGATACCACGCGCCATTACCCCAGATTCCCAGGCCATAAGGGAAGCCTTGCCTCCGAACTTACCTTTGAGGTTTTCAGGGGCACGTAGCTCGATAGCACCAACCAGGCCGTAGTTACGCACATCGATCACATTGTCCATATCCGCCAGGCTGTGCAGGGCATTTTCCCAGTGCTGCCCGATTTCACCAGACGCACGCGTGAGCAGACCTTCGCGCTCGTAAATATCCAGAGTCGCCATACCCGCAGCACAGGCCACTGGATGTGCGGAATAGGTGTAACCGTGGAAAAATTCCACCATACCTTCGGCGGCTGCATTCATAACAGTGTTATGAATTTCGTCTTTTACAAACACCGCACTCAAAGGCACCGCCGCATTGGTAATACCTTTCGCGGAGGTGATCATATCTGGAGTCACATCGAACTCGATAGAAGCGAAAGCGGAACCGGTGCGGCCCCAACCGGAAATCACCTCATCGAAAATCAGCAGCAGATCGTGCTTGTCACAGATCTCGCGCAGGCGCTTCAGGTAACCTTTGGGTGGCAGTACTACACCACCAGCACCGGCAAACGGCTCGACAATGACCGCAGCAATTTGATCGGCACCGTGGAAAGCCACTAGGCGTTCCAGGTCTTCCGCCAGCTCTATACCATGCTCCGGCAAACCGCGACTAAAGGCGTTGCGCTCAATATCCAGAGTGTGACGCATATGGTTCGCTTTCACCGGCTGACCAAAGCCCTGGTAATTGGGAGCGATACCGCCCACGGAAATACCGCCAAAGTTCACCCCGTGGTAGCCCTTTTCGCGACCGATAAACATGGTGCGAGTGCCCTTGCCACGCGCACGCTGGTATTGCAGAGCAATTTTCAGCGCGGTCTCTACGGCCTCGGAACCGGAGTTACCGAAAAATACATGGTCCAGGCCATCGGGAGTGTGCTTCACCAAGCGCTCGGAGTATTCAAAGCCCAACTCGTGACCAAAATTGAAGATGGAGCTGTAATCCAGGGTTTTCGCTTGGTGATAAATAGCTTCGGCAATTTCTGTGCGGCCGTGACCGGCATTGCTGCACCAGAGACCGGCGGTGGCATCAATAATCTGGCGACCACCTTTTTCGGTGAGGTAGATACCCTCGGCGCGCTCAACAATCCGCGGGGCAGATTTAAAGGTGCGGTTGGGGGTAAAGGGCATCCAGAAAGCGTTGGTTGGCATTTCAGACATAAACTGTATCTCCGCAAGTTCCCTGAAACTTCAAAATATTTACGTTGGGGAGCCAGCGACTCCCACGAATTTTTTCAGGCGCTTGTGCAATCTCAGACAAGCGCACGGCACTGCCGTTCGAAACTAAAAATCAGGCGCCGAAGCAGCAGTATTTGGTTTCGTAGAATTCGGCCATGCCTTCGACACCGCCCTCGCGGCCAATACCGGATTCTTTGTTGCCGCCAAAAGGCGCTACGGTGGTGGAGAATACCCCGGTGTTACAGGCAATCATGCCGTAATCCAGCGCTTCCACCACACGGTTCGCGCGGCGAATGTTCTCGCTCATCACATAGGCAGCCAAACCGTAAGGGGTATCGTTAGCACGGCGGATCACATCGGCTTCATCGGTAAACTTCTGTACTGCGGCGATGGGACCAAAGTTCTCCTCCTGAGCCACCCGCATAGCATCCGTGACATCGGTCAGCAGGGTGGGAGCGAAATAGTTTTCTCCATTGGGCAGCTGCTCACCGCCAATCTCGATTTTCGCCCCGGCTTCTACCGCATCCTGTACTAGGTCCTGTACCCGATCCACCGCGCGACGATAAATCATCGGCCCCATGCTGACACCTTCTTCGGAGCCATGGCCGATTTTCAGTGCGGCCACTTCGGCACGCAGCTTTTCCACAAACTCATCGTGTACCGAATCGTGCACATAAATGCGATTGGTGGCCACACACACCTGGCCAGCGTTGCGGAATTTGGTCGCCACGCAGGCCTGCACCGCCGTCTCCATATCTGCATCGTCGAATACGATAAAAGGCGCATTGCCACCTAGTTCCATGGACATCTTCTTCACGGTGCTGGCGCACTGCGCCATCAGCAGCTTGCCCACGGCGGTGGAGCCGGTGAAGGTAAATTTGGCCACGCGCGGGTCCTGGGTCAGTACCTTGCCGATGCCCGGTGAGTCACTGCCGGTCACCACATTGATGGTGCCCTTGGGAAGACCCGCTTCCTCTGCCAGCTGGCACAACGCCAATGCGGACAGCGGGGTCTCCAGTGCCGGCTTGATCACCACAGTACAGCCGGCTGCCAGCGCCGGTGCCGCCTTACGGGTAATCATGGCGTTGGGGAAGTTCCATGGGGTGATGCAGGTCACCACACCCACCGGCTGGCGGATGGTGCTCAGGCGCATCGCTGGATTGTGGGTAGGGATCGTCTGGCCGTAGGCTCGGCGACACTCTTCAGCAAACCACTCGATAAAAGAGGCGCCATAAATAATTTCCCCCTTGGCCTCCGCCAGCGGCTTGCCCTGCTCGAAAGTGAGGAGACGCGCTAAATCATCGCTGTTATCCATAATCAACTGGTACCAGCGCTTGAGGATGGCGGCACGTTCGCCGGCGGTGCGGCGGCTCCACTCCGGGAATGCGGCGCTCGCAGCTGCTACCGCCGCCTCTGCATCCTCCGCTGAACCATCGGCCACTAAGCCCAGTACTTCGCCATTGGCCGGATCGCGCACCTCTGCGGTGCCCGCAGCATCCCGCCACTCTCCATCGATATAGTTCTGAGACTTCAACAGGTTTGGATTCGCCAGTTCCACCGGAAAACTCCTGATAATTTACTGTTATTAATGGTATTGCGGCGATTCTGGCCGCAGCAGCCCAGGGAGAATAGTAGTATTTTTCGAACTAAAGTTTATATTTATCAAACTTAAGGGTGAAGTGGCTTGTCCACTCCAATCCCCACTCCGCGGGCAGTGCCTAAGCTACGGCAAACTAACTCAAATAACACGGGATAAATCAGCAGATGGGCAAGACAAAAAGCGCCTTGGGCGGGCGCCTCAGCGATATAGACCTTCGCCTGTTACGCGTTTTCCGTGAAGTGGTGCGCGCCGGTGGCCTGGCGCCTGCAGAGGTAGCGCTCAATATCGGCCGCTCCACCATTAGCGTACATATTTCCGACCTGGAAGCCCGCCTGGGTATGCAATTGTGCCTGCGCTCCCGCGGTCGTGCCGACTTCAAACTGACACCTGAGGGGGAGTCACTCTTCGAGGCCATCCTCGAATTGGATGGCCATCTGGAAGCCTTTAAAAGCCAGGTGAATGCCATTCAGTCTCACCTCACCGGAAATCTGCGTCTGGTGATGCCAGACGATGTGCTGGAGATACCACAACTGGATTTGCCGGCAACCATTGCCCACCTTCGCCAACAGGCCCCCCAGCTACACCTGGAGGTACAACTTGCCGCACCCCAGGAACTGGAGCTGGAGATACTCGCCGGCCGCGCCGATGTGGGGATTAACCCCCTGCACACACGTCGACCAGGCTTGGAATACCAGCCGCTATTCCACCACCAATCCACACTCTACTGTGGCGCCCAACACCCATGTGCCCAAGCGGATCAGGTCAGCGAGGAATTACTTACTCAGCAGGAACTGGCAGCCCCCAGTCATGCAGTGCTCTCTGGCGCGGCTCACCTTTACCGATTATTTCCCAACCGTTCCACCGCTAACCATATGGCCGCGAGGCTAGCGATGATTCTATCCGGCTGTTTTGTGGGCTTTCTACCGGATTATCTCGCACAAAAATATGTGGCGTGCGGCAAACTGAAGCCGCTATTGGCCGAGCGTTTTCACTACCGCATTCAGAATGCTGCAACTTTTAAAAAGAATGCAGCAGACCACCCGGCTGTGCAGCTATTTTTGCGGGCTTTAGTAATTAAAAACTAACTATCGGCAAAGCCACAGTAGCCTAAATTGGTCTAGGTTACTGCTTCCCAGACGAAAGACCTATAAGCCATTAATGACTGGCAATAAACCCTAAGGTTTGCACTGTTATAAAAATGCAGCATATATACAATAACTGCGTGTCAAAATGAATCACATGGAAGCTTTATGATCGACTTTGAAAGTTCACCCATATTCAAACTGAAGCCTATTGATATCTCCGAGGCTAGAGATGATTTCAATAAATTTTTAATTGAAGGTGAATCTATCTTCGCAGGGTTCAAAACCATTCGCGATCAGGTGGTTTTTACCAACAAAAGAATTATCGCAGCCAACGTCCAGGGAATTACCGGCTCCAAGGTCGATTACACATCACTGCCCTACAGTAAAATACAGGCGTTTTCTGTAGAAAGCTCTGGCACCTTTGACCTGGACTGTGAAATCGTGGTGTATCTCAGCGAGGTGGGAAAGGTCAAATTTGAAATCAAAGGGTCTTTTGATCTTATCCAATTTAATCAATATATCAGTAAGTATGTACTGGCTTAACAATATTGAAGGACGTCACAATTTAGGCCTTCATTTTTAATGTTAAGTCGGTATATTTAAGCCACCACAGATTTTATACACAAGAGAGGGAAGTTCATGTCACACATGTGGTTAGAAAGTTTGATTACCGAAAATGCACAGCAAGGGTTTGAATTGGCCATGAAACTATCCAGAATGGGAGTGAAATACACCCAACCTTCGGATGAGGTCAGAGGCAAGTTGAGAGCTTCCTACGAGGAAAACGCAGATAGCTTGATCGCCTCATCCCAGGTAGTTGCCATCAACTTTCAGACAGTAGCTGCCGCCAATAACTACTGGCGCGGTTAAGAGATTTCAGCGCTTTACATTGAATTTGAAAATTAGCTAAAAGTTCTGTAAAGCGCCTCTACCCCTCCCTCACCATAAATATCCAGTCAAGCTTTACCTAAATAAAACCAGTCTCCCTGGCTGATATTCAACAGAATTCACTATAAACATCAAGAAACACCAGCATCCCCAATTTTTCAATCTATATTGCAACTATTCTTTCTTTTGGATGCCCGTGGCAGAGAAACCTTGATCTAGACATTGGTAGAGATATCGATAAAAGTAAGGCTCAATTGAGCGGATCACATTGCCATTGGTACCTATCTCCTTTTGGAATATGGAGTGGTAATAAACATGAGTGAGCAAGAAGAGCGACTTGTTACGGTCTGGGAAACCCATACAGCAGCCGAGTTTGAGCTAAAGGATGCTGATGCTGCTATCGCCACTATGACCGACAACCCTGTTTTAATTCACGTCCCGGTAAACACAGGTGCAACCGGAAAGGAACCCCTGAGGAACTTCTATCGGGATATTTTTATACCGCAGATGCCGGCCGATGTTAGTCTGGAGCTACTGACTCGCACAGTAGGAAAACACAGAGTTATCGATGAGTTTATCCTGCATTTGACACACTCCCTGCGTATGGATTGGTTCGCTCCAGGTATCGAAGCCACGGGAAGGAAACTGTCTGTTCCCCATGTTGCAGTAATTGACTTTGACGGCGATAAGATCAGCTCAGAACATATCTATTGGGATCAAGCTTCTGTACTTAAACAAATGGGATTTTTGGATAACCAACTGCCAATTATTGGCAAGAGTCAATGCGAGCGGCTACTGAATGCCAATGCCCCAGCCAACGAACTCATCCCATAAAGTATAAAAGCTAATAAACGGTAATCCTTAGCAGTATTGGGCTTTCTTCTAGTGCGCTCACCTCTCTTTCGCCAGCCGGTGAGATTGACCACTCTATGCCAGCCATTGTGCTTCATTCAAATTTTTGCCCTAATGCATCTATAGAAGCTCTCTACCGCGTCAGAGTGGTATGGGCATATCAAAAGGGGGTAGATATCGCCTTTCTAGGTGCCGCCTGGCAAGGTTTTAGCCCTGGTACCTGAACAGCAACTGCATTAAGTCCCCACAATAACTCTCGAGGAAGTAAGTGTGCGAACCCTGGGCAATTTCTTATGGTTTATTCTTGGCGGAGTCTTTATGGGACTTTGCTGGTGGTTTTTTGCACTAATCGCCTTTGTCAGCATTATCGGTATTCCCTGGGGTAGGGCCTGCTTTGTAATGGGCAAGTTCTCATTCTTTCCCTTTGGACGTGAGGCTATTTCACGCAAGGAGCTGACCCTAAACGAAGATATTGGGACCAGTGGACTTGGCTTGATCGGCAATATCATCTGGTTCCTATTTGCCGGAATTTGGCTGGCGATTGGTCATTTGGTACATGCTATTGCCTGCTTTGTAACCATCATTGGTATCCCTTTCGCCATTCAACACTTAAAGCTTGCAGGTATATCCTTATCACCAATTGGAAAAACGATTGTAGTGACAGAAGTAGCCCAAGCTGCAAGGATGAAAAATGCTGAGACGATAGTTTCAAGAATGAGAGGAAACATCTAGCCATTTAAGAATAAGGCCTTTCTGTTAAATGGTTTCAATGAGACAGGGTGATCAATGGACCTTTAAGCCATTAGTACCAGATAGCTTTATTTAAATAGCAGATAATAAATTTATTAATACTGCATCTCCCTGTGATTCTACAGCGTCTTACCGTGAGTGACATAACAACCGTCACTCATTTTAATGAACACAGGGAGTATAACAATGAGAAAGCTTACCTTAATTTTAGCTAGTACATTTGCTTTAGCTGCCAACTCTATTGGCTACGCCACTGAAAAACCCGTAATACCAGAACAGGACACACCAGCAGCCCAAGTAATGCTATTTGGTGTTTTTCATTTTCATAATCCTGGATTGGATTCAGTAAAGTCAGAGGTAATCAACGTACTTACTCCCAATAACCAGCGCTATTTGGAGCAACTTACTAGCAAGCTTGCAGATGAGGGGCCCACCCACGTATTAATTGAATGCCCGCCGACATATCAAAAAACAATAAATCGCAAGTTCAATTCTTATAAAAATGGCAACCATGACCTCAGCGTAAATGAGAATCAGCAACTGGGATTTCGTATAGCGGAAAAAGCGGGACTGGACAAGGTACTTTGTTATGACGAAAGAAATGTTCATTGGAAAGGTGCTGAACTAAGAGATTATATGATCAAAGAAACACCGGAGAGAAAAAGAACTCATGACAAACTTATAGAGAAGATCGGCAAGGATACATCTCTCAGGCACAGCACTTTATCTTTAGGTCAATTACTGCAATTCCATAATAGCTCAAAGGAAGATCTAGATAATATGAATCTCTATATTATGGAAAATGATATAGGTGCAGGTAAAGGTTTTATTGGGGCCGATGCAGCAGCAAGCTGGTGGCACCGTAATTTCCGGATGTACGCTAATATACAGGCCAAAGCCCAGCCAGGAACTAAAGTAATTGCTATCGGTGGCTCAGGTCATACTGCTATCCTAAAGACCCTTCTAGAGGTTGATAAAAGTCGCCGGGCGTGGGATATCAATAATTACCTCTAGAATTCCTACCCGGCTTATTTATCACTAACAATTGAGAGTAATACTCATTCCAATCCATACCCTTGGATATCACACTACTTATAGTGCGATATCCAAGCTTAGCAAAAAATAAACACACAAGAAATTTTAACTTTAGCTTTCCCTCCCTAACTACGTGTAAGATAGTTTATTTTCAGCTCAGGAATTACCATACAAAAACAAGATTACATCCACCTTAATAATCATACCTATGATTTTGCTATCAATATTTCTATCTAGCTTTTGGAATAAATTCTTTCTCTAGAGCACTCCGATCCCACCCTCCAGTGCTCGCTGCAGCTTCATAGGTACTCTGCAGAAAAGCCAATAATGTTTCATCTGGTGCCGTAGACTTCCTCACCTCATCATAAGGAAGGATAAATTCAGACAGCTCCTTTGAATAAAACGCAGAATCCGGACTAACCTCTTGACCCGAAAATTTATCAGATGCAGGATACGTATAAGAATAAAATGCAGCATCTTTATAACCTCCTCCGCCGGGCCAAAACCCAGCACTACTGACTTCATGAGAGTATGCCTCTTGAGCAGCCCAGTCAGGGAAATTTGGAACACCTCCAGGATGCAGAGGTGCCTCTCTGCCAGAGAAACGTGTAACCGCTAAATCAAAACTTCCCCAGAAAAAATGCACAGGACTGCATTTCCCTATAAAACGGGAACGAAACTCTTTAAAAACTCTATCTATTTGCACTAGCACCTGCCAAAAACGGGTTGCAAACCTTGAGTCATAATGACAATGATTCCTATCCTCTTCAAAGGGGATACTATTGGCAATCTCACTAGGTGTGGTATAGATTTCAACTGAAAGACCAAGATCCCTCATTACATTTATAACCGCCATATAGAAATCGGCAACGCACATTGGCGTTAACGGTATGATACGCCTGCCACCATCACTGACCAATATTGAAAGTTGATGCTCAAGAAGATCAAATTCAATAGAAAAAGCTCTTCCATCATAGGGGATCAGAGAAGTATTCAATCCCCTTGCTGATATATAAAAAGGCACATGCCAGGAGTGGTTTGTCCAAGGTGTCTGAACCAAGCGAATCTTACCAATGATCTGTGTCCACAGATGTAATGTGGCCACTGTGTCTGACCAATCTTGAAAGTGAAGTTCAGGCCAATCTGAATTCTTAGAACGATTTGAAGGCATCTTCATATTTCACTCCGATCACTCACAACAAATAAAATAAAAGGCTACTGCCTCAGCAAAAAAATAAGCAGCATTCGGAAAAATCCACAACAGCAACATTATCGACACCAAATGATTCTCTACATGCCAACATAACTTACAAATACATTATTAGTGTCACCAAGCAAATTCCTACGCCTTTGACTTGCAAACTACACTCTTCAGTCGAGAAACTAATAAGTTAATCGTGTTACCCCAAACATACCAACTCTAAACAACTGAATACCTGTCACGCATGAGCCGCAAAAGCCATACTGTTCTATTAGTCCCCGGGATTTTTGACCGGGGTACTTCTCTGTTAAAAATGCAACGTATACTTTCTGAAGCAGGCTATAACACACATTACATTCACTTGCGTTACAACTCAGGTTGGCACGGTATGGAGCATTTATCCGCTCAATTAATGGCAAAGATGGAGAATATACTTAAGGGAGAGGAGACTTGTACGTTGATAGGGTTTAGCATGGGGGGAATTGTCGCGCGCTATTACCTACAAGCCATGAGCGGTATTGATAAGGTGCATAAATTTATCTCTATTGCCTCTCCACACCATGGTAGCTATTGGGCAAATTTTCTGCCATATAAAGGAGGGAAACAGCTACGCGTGGGTAGTGACTTCTTAAAATCTTTAAACAAGTCAATACACCTCTTGGAACAAACCCAACCTGTCTCAATTTGGACTAAATACGACATCACCATAATGCCACACAGCAGTGCCCAGCTGGGAATTGGTGTATCTTATGAGGTTCCGGTTATCTTACATAGATTAATGCCAATGAGTACTAAAGTTATTTCATTGATGAAAAATGAAGTCATAACAGGTATGGAGTAAATATATTTTATGAATAGCCTCATTAAGAAATTCTAAATGCTTAATATGCCTAGCCTACTTTCACAGGCAATTAACTATGAGTAATTCAGATAAAGAGACCGCCAAGCCAGAAAGTGCCATCCAGAATTATTACCGTAAATTCGAAAGCTTTATTGCTCTACTTCTCACCTTTATCATTATTGTAATTGTTATTATCGCCATTAGTCGTCTTGCCTATTCTGTATACTCCATGCTATTGATCGGCATGAAAGATCCTCTTGATCACAAAGTATTCCAGACTATTTTCGGTGAGATTATTACCTTACTGATTGCACTGGAGTTCAGCCACACTCTGCAATATGTGGTAACCAAGCAGCAGAGTATTATTCAAACTACCGTTGTAGTCTTAATTGCTATACTGGCGCTTGCGCGTAAGTTTATAATTCTGGATCTGGATAAAGTCAGTGCGGGAGAATTAATCGGGCTGGCAGCTGCAACTCTAGCACTAGGATTAACCTACCTAATACTGAGAAACAAAAGAAGTAATTACTAATTTTTACAGTATATTAGTCACTTTAAATTGGGCGAAGTGCTGATTCACCATTCGCCCAATTAAGACTGGATTTATATACTAGTTATCACTCTCACGTAATGCATGATGTAACCGCACCGGCTTTGTTTTGCGCTCTTTCTTACTACGTAGGCGCAAATTAAGCATCTCCACTGCCATCGAGAATGCCATGGCAAAATAGATATACCCCTTGGGTACATGCACATCAAAACCTTCTACCACCAGGGTAAGTCCAACCATAATCAAAAACGCCAGCGCGAGAATTTTAACCGTGGGATGACGATCGACGAAGTCACCTATTGGTTTGGCTGCTATCAGCATAACCATTACCGCAAGAACAATAGCGACAGCCATAATGGAGATTTCATCCACCAGACCTACGGCAGTAATCACAGAATCGAGTGAAAATACGATGTCGAGAATGGCAATTTGCAGAAGCACCATGCCAAAGCCGGCGGTCCCCAGTGAGGCCGAATCAGTCTCAGCACCCTCCAAGCTGTTGTGTATTTCATGTGTGGCTTTAGCGATCAGGAACAAGCCGCCTCCCACTAAAATGATATCGCGACCAGATATCTCCATTGAAAAAATACTAAACAGCGGCTCTACCAGCCCCATAATCCAGACGATGGAAAACAATAATGCTAAGCGCATTACCATAGCAAGGGTCAGGCCAATAAAACGAGCCGGTTCGCGCTGATGGGGCGGAAGGCGCCCAACGAGAATAGAAATAAAAATAATATTATCGATACCCAGAACTATTTCCAGCGCTGCCAATGTAGCCAGAGCAACCCAAGCTTCTGGGCTGGCTATCCACTCGAACATAAAAATTCCTTATCTATTAATTATTCTGAAATGTTCTTCCCGTAACTAGGGGAGGCCAATATGGCACAGTCAGCGCCAAACTTTATCTTTTGTAGTCACCTGACTTCTCTACTAACTCAGAGTTCAGAAGAGAGTGTCAGGGAGTAGGCCATATTAAGCTACTCTATTCGTCTTGACGCAACCAAATCATGGCCTTATCTTCAGAATCAAATACTTTATACTCACCGCTGATAAACCAGCTCCCCACTTTACTAGCTATTTTCATCCAGCGCTTATCAGAGATTACCGCAATCCGATTAAACTCACGGCCATGAGATAACCCTAATTTTAAATCGTCCCAAGCAGCGCGCGGCTCCCAACCCTGTAACTCCTTGGCATCCATTAGACAATCAATCTTGGGGTTTTCTACACCGGCAATAGCGGAGTTGAGCATGGGTACCATGGTCTGGTAATCCTCATGCGTCAGTTTTCCGCGAGCTCGCAGAGTCAAAAAGAAGTGATTGCCTTGTTGCTCCAAACCGATAGAAACACCGTGAGGTTGATCGCTCATAGGTCACCCTTAACTGACGTTTTCTACACAGGATAAGTTAGCTTTCAATACACACTCTAAATAAACACTTAGAAGTCGTTGCGCCAAAAATTAATGCTTTATTTTTATCAGGCTAAGAACATTACTTCTGCTTGAAGGAATACAATTTGGACACATGAAAATAGCTATTCTTCACAGGCTACCGGCCGTGATTTTCCGCATTGCCAACAATAGTCAAAGGCCGCCCCGTTCTCTTCACCACAGCTGGGGCAGGTCCAGCCTCTCTGTTCAGCTTCGGCATCCTGTAATAGCTGACAGGCCCGCTCATAATCTCGGTCTCGCTCCAACCAAAGTTCCGCCCAAGCTTGGTTCGGGGCCAGCTCTCCAGATGCACCCTGGGCAAATTCATTTTTCAGTTTGACCGCTATACCGGCAACTTCCAGGCGACTTTTAACCAGCTCCACCAAGAGGCGGTTTTCATGGGTATAAATGAGTTTCATGAGGTAAGAGGCCCTGTTCCAGAACCCCCAGAATACTCACAACCAGTAGATGAACCCGATAGATCAGCTCTATTCCTCTGTTGCAGCTGTGCAATCTACATGTCGACAATATTCTTCATGGGGTACCGTGATGATTTCCAGAACACTTTCTACGGTATTCAGTGCTGCCCGGCTATTAATAAGTACCCGCCCGGAACGACTGGCAATATATTCCAACACAGCCCTCCCCCTAGTACTTTTGTAAACCGCCAAAAGTTGCCCCTTTTCCACCGCATCGCCATGCCGGACAAATACTTCCATCCAATTGCCAATCAAACTGTGGACCTGTGTGGTGCGCATTGCCTGGGCATATATTCGCTCCACACTGACTAGCCCCGCAATCTCTCCAAACCTGGGGGCCTCCGCTGCCCGTAGAGGTGTTATTCCGCTGACAGCCAGGATAACGACAAACAGGCAGATTTTTCTCAAGCCAATTCTCCTCAAGCTGGTTTTTCCACAGACTCCAGCCCAGTTTATGGGCCATGTCGCCGAAGGCATTTTTAAAAGGCGATAACTTAGGTATAGCTGACTAAATAATTCACGCCAGATTGAATAGCTAGGTGACAGGAAAATAAAAGGGGTGATAAATAAACTAGCGAGGCAAAGAAAGGGCCACTATTCGTGGCCCTTTTGTAAATTTATGCTACTAAGATGCAGGAAGAGTGAATCTAGCTGAGATCTATCCAGGTGGATTTTAATTCACAGTACTTATCCAAGGCGTGCAGGGACTTATCCCGGCCGTTACCCGACTGTTTAAAGCCACCAAATGGGACAGTGATATCTCCGCCAAAGTAGTTATTGACCCACACAGAGCCCGCATAGATATCGCGGGCCATCCGATGGGCGCGGCCCAAGTTGTTGGTCCAGATACCTGCCGCCAGCCCGTAGATGGAATCATTGGCTATGGCGAGCGCCTCCTCCTCTGTTTCAAATTCGATCACCGACAGTACCGGGCCGAAAATCTCTTCGCGGGCGATGGTCATTTCGCCAGTCACATTGCGAAATACGGTCGGCTCATAATAGTAGCCACCGGCCACCTCATCCACCGGCTGACCACCACATACCAGCTGCGCGCCCTGCTCCAGGCCCTTGGCCACGTAGAATTCAACCGTATCGAACTGACTGCGATCGATCAGCGCACCCATTGCGGTATTGGGATCTTGTGGGTGGCCGGGCTTAAAGCGCTCGGCAGCCTTGCTTACCTTTTGAATAAACTCATCAGCGATGCTCTTTTCTACCAGCAGGCGTGAACCCGCAGTACAAGTTTCCCCCTGGTTATAGAAAATGGCCAGTGCTGCTGCATCGGCGGCCTTATCCAAGTCGGCATCAGCAAAGACAATATTCGGGCTCTTTCCACCCAACTCCAGGAAAGTGCGCTTCAAGTTTGACTGACCGGAATACTCGGTGAGGGTCTTGCCTACTTCGGTGGAACCGGTGAAGGTGAGGCAGTCGATATCCATATGCAGGCCCAGCGCCTTACCCAAGCTACTACCTGGTCCCGGCAATACATTCAGTACGCCATCGGGCAGACCTGCTTTCTTGGCCAAACCAGCCAATTTAATCGCTGTCAGCGGGGTATTGGAGGCCGGCTTTAGAATCACACTATTGCCAGTGGCCAACGCCGGCCCCAACTTCCAAGCGGTGGTGGACAATGGGAAATTCCAGGGCACGATTGCCGCCACCACCCCCAGCGGCATGCGGGTTACCAGACCAAGCTCACCCGGGCCTGTAGGAGCAACTTCATCGTAGATCTTGTCGATGGCCTCACCACTCCAACGAATAGTGGTGGCTGCCCCGGGAACATCCACGGCCATGGTATCGCCAATGGGCTTACCCGCATCCAGGCTCTCCAACAGGGCAATTTCCACTAAGTGTTCTTCGATCAGTTCGGCAAATCGCACCAGGATTTTTTTGCGCTGCATCGGCGGCATTTTCGACCAGACACCGGACTCAAAAGTCTCGCGTGCCACATTGACTGCCAAATCGGCATCCTGTGGACCGCAGCTGGCGATCTGCGCCAATTCTTCACCATTGGCGGGGTTATAGGTGGCACGAGTTTCCCCAGATAGAGCATCTACATACTCGCCATTGATAAAGGCTCGGCCTTCAATCTTGAGTGAGGCCGCCAGAGCCTGCCACTCCTGCAGGTTTTGCGGGATATTATTTTCTTCTTTCATGGCACACCTCGTCTGAGACTATTAGTTTTTTCAGGTTATATCGAAAATGTGATCACAAATCAAAGGGGTTGCTGGCATCCGGCTTATTGTGGCTTGGCAAGTACATTAAGGGGCCCCAAGAGGCAGGCCCCTAAGTAGAATTACACGACCTCAGTCTCCACCTGTAACCAATCATCCTGTAACTGCATCATCAGCTTGTCGCCGTGATGCAGCTCACCGACGCCCGCTGGGGTGCCAGTCAATACCACGTCGCCGGGTTCAAGAGTAAAGTAACTGCTGATATAGGCCACCAAATCGAGTATTGGGGTGAGCATATGCTCAGTTTTACCACACTGGCGTTGCTCGCCGTTTAGCCACAGCGAATAACTAAGCTTGTCCCAATCCGGCAACCAGTCCAATTTGACGAAAGAAGAAAGGGGGCAGGAATTATCAAAGCCCTTGGCCTTTTCCCAGGGGTGCCCGGCTTGCTTAAGTTGTGACTGTAAATCACGCAAAGTGAGATCCAGCGAGAGACCCAGCCCAGCAATTGCCGGGGGAACTTCTGTCGCATTGGCATCGGTCAATTTCTTATCGATCAGCAGTGCCAACTCACCCTCGAAGTGACAGCTGCCACGTCCCGTGGGCAGGTGAATAGGTTTGGCCATGTCTACTGCCGCAGTAGCCGGTTTGATAAACAGCAACGGCTCCTCAGGTACCGGATTATTCAACTCGGCGGCGTGGTCGGCATAGTTTCGCCCCACACAGATAATCTTGCCTAGCTTGTAAGGAACTTCACTGCCACAGGTAAATTGGTGTTGGTACATAAATAAATAAGATAGTTAGGATAGGAATTTCGAATAAAGCGATATAACCAGCATGTGCTATGATCGCGCCTTCGCCTGACTTCGGCACCTCTTAGAAGTGGCAAAGCACTTTTTACATCGCGTTACCCGCACTCAGTGAAGAGATAGTTTATGGCTCCGCACAATTCCGATCAAAGAAAGTCCCTGCAAAAAGACAAGATTCGCATCCTGCTGCTGGAAGGTGTACACCAGTCGGCTATTGATCTGTTGGCCTCCCGTGGCTACACCAACGTAGAGTTTCTAAAAACTTCCCTGCCCGAAGATCGGTTGATCGAGAAGATCACGGATGCCCATTTTATCGGTATTCGCTCCCGCACCCAGCTGACCCGCAAGGTGCTAGAAAATGCCCCGAAACTGGTTGCCGTTGGCTGTTTCTGTATCGGAACCAACCAAGTGGACCTGCAAGCGGCCACTGAGCTCGGTGTTGCCGTATTTAACGCGCCTTATTCCAATACCCGCAGCGTGGCGGAGCTGATTATCGCCGAGACCATCTTCATGCTGCGCGGTATCCCAGAGAAAAATGCCGTGTGCCATCGCGGTGGCTGGCTCAAATCCGCAGTGGGCTCCTTCGAAGCCCGCGGTAAAACCCTGGGGATTATCGGTTACGGTGCTATTGGCTCGCAGGTATCAGTCATGGCTGAGGCCATCGGTATGCGGGTGAAATTTTATGATGTCATCACCAAGCTACCGTTGGGCAACGCCAGCCAGGTAGGCTCCTTGCAGGAGTTACTGCGCGAGTCCGATGTCGTTTCCCTGCATGTACCCGAGCTGCCCTCTACCAAAATGATGATGGGTGCCGAAGAAATCGCACAAATGAAGCCCGGCGCCATATTGCTAAACGCCTCCCGTGGCACCGTGGTGAATATTGAAGCCCTGGCAGAAGCCCTCAATAGTAAGCACCTGGCCGGTGCCGCTATCGATGTATTCCCGGTAGAGCCACGCGGCAATGACGATGAATTTCTCTCCCCACTGCGCGGCATCGACAACGCCCTGCTGACTCCCCACGTGGGCGGCTCCACCATGGAAGCCCAGGAAAATATCGGCACCGAGGTGGCGGAAAAACTGGCGCACTACTCCGATAACGGTACCACCACCAGCTCTGTGAATTTCCCCGAGGTGGCACTGCCAGGACACGCCGGTACCCATCGCCTGCTGCATATCCACAAAAATGTCCCCGGTGTATTGAGTGCCATTAACCAGGTGTTCTCAGATAATGCCATCAACATCTCTGCCCAATACCTGCAGACTAACGAGACAGTGGGTTATGTGGTGATTGATGTGGATGCGGCTTACTCGGACCTAGCGCTGGAAAAACTGAAGAATATCCCCGGCACCCTGCGCTGCCGCGTGTTGTTCTAGCTCCCTAGAAAGCCCTCTATGGACGGGTGTGCAACTCCTCTGCCACCCGTCTTTCTGCGCCCTCAGCTGATCGATAAAAGGATTGATCCACCATGGCGCTCACTTCTACAATAGCAGCTCCTATTCTGTTGGTTCAGTCCCACACGCACCCTCTCGCGTGACCGGGCCCAAGCCAACATCGCATTTTCCATAGCAGGTGTTCCCTTGCGCAACAACGATACCGCCACTACCGGCTTTCTCGCCGGCGTTGCCGCCTTCCTTATTTGGGGGCTGGCCCCAATTTACTTTAATCAGCTACAAGGCATTCCCGCAGCTGAGATCCTCGCCCACCGCAGTATCTGGTCCTTCGCGCTGGCGCTGCTGATTATGTTACTGCTGGGCAAATTGCCCGATCTTATCCGCACTCTGCGCGACCACAAGAAAATGCGGGTGTTGACCCTTACTACCGCACTGATTGGCGGTAACTGGCTGGTATTTATTTGGGCTATTAACAATGGCCATCTGCTGGAAAGTAGTCTCGGCTACTACATCAACCCATTAATCAATATTGTCCTGGGGGTTTTATTCCTAGGAGAAAAATTGCGGCGCCTACAATGGTTGGCGGTGGCGCTTGCCGCCATGGGTATTGTCCACGAACTCTGGCAGTTCGGCCGTGTGCCGGTCATCGCCCTATTCCTGGCTGGGTCTTTCGCCCTCTATGGGCTTGCGCGCAAACGTGCGCCGGTGGAAAGCCTTACCGGGCTGGCCATAGAGACTCTGTATATGTTGCCGGTAGCCTTGATCTACCTGCTTTGGAGCGCCAGCCCCACCAGTAACTTATTGAACAACGGCTGGGAACTAAACAGTCTGTTGGTATTGGCCGGCCCCGTCACCCTAGTGCCACTGCTGTTATTCACAATTGCTGCGCGCAGGCTGAACTTATCCACGGTGGGATTCCTGCAGTACATCGGGCCCTCACTAATGCTGGTGGTCGCCACCCAAATGCTTGGTGAGCCATTTAGCGAGGGCAAACTCACTACCTTTATGTTTGTATGGATGGGTCTAGCGCTCTACTCAATGGATGCCCTGGCACAAAGACGCAAACTCCATTTGCAGGGCAAGGCCTCACTTTAAGGATAAGCTTCGCCAGCCCAGTGTGTGAAAATGGCGGCTACGGATAAGGATTAAGTACCGCCATGCACCAACCCCCTCAACTTTCAATCGATAAGTTGCCGCTTCCCGGCCGGCAGCAGTTACTTACGGTGCTAATCGCCATACTGGCTTGGACCCTGCTCCTAGGACTTTACTGGAAAGGTACTTATCCAGAACTGCTGGTGCGCACCAGCAGTTCCGCACTGGCCGCGCTGCTGTCTTACAGACTGTTGGAACATTGGCCCCAAAAGTTACCGCAATCATTACCGCGCTGGGCCCTTCAAGTTGTTGGGGTAGCTCTATCCATACCCTTGGCCTTACTGACCGTCTACATGGGCACAGCAGAAGAAGGTGGACCCTCATTTTGGCAAAACCACGACCAGCACCTGGGCTTTCTTGCCATTATGGTAACCGGTGTATTGTTTGCCCCCTGGATCGCCATGTCCGCCCTATTGCGCCAGCGAGATGAAATAGTACGCGAGCAGGCCAGACAATTTGAACGTGCGCGGGGCGCACTGGAGCGGCAGGCACTGGATAGTCGCTTGCGATTGTTACAGTCCCAGGTAACGCCACACTTCCTTTTTAATACGCTCGCCAATGTGCGCGAGTTGGTGGATTCCGCCTCTCCACAGGCACCAGCACTACTGGACAGCCTGATCACCTATCTGCGTGCAACCATTCCACAGTTGGATTCAAGCCAGAGCACTCTTGGCCAAGAACTGTCCCTGGTCAAAGCTTACCTGTCCCTGATGAAAATGCGCATGCCCGATCGCCTGCATTTTTCTATCAATGCCGATGAAGAGGTTCACTCACTACCCTGCCCTTCTTTGGCCTTATTGACCCTTGTTGAAAATGCCGTTCGCCATGGCATAGATCCCAGCGAAAGCGGCGGTGAAATAAAAATACGTGTACTCCTACATAAAGGTATGTGCAGGGTAAAAGTTCAAGATACCGGGGTGGGCATGCAAGGTAAAACCAGCGGAATGGGGACAGGACTTTCAACATTGCGAGAACGTTTACGCCTTACTTTTGGGGAAACGGCTTCGCTGGAATTATCGGCCCTACAACCTCGGGGAATGCTCGCAGAAATCCACTACCCTATCGCCAGGAAACAACACCTATGACACTGTGCACTGCTACCGCCCTGGTCGCCGATGATGAGCCCCTACTGCGTCAAGCCCTTATTCGCAAACTTGCCGCCCAATGGCCCGAATTGGAAGTTGTGGCGGAGGCGCGCAATGGCCGAGAAGCCATAGAGTTATTTGAGCTCCACCAGCCGGATATTTGCTTTCTCGATATCCAAATGCCGGGTATTTCCGGCGTTGAGGCAGCACAGGAAATTGGCCGCCGCGCCCATTTGGTCTTTATTACCGCCTACGATCAATATGCCGTGAAGGCCTTCCAGCAAGAAGCCCTGGATTATCTGGTTAAGCCTGTGGAAAACGACCGACTAGCCAACACCGTGTCTCGTCTGCAAGAACGCCTGCAAATGACAAGCTCAGTAAAAAACAGCCTTCAGTCGTTGGAACAAATTACCGAGCAGTTTCAAAAGACGCAACCAAGCAATTATTTGCGCTGGATTAAAGCCTCTATTGGAAACACCCTGCGTTTAATCGCGGTAGAGGATATCCACTATTTACGTTCCGATGAAAAATATACGCTAATAGCCTGGAGTGAATCACATGGGAAGACATCTGAAGCACTGATTAAAACACCTCTAAAAGACCTTTCTGCCCAGCTGGACCCACAACATTTCGTACAAGTACATCGCTCAGTAGTCGTTAACTTTAAAGCCATTCAACATGTCATCCGAGACGGAGATACAGCTCAAATACATTTAAAATATTGCCAGGAAGTTTTGCCTGTCAGCAGACGCTATATGCACTTATTTAAGCAAATGTAACCAAAGCAAAGACTGGTTTTATACCTCGGTAATTAAAAGAACTTAAAAAGATAAGATCTGAAGTCTAGGGATGAACAAAATGGAAGTTTTATAGATCCGGGCTTACTCTTGGTTTATCTCCAAGATCAACGATTGGCAAAAAAATGCTGAAAGTTTTCGCCAAACTTTTCCTGGCCATTCTACTCTTCTCAATTCTGTCTTCTCATTCGACAGCCAAACAACCTGAATCCCTTCGTCACTATCCTCCCTATGTGGAAGACGATGGCAAGATGCATATTTACTTCTGTGGCACCGGAACCCCGGACCCGGCCTATCAATGGCTGCGCCATCCTGCCTGTGTAGCAATACGCAGTAGTGGAAAATTATTCCTAGTTGATGCGGGTGAAGGTACGACAGCGCGTATCGGCCAGCTGGATCTTAACTTGGCTCAAGTGGACCCTATATTTATTACTCACTGGCACTCCGATCATTTTGGGGGGCTGGCAATGGTGATTAATGAATCCTGGTTTGTAGGCGCCAGCAAACCGATCAACGTTTATGGGCCCTATGGTATTTTCAACATTATGGAGGGGATCAGGAAGAGTTTTGGACCCGATATTCTCTTTAGATCAGCAAATAGACAAGGGATACTCGATCCCGTTTTAGCTGTTGCCACTCCACACCTAATAAATATTGCCGGAGATCAATCGGAAGTTATTCAGGAAGTCTGGCACCATGGAAACACTACGGTTTCTGTCTTTGCCGTGCATCATGAACCCGTATTTCCAGCATTTGGCTATGAGATACGTTTCGGTCCTTGTAAAGTCATTATCACCGGAGATACCCATGTATTCGATGGCCTGGAAAATATTGAACGTGACGCGGATTTATTAATTTCTGAAGCCCTCAGCTATGCTCAATACATTAGTAAACTCAAGCAAACGGGGAACAATCGCAGGGCACGACTTCGCTATGAAAAAGCGGATCAAATCATTCATTATCACTCTAACACCCTGGATATTGCCAAAATGGCAACTAAAGCTGGAGTAAAATCTGTAGCTTTGACTCATCTTATTCCACCCCCGGTAACGGAAGCCGATAAAAAGGAATTTATTGCCGGCATGAGCAACTATTACACGGGCCCTATCAGAGTAATGGATGACTTAGATAAAATAACACTTGCAGATAGTGGACGCGGACAATGTAGGGTGGAGTATCCATCAGACAGCAAGAACAATAAAGCAAGTAAAAAACCCACAAATAAGCAAGACATACAACATAAGCAATCAACAGAAAATAGCGGCTCTAAACTCTAACCTGAAAATCATATGGAAACTCCTTATGAAGTCTCTTCAAACTATGATTCTTGTATCTGCTTGCCTAACACTTCCCTTAAGTGCTAAGGGAGAGGCAGATATTGGTGGTGTAACGTTCGAAAAATTAGTGGCTTCAAGCAAAGACTGGGAGGGGCATAAACTCCCTGAAATGAAACCGGGTCAACAAGAGCTAACTATTGTTCGCGTAAAAATCCCCCCAGGAAAGCAAATGCCAGTACACAAACATCCTGTTTTAAACGGTGTGTATATTGAGAAAGGCACGTTGACTATTGTTCTTCCTGGACAAAAAGAAACACTAACTCTCGGAGAGGGAAAAGCTTTTATTGAGGTCACCAATAAATGGCATTATGGTCGCAACGATGGTAGTGAACCAGTAACTATCATTCTTTTCTACTCTGGCCCTGAAGGGGAACCAACAACCATTTTCAAAAATCCAGAAGAAAAAATAAATTAAGGCAACATAAAAAATAAAATTTAATGGCTACTCACATTAGCCTGTCTCGTTAGCGCACCAAGAATCGCCAGCACAATTAAGGCTGGCGATTCTATCAAATCAGAAACTTTACCCCACCCGATGTAAGGCACAAATTTTATTTCCTGCAGGATCACGCAAATAGGCAATATACAATTTGCCAGCTACACCCTCACGTATTCCAGGAGGATCTTCACAAGCAACCCCGCCATTAGCAAGACCTGCTTGATGCCAAGCATCAGCTTCTTCAGTACTCTTTGCACTAAAACCTATAGTACCGCCATTGGCATGAGAAGCTACTTCCCCATCAATAGGCTTGGAAATAGCAAAGACACCGGTTTTAGTGAAGTAAAAGCAGCGACCTTTTTCATCAATAACACCTGGCTCATACCCCAGAGCACCTAAAACAGCATCATAAAATGCTTTAGACCGCTGAACATCATTAGCACCAACCATGATATGACTAAACATTACACCCTCCTGTTCAATAGTAAATGACAAGACAACCTGTAAGGTTATCTAGGTAGTAATAACTGAGTTCCTCTTACTCCACGTCTTCTCCAGTATGACTATCATCTACCCCGACTAAAAATTGGTCAACACTTTATCGCTGCATACTGCCATTCAACGCTCTCATTCAGCATTCCGTCAATCTCCAGATAGCAACACTAATAGCCTAAACATAAACTCTCGAACAAAAGGAGGCATAGAGGATAAATATTAATCAACTATCAGAAGATGAAGTTTAGATTAAATGCAAGAAGGGAAAAGTCGATATCAGCTGTTATAGGCAACATGAAATCATATAGGGCAAGCGAAGACGAAGAATATGTGGGCTAATCTGAAAACACAATGTTAATGGCACCATCTAATAATATCCTTATTGCATGATAATGCTCTATGTATAGGACTCAAATAACGTTTTTTAGGAAAACAAAATGACTCAAATAAAGTATGCCAAGAATTGAAACCAACTCAAATAAAGAAGCAGTCGTACATAAAGTCTAGAGGACATCATGAGTAACAAAAAAGAAACACGAAAAACCACAGTCAGTTTATCTGAACCTTATGTAAATGTGAAAATTAAAATATCTGCTTTGTGGGCATCAGTATTATTTTGTTATATATATGGAGATTTCTTTGGACTGTTCAAGATAGGAAAAATTGAGAGAATTATAGAGGGATTTGGCCCATTCGGTGCAGTTACTCAAGGTTCACTGCTTTCAGTGGCGATAATAGTATCAATACCATGCATTATGGTTGCACTAACCTTAATGCTAAAGCCGAAGATTTGCCAATGGCTTAATATAATTGTTGCCACAATATTTATTATATTCTTGGGTGCCACAATGCTCATGTCATCATGGTACTTCTATTTTTATCTAGGCTTTATTGAAATCACTCTTAAGTTAGTAATTATTTGGCTGGCTTGGCAGTGGCCTAAAGAAGAAACATGATAATAAGCAGAATAATCAATAAGAACGCAAGATAGAAAATATAATTCCACCTCAAACCTTTCATACCTTGATTTCAACATGCTTGACCTGGACCAAAAATATCGATCCAGGTCAAGTGGGCAGAACCTTCATACAACCGCCATCAACAAGCACTTTAACTATCACCAATATAGTTGTTTTTCTCAAAAACAGGGTATTTCTTCAACCTTATATTTCACTTCAGATATTATAGGTCTTACTAAATTTTTTAGTGCAACTCCAAAAAAATTACTTTCTAAAAATTAACAACCCATTCAATTTTTTTCAGAATTAAAATACATCTACAACGGGCCTTTCTGTTTAAGACACAAGCTCCCAACAACAATCCATCATAATTTTTCAGCCATGGAATAGTGTCAGTAGACTGCTGACACCGCACAGGATTGTAAATACTTATGATTTTTTCTTAGGGGCTAAAAAAAGTACATATTACTTGAGAAAGAAATTTGCCTCTCTAGACACCCCCCCCTCAATCATTTTCTTACCCTTGTTCACCTCCCTAATTACCGGAGAAATCCTTTGGTAAGAATCTCCCTCTCACTTTGAAAAACATGAAACATATGATGAAAGGCTCAATCAATAGAATTACCGAGCCCAATAAAGCCTCTCAATTTAATAATATGAGAAGATCAGTGGAAAATTAGCATAGATAAAATTGGGGAATGAGAGGCTTTTTAGCCTATCTATTTAACCAGTCATCCATAGCAGCCAGTATCTGATGCCTATAGGGCTGGGTTTCATTGATCATTTGGTGGCGGGCACCGCGAATTAATACTCGGTGGCAATGCGGAAAACGATCGCGAATTGCGCGCATATCATAGCGCCAATCCACCGTGCCATCACCGGTGCCCTGTACCACCAAGATCTTGCGTGGATTTCGTGCGCTTTTGGGGAAAGTCTTGATCCAATCCACCATGGCGCCGAGCCAACACATGGAAATTACCCTGGATTGCAGGGGGTCGCGCAGGGCCTGGCGCCGGGAGAATTCGGCATCGTGGGTATTAATCGTGAACTCTCGACTGGGTTCACTAATAAACAAGCGTCCAAGATAGTACTTCCATTTCACCAGAAGCCAATTGGCCGGGCGCACCAGAGGAGCCAACAGAAAAACCTTATCTAGTGGCTGTTTACGACTGTATTGCAAGTGCGCTAATAAGGCAGCACCACCAGTACTTTGCCCCAGGGCGTGCCAAGGCTTGGGTAGTTTCCCTTCGGCAACCGATAAAAGACGATCAAATACCTGGCGGTATTGCAGGAAAGTCTGAATAGCCACCCGCTCGCCGCTGGAGAGGCCGTGGCCAGGAAAATCGAAAATCACCACATTGAGATTGCGCTCGAGGCCAAAACGAATCGCTGGTCCATAAATACCGGTGTGATCGAAATAACCATGGCAGATAAACAAGGTACCGCGTGGTTTTTCAACCAGCCAATATTGGGACACCAGCTCAAAGCCCGCCGCAGTAAAAGTGCCGACACCGGTTTTATAGGAGAGAGGAAAATGTAAGTCGTAAAAATTTCGGTAATCTTGCATCTCAGTCAGCAGCGGTGCCGTATCATTGGCAAAGTCCAGCTGCGGCAGCTTTTGCCGCAAAGCCGAGTAGTCCGGGCGCTGAATTACCGGGCTACTTTCGTAGGTGTTGATGTCTTGCAAGGTTTCCATTGAACCAATGGTACTGCATTTTCACTGGGTGGGAAGAGACAGGCTGAGTGAATAGTGACTTAAATATGAAAAAGGCGGACACAATGTCCGCCTTTCTTCACTGCAAGATAAGTAAGCGCTTACTTGATTTGCGGTTCCAAATCGCCAGCGGCATAACGCTCACTCATGGCATCAAGGCTGAGCGGACGAATCTTGCTGGCCTGACCGGCTGTACCGAAGGCTTCGTAACGCGCAACACAAATTTCCTTCATAGCTTGCATAGCAGCCTTGTAGAATTTGCGTGGATCAAATTCTGACGGGTTCTCGGCCAGGAAACGACGGGTGGCGCCGGTGGAGGCGAGACGCAGGTCAGTATCAATATTGACCTTACGCACACCGTGCTTGATGCCCTCGCAAATCTGCTCTACCGGCACACCGTAAGTTTCGGGGATTTCACCACCGAACTCATTGATTACCGCCAGCCACTCCTGAGGCACAGAGGAAGAACCGTGCATCACCAAGTGGGTGCCTGGGATACGCGCGTGGATTTCCTTGATACGGTCAATAGCAAGGATGTCACCAGTAGGCGGGCGGGTAAATTTATAGGCACCGTGGCTTGTACCACAGGCGATTGCCAGGGCATCCACCTTAGTTTTTTGTACAAAGTCCGCAGCCTCTTCCGGGTCAGTCAGCAGCTGATCATGGGATAGCTTGCCCTCAGCACCAACACCGTCCTCTTCACCGGCCATACCGGTTTCCAGGGAACCCAGGCAACCCAGTTCACCCTCAACAGAAACACCACAGGCATGTGCCATATCTACTGCGCGCTGAGTAACATCAACGTTGTATTCGTAGGAAGCCGGGGTTTTGCCGTCCTCACGCAGGGAGCCGTCCATCATCACGGAGCTGAAACCCAGTTGGATAGAACGCTGGCACACTGCCGGACTGGTGCCGTGGTCCTGGTGCATTACCACTGGAATTTCCGGGAATTCCTCAATGGCGGCCAGGATCAGATGACGCAGGAAGGGCGCACCGGCGTATTTACGCGCACCGGCGGAGGCCTGCACGATTACTGGGGAGTCGGTTTCCTTGGCCGCCTCCATAATCGCGCGCATCTGTTCCAAATTGTTTACGTTGAAGGCCGGTACGCCGTAACCATGCTCGGCAGCGTGGTCCAGCAATTGGCGTAGGCTGATAAGAGCCATATTAAATTCCTTTCTCGTCTACTCGTCGTATTTGTAATTTTTTGCTTTTATTGCCTTCCACATTTAAGAGGAGGGCATTATTGGGTACTCAGTCTTCGCCGCGGGACTCCAGGATGGCTACCGCGGGCAGCTTCTTGCCTTCAACATATTCTAAGAAGGCACCACCACCCGTGGAAATATAAGATACCTTATCGGCAATACCATATTTATCCACAGCCGCAAGGGTGTCGCCACCGCCGGCAATAGAAAAGGCATCACTATCGGCAATGGCCTTAGACAGATGTTCAGTGCCAGCGCCAAACTGATCGAATTCGAATACGCCTACAGGACCATTCCAAATAATGGTTTTCGCGCCCTTAAGAATCTCCGCCAACATTGCGGAAGATTGTGGACCAATATCAAAAATCATATCGTCCTCAGCCACAGCATCGGCGGCCTTGGTTTCCGCTACAGCTGTTTCGCTGAATTCCTTACCGGTCACGACATCAACGGGCACAGGAATATCGCACTTCTGCATCAAACTCTTGGCGGTATCCACCAAGTCGTGCTCACAGAGAGACTTGCCCACCGGCTTGCCGCTAGCGGCGAGGAAAGTATTGGCGATACCACCACCCACAATCAGCTGGTCTACTTTATCCGCCAGACTCTCCAACACTGTGAGCTTGGTAGACACTTTAGAACCACCCACAATCGCAACCAATGGACGGGCTGGCTCAGCCAGTGCCTTCTCCAGAGCATCCAGTTCGGCTGCTAGTAATGGACCGGCGCAAGCGACTGGAGCAAACTTGGCCACACCGTGTGTGGAAGCCTGGGCGCGGTGTGCAGTGCCAAAGGCATCCATTACAAAAATATCGCAGAGTGACGCGTAAGCTTTAGCCAGCTCTTCGCTGTCTTTTTTCTCGCCGGCATTGAAGCGCACGTTCTCCAGCAACGCCACCTCGCCCTCAGCCAGCTCGACGCCATCACGCCACTCTTTGATCAGGGCCACTTCGCGACCGAGTAGTTCACTTAAATGCGCAGCTACCGGAGCCAGGGAGAATTCATCCGCATACTCCCCCTCTGTAGGACGGCCCAGGTGGGACATCAGCAGTACTTTGGCACCAGCATCAATGGCGGCCTGGATAGTGGGAAGCGCCGCGCGAATACGGGCGTCAGAAGTTACCCGACCATCTTTCACCGGTACATTCAGGTCCTCGCGAATTAGTAGGCGCTTACCCGCAAGCTCCAGATCTGTCATCAATTTGACCGCCATTCGCCAATCCTCTTCTACTTCGATTAACTGAAAATGTGGGCGCGGAGTATATCAACTGCGCCGCACCACTGCCGACAGTTAAACAAGGAAAAACATGGCAGTTTTAATGTCAGAGCCAGAAAAGATCGAAATTCACTCTAAGCCTGTTTGGCAGAAGCACCTGCAGGCACCTAATGCCAAACTTATAGCCGCGCTCATATAAACTCCTAACTCCATACGCGAGCTAGGTATTTGGCTGAGAAGCTGCACGAAAGACTCAACTAGAATCTATGGCTTGAGAGATTCAGCCTCACCCTTACGACTCGCGTTCTCCTTCCTCTCTGCTCTGTAACCCATTGATGCAAAAGTTCTTTTCGCTGAAAAGCCACACCGCTAGAATCGCCGACCCCATCGAATAAGCACTACTACACAAGACCCGGCGTATACCACGGTAGCGGCGGGGCACATATGGAGATTTCTTACCTATGGAACAATCCGACAGCGATATAGTCTTTCAAAGTTACGGACGCTGCTGCAACAATGAGGAATTCTTTAAGGACTTTTACGATCGCTTTATGGGCAGCTCCGCGGATATTCGCAATCTGTTTGCCAATACAGATATGAAGGCCCAGCGGCATTTGTTGCGTAACGGCATTATGCAATTAGTGCTTTACTCCCGTGGTATGTCTGACACCAAGCTGCGCGCCCTGGGTAAAAGCCACGACCGCACTGGCTATAATATTCGCCCAGAATGGTACCGCCTGTGGCTGGATGCCCTGATAGCCACCCTACGCCAACATGACAGTGCGTTCTCCCCTGAGATCGAAGCGGCATGGAACCGTGCCATCACACCAGGAATCGATATCATTCGCCAAGCCTACTAAGTCATTAGGCTTTTTATTGGGAGCCACCTACGCGTAAAGCAGCGTATTTGCCAGGTGCTCCCTCGCCCGCTATAAGAACTCAGTAATAAAGCTCAATTCATCGTGCATCAATATAGGTCTACAGCAGACCCACTAACTCTTTAGATCGTATTGCACAGGTAACTCCTCCATGAACTAGTGTCGTATTCATGGAGAAAGCAGCAAACAATTAGCCAATCTGTTTTCAGAAAAAATTTTATAATAAGAAACTCATAAGAGACTCAGCGTTAATTGCCTGCCACTCAAAAGCGCCCCCAATACCGATTATTAGGATTATTCGACAAGGAAATACTATGAAAATTGTACGAAAGTACAGTGTACCCCTGACACTGATTCTGGCTATATCTGCCTGCGGAAAAGCACCAGAAAATAATAATCACGAACAAAACTCTCTCAGCTCAGCATTAACCTCCACAGCAAGTGCCACAGCTCCGCTTTCCATCAATTTCGAGAAATTTACCCTGCCGAATGGCCTGCGCGTTATCGTTCATGAAGATCGCAAAGCTCCCATTGTTTCCGTGGGAGTCTGGTATCACGTTGGTTCCAAGGATGAAAAACCTGGACGCACAGGTTTTGCCCATTTATTTGAGCACTTGATGTTCAGCGGCTCAGAAAATTACAACGATGAGTATTTCAAACCTTTTGAGCAGGCCGGTGCCACAGGAATGAACGGCACTACCTGGCTAGACCGTACCAATTACTTTGAAACTGTACCGACCAACGCACTGGACATGGCCCTTTGGATGGAATCCGATCGAATGGGCCACTTACTGGGAGTGATTACCCAGGAAAAGCTCGATGAGCAACGCGGGGTGGTACAGAATGAAAAGCGCCAAGGGCAAAACCAACCCTACGGCAAAGTTTGGGAGCGTATGCAAAAAGCGATCTTTCCCGCCAATCATCCCTACTCCTGGACCACCATCGGCTCGATGGAAGACCTCAATGCCGCAACCCTTGAGGATGTGCATGAATGGTTCAAACAATACTATGGTGCAGCTAATACCGTATTGGTCCTAGCTGGCGATATCGACGTGGAAACGGCCAAGGCTAAAGTGAGCCACTACTTTGGCGATATCCCCGCCGGCCCTCCCCTAATAAAGAAAAAGGCCTGGATTGCAAAACGGGATCAATCCAGCCGCGAGCAAATGTTCGACCGCGTAGCCCAGCCCCGCCTGTATAAAGTCTGGAATACCCCCAACCTCACCCATGAAGACGCCAATGCTATTGCTCTGGCCGCAGCAGTGCTCGGTGACGGCAAGAATTCACGCCTGTATAAGCGTCTGGTTTACAAGGACCAAATCGCCACCAATATCAGCGTTGGCCTGCATGAATTCGAACTTTCCTCCATCTTCCCTATTACCGCAGACGTCAAGCCCGGTGTAGCGCCTGCTAAGGTGGAGGCCGCCATTGAGGAAGAGCTGGAGAAATTCCTTGCCGCAGGGCCAACCGAGGAGGAGCTGGCCAGGGTAAATATGAGCGAATACGCCTCAATGGTGCGCAGCCTCGAGCAAGTCGGAGGCTGGAGCGGTAAAGGGGTACTCCTTGCCCGTGGCGAGCTCTATAAAAACAGCCCCAATGCCTATCTGGATGCACTGAGTGAGAAACAAAAAATCACCCCACAAAAGGTTCGTGAAGCTGCACAGAAATGGTTGTCCAGTGGTGATTACAATCTTGAGGTTCTGCCCTTCCCCGAATACAAAGCAACCAAAAGCGGGGCTGACCGCAGCAAACTACCTGAGACGGGCAATTTCCCCAGTGTACCCTTCCCCAAGCTACAAACAGCCGAGCTTTCTAACGGACTTAAAGTAGTCCTGGCTGAACGAAACTCTGTACCTGTCGTGGATCTACGCCTGCAGTTTGATGCCGGATATGCCGCAGATCAAGGCAACAAATTGGGCACATCCAGCTATGCGATGTCCATGCTGAAAGAGGGCACCAGCAAACTGGATGCACTGCAGATCAGTGCGAGAGAGGAAATACTGGGTGCACATATTGGCGCAGGAGCCGACATCGACACTTCTACCGTGCGCCTAAATGCCTTGAAAACCAACTTAGATGACTCCCTAGCGCTATTCGCCGACATTGTTATGCACCCGGCTTTCTCAGAAGAGGAAATTGAACGTAAACGGTCGCGCTGGATCGCTGCTATTCAACAAGAAAAAACTCGTCCAGTACAAATGGCGTTACGCAGCTTACCGCCATTACTTTATGGAGAGGACCATGCCTACGGCGTACCATTTACCGGTTCCGGTACAGAGACTTCTATAGAGTCATTAAATCGTGATGACTTGGTGGACTACCATAAAACTTGGCTGCGTCCAGACAATGCCACCCTAGTTGCTGTTGGTGATATCACCCTCGAGGTATTAACACAGAAATTGGAACAGCATTTTGCCGATTGGAGCGCACCAGAAAGTCCCCTGCCCCAGAAAAACCTTACACGAGTAGCACATCCTCAAAAAGCCAGTGTCTATCTAATTAACAAGCCTGACGCAGAACAAAGTATTATTATTGGCGGCTTGCTGGCGCCCTCCGAAAAGATTGCTGAGCGCGATGCGATGCATATGATGAATGATATTTTTGGAGGCACATTCACCGCTCGCCTAAATATGAACCTGCGCGAAGATAAGCATTGGGCTTATGGAGCTTATTCCTTTTTAACGGGAGCGAAAGGCCAGCAGCCATTAATGATCTATGCACCGGTACAAACAGATAAAACCAGAGAATCCCTGCTAGAACTGCAGACTGAGTTGCGCAGTTATATCAGCAACAAACCAGCTCAGGAAGAGGAGTTGCAAAAAGTAAAAAATAAAAGTGTCAATGAGTTACCAGGTAGCTTTGAAACCATTAAAGCTGTTTCCAGTGCAGTTTCGAGTATAATCACTTATGACCGCCCTCTGGATTATATGGATAGCTATGCAGAAAAAATCCGCAATGTAAACCTTCAGGCAATACACAAATTGGCCCAAGACACTATCAAGCCAGATCAATTTATCTGGGTGATTGTTGGTGATAAAAGCAAAATAGAAAACGGTATTCTTGAACTTAACATTGGTCAGATTATTGAACTCGACACCAATGGCAATCCGATAGAAAAAACAACCCTGAACTAGCCCCCTAATACTGACCAGGCATACAAAAGTGTGCCTGGCTTCTAATTCACACACCTTTAAAACTAAATTTAAATACTTAAGTATTATTTTTTATTTTTATACCCGCCGTAAAGAAACGTTTTCAAATGAAAACCTTTCAATGAAAAAACCGCCAATTTTTAACCAGCTATTAAAAATATATTTTTTTAAATAAAAAGCACGTTTTTGATTCCTCAAAAACTAAAAGGTTGTTATTTTTCATGACGGGGAAAGGCGGGATTTGCTTCCCGTAAGGATTTCCTTCCCCCAAAAATAAAATAATATCTGTTAAGGAGTAACTCATGAAAAAGGCCCTTTCGATATTTGCCAGCGGCGCCCTGGCATTAAGCCTAGCGACATCTGCCACTGCCGAAGACAAGCGCTATATCGTTACATTCAAAGAAGGCAAGGGGGAGTCCGTCAGGTCTCTGGTTCAGCAAAACGGCGGCCGTAAAGCGCTTGACGTTCGCAACCATAATGCTATGGCTGCACACCTGCCGGCAAAAGCATTAATGGCACTACGCAGGAACCCCAATGTCGCCTTTATTGAAGAGGATCTGAAACGTTATCCACTATCTCAGGAAGTACCTTACGGTATCCCTATGGTACAGGCAGACCAACTCAGCGATTTACAAGCTGGCAACCGTACCGTATGTATCATTGATTCCGGTTACGACCTGGCCCACGAAGACCTGTCAGGCAATGCCGTTACTGGTAGCAACGATCCAGAGGGTACTGGCAACTGGTATGAAGATCAAAATGGCCATGGTACCCATGTAGCCGGCACTATTGCCGCCATGAATAATAACGCTGGCGTTGTGGGGGTAATGCCTAACAGCAATATCAATCTGCACATCGTCAAAGTATTTGGTGCTGATGGCTGGGCTTACTCTTCATCCCTGATTGCCGCTGCAGAAGATTGTGCAGCGAATGGTGCAAATGTAATTAATATGAGCCTCGGTGGTGACAGAGCTAGCTTCTTTGAGAGACGCGGTTTCGATAATCTCAATAAACGCGGCATTCTCTCAATTGCCGCCGCTGGTAATGATGGCAATACCCGCCATAGTTACCCGGCCTCTTACAACTCCGTTGTCTCCGTAGCAGCGATTGACAGCGGCAAAAACATCGCAGGTTTCTCCCAGCAAACCAACCAGGTTGAACTCGCCGGGCCTGGCGTGCAGGTATTGTCCTCCATCCCCACTGGCAGCGGCCAGGCAGCCACCCTGGAAGTAGCAGGGGCTGAAGTCGAAGCCGCAGCTATGACTGGTACTCCCATTGGGACGATTACCGGAGCCTTGGAAGATTGTGGTACCGCTGAATCTGCCTGCGTAAGCGCAGCAGGTAAAATCTGTTTAATTCAACGTGGCAATATCAGCTTTGCTGATAAAGTTCTGAACTGTGAAGCCGGTGGTGGTGTTGGAGCGATCATCTACAACAACGTACCCGGAATGCTTTACGGTACCCATGGTGGCGTGGAGACTCATATTCCTTCCGTAGGTATTTCCGATGCGGATGGCAGCGCTTTATTAACCCAGCTGGGTGCCAGTGCCACTATCGAGACCGAAGCACAGGATTACGCCTACTTTAATGGCACCTCCATGGCGACCCCACATGTCGCTGGTGTAGCTGCTCTAGTTTGGAGCCACTACCCGAACTGTAGCAATAGCGAAATTCGCACAGCCCTGCATGTTACCGCAGAGGACCTGGGTGATGCTGGCCGTGACAATGCCTATGGTTATGGCTTGGTTCAGGCCAAAGCCGCATTTGATTACCTGGCGGCCAATGGTTGCACCGGCTCCATGTAATTCTGATCAAACCTTCTCAGATGGGGGAGCTTATTGCTCCTCCTTTGGGAAGGATTCATCCTCTGATTAGAATTAGCAGTCAGCAGCTGAAATAATATGGCCTGTTATTGCAGGAACAGCCAAGTGTGCTCTGAGCTATAGCTTTCCAGAAATAGAAGCTCTAAATACTTACATAATGTTTAATATTTTATAAGTATCCAATTTCCCCAACAAAAATCTGCTCGCCAGGTTATAAAAGGCCAGAAGTTGCTTCTAGCCTTTATCTACAAACACTATTTACCAGCCACCTGCTTTACTTGATCATTAAGAACCGCGTGTTGCATGCCGATGGTCCCCAATGCCTCTACAGGCAAAAATACCTTGTTGTTTGACTCAGCCATTTTATCTAGGACTTCCAAGGTTCTATAAGCCAGATATTTATCCGTCACCGATTTGGCAAGCAGATCATTGACCTCTTTCTGTCCAATCGCTTTTTCACGGGCAATGGCACGATTCATTTTTTCCCTCTCCAAATCGCGCTCCATCTGTATCTTCTGAATCTGAAATTGAGCTTTTTCCTGCTCTATGAGTTCACGGCGCTCGGCCGCACGCTCTTTAGCCTGAGTAATGACCTTAGGAAATTGTATATCCGCCAGTCCCAAACGCTTAATCTCTATGGGTGTGCCTTTTAGGGCTTTGGATACCTCATTAAACAGCTCGTGGCTCAGTGACTCTCGGCTTGAAGCAATCTCATTGATGGAGTACTTGGCTACAACACGGCGTACCACATCTCTAATTACCGGCTGTGCATAAGTACCATAAACGCGATTTACCGAAATATTGTCATTGTCAGGCGGAATACGATCGAAAACACTATCGATAGCCTCTCTACTGATGGCACCGGTCATACGTACATCAAAGCTCATATTAAGCTGATCTTTGGGCATAAAGACTTTAAATTTTTCCAAATGACCAAAGTCTGCAATTGTCATTGTGACCAACTTGTCACAATAAAACATACACATATCCAAGCGAAACTTGGAAGGCGGTACCACTTCGGGCTTGTAGCCACTCTCCGTTAACACCTTGCCAACATGTGCAGGCGGCACTTCTACCCGCTCACCACAAGCGGACAACATAAAAAGGGAAGCCGCCAGGCCCGCAACTGAAACAAAACGCATTTTCAACACCAATCAATAAAAAAAATAAGATATTGCATTTACTCACATACAACAAGACAGAGCAATTAAGTGAAAGATGTTACAATCGATAAAAATTTAAATATGATTTATCGAAATAAAAAATATGCAATTAGAATTTATAACCGCAACACTATTTAATCTCGGCATCAACCTAATCTACACAGTTTTGGCTCTTTTTATTGGAATAATCGCCTTAATAACAATCGACAAAAAACTGCTACGTACAGTAGACATCGAAGGTGAATTGAAAAATGGCAATATCGCAGTTTCTATCTTTGCGTCCACAATTCTGATTTTTGTTGCCATCATTATTTCTTTCGGATTGAAAGGGTAAAAACGTGTATAAATGGATTGTCCCCTTGCTTATTTTCTCTGTGCTGTTAACACTGCCAGAAATTCTACGCAATACAATTCAAGAGCCTGAATTAAAACCTTCGTCGAAGCAGCCCCTCAATTCAGCAAGTAGGGCCTATGGTTCTACTAACGCTGACACCATAGATCGCCAAAATGGGGTGGTAAGAGTAGTGGGTACCAGCTATCCACTATCGGAAGAAACAATCCAACAGGTAGTGGCCAAGCGTTCTCTTGAGGAGAGCGCACAGGTTGCCATCTGGAACTGGCAAGGGCTGGAGGCAGTCACAGCTACTGCAAGAGGGCTGGATAAACAGCACCATTTTGCCAATAGCTACCTGGTGGGCTTCAAGCCTTTCCAAACCCGCGAGCTTTGGGTACCGCTATATACTTTGGCGATGCAAAAGGAGTATCAGTACGACCATCTGCAATATGCCGGACTTTCCGATATCTGGCAGACATCCCGTCAGGCTTATTATCAAAAGCGCGGCGACTGCGAAGATCATGCCATCTTACTGGCCGACTGGCTGATTGAGCTGGGCGTGGACGCGCGAGTAGCACTGGGGACACACAAAGGCCAGGGACACGCCTGGGTAGTTGCCATCTTGGATGGCCAGGAGTACCTACTGGAAGCCACCAGCAAGCGGCGTCAGACCAGCTGGCAAGCGATGCCATTGGCAGCCCTGGCAGAAGGTTATGAAGTAGAGTTCCAGTTTAACCGCCATTTCTTCTGGGCAAAACGCAATTCCGCCTCTACGAGAAAGTATCGCGGCAGTCACTGGATAAAAAAATCTCAGTTCATTCGCAGCTGATCTTGCCTGGGATCACCCGGTAATTATTCCGGGTGAATCTCAAACGTGACAAGACTCAGATTGGTGAGCCCGGTGGCATCGCTTTAATATCCCCGGCTTTTACTTCAAGTTCACCGCGCATAAAAGATTCAATGCGTTTGGCTTGGAAATAATAATGGGCATTGTATCCCTGCGAATCATCACCAAATAATTTTTTCTGTCCAAGCGCCAGTTGGAATTTTGCCAGCTGCAGTTGTGCTTTGGCTCGTACCGATTCGGCAGCTGCACGATCACCAGCAAGCAGCATCAGCTTCTGGATGTATACATGGTTGATACGCTGGTGAATTGTCGCGTGTAAACCGGAATACTGTTCATTATCCAGAGCTCCCGTGGTAAGCCGCTCTAATAAACTATCGAATGCGGGAATTTCACTACTACGTGCATTCTGCTGATCCATACGTGCCGCCCGCTGTGGGTCCATCAGGATCGACAGGGTGTGACCCGCTGCTGCTTCGGCCAAAGCCACTGCGTCGAAGGCGACTCCGGTGTGAGAGGGGAAACTCTCCCTGGTGCGTTCATAACCATAGGATTTGGGGGGAATTAGCTGAAGAACCTGTTCTGACAATGCCAGAAATTCTGGCGACAGAGTTTCAACTAGCGCATCCATGGCTTGCTGTTGGCGCTCAGCCGGTACTAGCGTGTAGCTATTCTGCTCAGCGCCGTTATATAAGTAATCGTAATCCAGCCCACCAATCAACTTGCCCACAGCTTCGGCCTGATAGCGATGCCCGTAGTAAACTGGCACCAGGGTCTCCTCCAGATCAGAGCGAGGCGCGGATTTGGGATTTGCCGCGCGAGAGAAATTATCCAGAGCATGGCGGCGCAGCTCGGTCAAACGGCTGAACTCTTCCAGGGGATCCCTACCGTTATCCCATAAATGAGAGGCTGCATGAGCATTGTTTATCGCGCGGGAATCGGGGTCAGAAATAAAGCGCAGCTTTTGCTTCTCTGCTTCTTCCATGATGCTATCCAGATAGGACTGTTCCTCCCCGCTGTTTCCGTATCCATAGCGAATTGCTAACTTATCCCAATCGCCAATACCAGTGGCATATGCCTCGGAGAAATCCAGCTCGGTGCCCAACAGAGCAATCAACGGCGCCGGATAATCCATCACGGAAGCGCGCTCTACGGCACTCGCGGCAAAATTATGCGCAAGACCCAGGGTATGCCCCACTTCGTGAGCAGACAGCTGACGAATTCGAGCTAACGCCATCGCCTGCAAGGCCTGGGTATTAGCAGATATATCGGAATAGGGCTGCAAAAGCCCTTGGGCGATTAGAAAGTCCTGGCGTACACGCAGGGAGCCCAGAGTTACATTACCCTTGAGGATCTCGCCGGTACGGGGGTCAAAAACAGAATATCCATAGGACCAACCGCGGGTGGAGCGGTGTACCCAATTGATCACGTTGTAACGCACATCCAGCGGGTCTACACCTTCCGGCAAGATTTCCACGCGGAAGGCATCCTTATAACCGGCTGCAGTAAAAGCCTGGTTCCACCAACCGGCTCCCTCTACCAACGCGCTGCGCACGGGTTCTGGCACACCGGAGTCCACGTAATAAACAATAGGCTCAACCACTTCATCACTACCCGGTTTTTTCTCCAGGCGGTGCCGGTAGATAAGGCGCTGATCCAGAGGCTGGTCAATTGCCGTAGCGTAATCACGGAAAGTGAAGGGGAAATAACCGCTGCGGCTGTGAAATACCCGCGGCTGGTACTGTTTATCAGGAAGCTCTATTAGAGAGATATGCTGACGCAGCGAAACCAGAGTGGGAGTTGGCACCACTTCACGTAAATACTTACCAGGCTTGCTACCAGAAAAAGTCAGTTGAGCCTCAAATTCACTGTTCTTGGGGAAATTTTTGGTGCGAGGCAAGTAGATTGCGGACTTGGGCTTATCCACAGAGTAATTTCCTTGCTCCGCCTGTTTCAAGCGAGCACTAATACCGTGCTGATCGCTGAGCAGGAAAGGGGTAAAGTCCACCAGGGCAACGCCATCCTCCTGTGCCAAGGTTTCAAAACCCCAGAGCACAGAAGAGGCAAAAGCCTCCTCCACCGCGCGGCGTTCTGCCAGGTTTTCTGATTCAGCGCGATAGTTGGCGTTCACTTGGTGCATTAGCACCTTGTTACCCACACGTTGGAACTTAACCAAACGGCTCTCGCCTATCTGATTGCGGTCCAGACCCACAGGGTTGGATCCAAGCCCCTGGGCCAGACCGGTGAGAAGCAGCAGTTCACGCTCAAACTCATTAATCTGCAACAGCACCCGACCGCTGTTTTCATCCCAATAGAAATCGTGATAACCACTGTACTTGCGCATATCCGCCGTGTACTCGGCGATATCCCCAGACCGAGCCACTGTGCTTAACAACACTAAGCACAGAGCCATCAACTGCCTGCTGAATGACATTTGCCATCCCCCAATTCTTAATTATTTAGAGCCAATACCCTGCAGCACCATCACCGCATTGGACCGCGGCCTAGGGTAGCACTTAGAGAAGTCCCGATCTGTATAAAAAATAACCTGCAATTTTTTTCCTATTCTCTGCATCTATTCACAGCCCCTACCTCGTCTCAATGGGAAAGGTACAATACAGAGATATAAATATGTGGAAGCCACTTGCGATATCAGCCCTGATCAGCCTGGGTGGAGCCAGCCAAGTTATGGCGCTTGAGTCCATTCATATCGATACTGACAACTGTGAGTCCACCCTGGATTACACCGTAAAAGTGGGGTCCGATTTTTTCGAAATACACGAGGATAGCGATAAGCAGCAGTTGGTGTCTTTTCACTCACCTGCACAGCTTATAGTAAATGGAGACATGATCACCCTGGATGATCAACAACAAGAGCTGTTACAGGAATATCGCCAAGAACTGCATGTAGCCGGCCGTGATACCTTGCTAGTCACTTTAGAGGCTGTAGATATCGCTATGGATGGCTTATCTATTGCTATTAGCGCCCTGGCCGGGCCAGATCATCCAGAAAATCAGGAGCTTAAGCAGTTCTCTGCAGATTTAATCCAGCGCACCGAAGATCGTCTCAATCGCGAGGGAGAAATCTACTATCTCGGCGATACTGAGATTGGTAACTTTATCGACGAGACGATTTCCAAAGAATTTGAGCCCCGCATCGAACGCTTGGCCAAGGATGCCGCAGGAACTATTGCCTGGCACGCACTCAAGGCAGCCTTCACTGGCGGTCAGAGTATTGAGGAGCGTGTTACCGAGGAAGCGGAAGAACTACTGGAACAACGCGCTGAGCAAATTGAACACACTGCGGAGCAGCTATGTGCCTCCCTGCAATCCATCAACCGTCTGGAATCACAAATTCACCTGACAGTGCCCGCATTGGGTGATTACGACTTGGTTAAAATAAAATAATTCTACCTCTTTTATCCCCCCAAACCTGGCCGCTATGCGGCCCTTTTTTATCTAAGAAAAATTCCCTCGATTTGCTTTAGGAGGTAAAGCCGTTCCTCATCTAATGATAAAGCACTTGAAAATATTCTGTAGGTAAATCCAACTTGAACATCCCATTAAAATTATTTTTTATGCAATAACCAGTCAACACTCAACAGTAAAAACATAAAAGTAATATTAGGCCAGTAAAATTTTTAAGCAATTATGAATTGAGAGCTTGAACTCCACCATATATTGGCTTCCCCCGCCCTCAAATCATATTAACTTTTACTCTTCATTAATTTGAATTAGTACTTACATCCAAATAAGCAGGCAAGCCTTCCTGACCAGCATGGTCTACCGCAATGATTTTATATCGATAAGTAGCATCCTGCTCCACATCAGAATCCCTATAGGATAATTGACGTGTTTTATCTATAAGTTCCTCTCCACGAAAGATCTTATAATGATGCACACCACCATTCCTGATGGTTTCATTCCAGGACAAATCTACCTGCCAATCAGAGACCGTATATTTGAACCCCGTAACTTGAGCGGGTGGAGGATGGTTACCATAATTACAGGGTACTATATCCCTACCTAAGCCATCGGTACATTGATCAATATTCTTATTTTTCTTCTCAGAAGCATTCCAGTTTTTGGCTATTCCTCCGGTACACATATTGTCTACACAGAAAGGGAGGTCATAATTAAGACACGTCCTGCAAGTTTTAAATCCATATCCATCAGTGAAAGGAATATCACCTTTATTCAACGAAGGAAAGTAATTACAGACCAGTACATGTGCGCCATCGTTGTAGGCAGAATTATTAGAACCAACAATACCATCGCATTCCGCTACAGCACAGCCTACATAGCGGGTTTCTCCATGGCATACCTGAGCCCAATGTCCGCATGTTTCATCATGACAAAATTTCATATCCCAATCATAAGAATTACTTTCAGCGTACCAGGATTCAACTGAACCAGCCCATGTTTCAGCGCTATATTGCGATGCCGGCGGATTAAAAATATTGATTGAAACATTCTCTCCAATTTCAATATTACCTGCAGGCAACACAAAGGAAACTTCATCTTTAACTTTATCGAAAGATTGCCTAATTCCCTCCGCTTCATTGAAGTGTCCAAAATAACACGCAGAAGCTCTCTCCTTCGCCATCTTGGCCAAAGCCTCATCCCAGAAAAGTGTCTGCATATTACCGGAACTCTCTGGGCCGTTACCCTCACCAGCTTCTCCCATAGCACACCTTTGGCGATACTCATTGTGGGTATCCAGCATTACGCGCTTTTGTTCCAATGAGAGCTCAAAGGATCCATTGCCATTAGGGTCAACAGTAACAACAGAAAAATTAACAGATTTTTCTGCACCATCAGTTAATGTGAAAGTGACGGTATCTGTGACCGCATCCCCTGAACTGAGACTCTGCGCTGCGTCATTCAAGGTATATTTCCAGTCACCGACGTCGGTAATACTAAAATCACCATAATTCCCAGCAATGCTACTCTCAACAAATCCTGGGGTATTGCTGTCGACATCTATGATTTTCAGAGTACCCTTGGCTTCTTCACTGCTCCCCACGAGTAAAGTAGCAAGAGGGGATTCGGGGCTAAAAGTGTAAGCATCATCCGCACCTGTCACCTGAATAGTAATTAATGTGATGTCATCACCTATTCCAACACCAACCATAAATTCATCAATTGCCAATTCATCAGCGCTCAAGGGGTCAGCCAGGCCCGCATCCAGGGTATAGCTCCAGGTACCATCAAGAGAAACATCAAGCAGACCGTATTTTCCCCATTCATTAAGCTTTCCAAAAGTTTGCTCGGCATCAACGCTATCAATCAACTTGCCAGAGGTAGAAGTCTCATTATCCTCGCTAACGCTACCTTCACCGCCACTAATAGTATCGGGACTAGGGTCGGGATCGGGATCGGGATCGGGATCGGGATCAGGATCAGGATCAGGATCAGGATCAGGATCAGAGGTCCCACCGCCATTATTATCAATAACCCCAGGATTATTAACTTTCTCACTATTAGAGCTGCCTCCGCCCCCTCCACAGGCAACCAGAAATGCGGATAAAGAAATAGCTGTGATCAGCTTAAATAGCTCACTCATATCAGTCTCGGTGAATATAGTTGTGCTTGGTATAAATCCCGGCGGATTATATTAATGATGGCCCTCTATTCTGTGAAATCTATTAGATATTATTGTTTCAATATTGGCTTAACTTTGCTTCCAATTAACGAACAATAGAAAAAGATAAATCACATGAACGAGAAAAAAGAACGCTACTTAATAGAGATCCCACCCACACACCTTACTCATCAAATGCACACTTTTAAAAAAACCAAATATAAATAGATAGAAAACTTTTAGCTTTTAATTAACCCCTTCAATTTATAAACTCATTTGGAAAACAGATATCATATAAGTTTCAAAGAGCTTTCACTTTCAAAAAGAAAACAAAAATGATACACACTCACATTATAAAGAAAGCTTAGACCTCATAAAAAATTGGCACTTATTTACCTTTAACTTACTTAATCTAAGGCAAGCACTTTCTCAATTTATTCAGGGAGCATATCCAGACAACCAGAAGGCCTCTCTTATCCAGCATGGTCTACAGCAATTATTCTATAGCGACAGTTTGTATTATTTCGCTTCTAAATCACTGTAACTTAGACGGCGAGTTCTGCCAGGAAATCCTCATCACGAAATATCTTATAGTGATGCACACCACTATTCTTGATATATTAAATCCAGGGTACATTATCTTGTTGTCAGTTAAACTATATTTAAATTCAGTCACTTGTAGTGATGATCTTCAAGGGTTATAAACAATCCAAGGTACAATACCTCCATCCAAACCATCGCCACATTGATCTACAAACTTATTTTTTTCTGAAATATTGCAATCTCTGACTCTCCCCTGTATACATATTGTCAACGCAAGAGCAAACAGCATAATTGTGGCAGGATTTACAATCTTCATATCTCCAGCCATTAGCGAATGGGATACAATGTTTTTATCTAATAAGGGAAAATAATTACATACCACAACATGTGCGCCATCGTTATAGGCAGAATCACTAGAAACAATAATATTATCGCCTTCCGCCACAGTATAGCCCGCATAGCGAATTCCCCCATGACAAAGCGGGACCTAATGACCACGCGTCTCCGCATGACAAAATTCACTATCCCAAACATATCCATAGCTTTCATAGCACCAATACTTTACTGAGCCAATCCAAGTCTTGGGCCATATTGCGATGGGGAAAAATTAATAGGATTAACTGAAGAACTTTCTCCAATTCCAACATTGCCAGCATCTAGTACAAATATATTTCACCTTTAACTTTTTATTTATTCTTATCAAAAACTGAACTTCAGCAGGCAAACAATCCAAGTGGATATTTAATCTACCATTAAAATAAATATAAATTCCAGGTAGGCACCCACTAAATTTTTTGTTGTTTTTCACTTTAGCAAAAATCACTACAACCCTTTGATAAATTTAATTGCATCATCGGCACTGGTTTTTGCATTTTCAACATGAACCATATGCCCAATATTTTCATAAGCTATCAATTGACTGCCAGATATTTTACCTGAAAAATAGCGACCCACCTCCAAGGGAATAATGTGGTCATCCGCACCCCAAATAAACAGAGTGGGAGTCTTGATATTTTCAAGACCGTTAAGTGGTTGAAAATTTACAGTGGCATTAGCCACCAAATTAAGAACTGTTCCCCGGTTTTTTTTATAACGGGAGAGGAGGTAGATACGTTCCACCATTTTTTCAGGCAGCGCCGCTGGGTTGTAGAAAAACCGTGCTTTTAACATTCTTCTAAGCAACCCACGGCTACCCAGATGAGAGACAAAGCGTCGCCCCCAGTGACTAAGTACAAATCGTGCCATAGTCGGAGGCATTTCCAACCCCTTGCCACATTGGTAACCACCCGGTGCAATCAAGATGGCAGCCTCTGCAGCATCGGGATGTTCAATCAGGTATCGCAATACTGCGTTGCCTCCAAAGGAATGGCCAACCAACACAAACTTTTCTAAGCCCATTGCCTCAATGAAGCGCCCAATAAAATCCGCCAGGTGTTTGGGGGTATAGGTGCCCCCCGGCAAGGGATCTGTGAGCCCATGGCCAGGGAGATCCACCAATATCAGGTGGTAATCCCTAGCCAAAACTTTTGCCCACTCCCCCCAACCCCCTAAGGAATCACCACCACCGTGAAAGCATAACAGCAACGGACGCCCCTCCCTGCCAACTTCCCGATAATTCACCGAGAAACCATCGGCAAAAGCCAACTGGTTGTAGGAAAAATTGGACAATTCATTACGGTTCAGATTTGGGCTAAAAAAAGCGATCCCCAGTAACCAGACAAAAATCAGTAAAAGTATTAAAACAATCCAGAATGTCATACTCACGACAGGGTCTCCCTGGCCCGTGCTGCTTGTCTATAAAAACGGTGTGATCTGATAAAGGATCAATTCATCGAAGTGAAAGTCAGTCCTTTAAGACTGGTCGAAGCAACAGCCACATAAAAGTGCATCAATAAAATCATAAATAGGCCGCCGGCCAACGTAAGCCAAAACCGGTTATAGCCCAGACGACGCATAGACAGAAACCAGGCGCCAAGATTTAATAACTGCAATACTGCAGATAAGCCAGCCAGCAGTGCCGCTTCGGTATAGGCCAACCAATTGAGATTAAATGCAAGAGAGGGAGCCTGAATAATCACCGCTGCGGCCCCCAGCAAGGCTGCAGCCAAGCCAACATTGCGCACCGAATCGAAGGTGATTTCCAGTGCTCTAGGGTAATCGCTCATCTGCTCCATGCGCCAATGTTCTCAGTTCAGCCCACTTTAAAATTCATGGGCCAACCAGAAGGATAGACTGCATTCAGCAGTGGAGTTCTGAATCCTCTAGGGAAAACGAGCACAGCGCTTAGTCAGTATTGCCACCGCACAGAGTGGCAACGCCCAAAAGTTGATCTCTCCAAGCGGGAATTAGAATCACTTGGCCTCAAGCACCTGTTCCATTGCTCGGCGAATAGAATCCAGTGACAAAGCAATATCCTCTGCCGAAGTTGCCCAGGACGAGACACTGAGACGTAACGCCACTCTACCCTGCCACACAGTAGTACCAAACCAGCACACACCCTCCTCCTGCACTATACGCACAATCTGTTGCAAAGCGGATTCATCATTGATACTGGCCACTACCTGATTCAGCACGACCTCATTGAGAATTTCAAAGCCTAATTTGGCCAGTCCATCAGCAAACTGACGGGCAAATCCACAGCACCGCTCCACCAGAGCGGCCACCCCCTCGCTGCCCATCTCCTGAATTGCCGCCCAGACCTCAACACCTCGGGCACGGCGGGAAAATTCGGGAACCATATCCTTCGGTGGCACCTGAACCCCAGCCTGTAAATATGGCGCCTGAGTAGTCATAACACGATGTACCATCTGGGCTTCACTACAAATAGCAACACCACAGTCGTAGGGTGTATTTAGCCATTTGTGCCCATCCACCGCCCAGGAGTCCGCTAACGCCACTCCCGCAGTCAGGTGCCGCTGTTTGGGTGATGCCGCCGCCCACAAGCCAAAGGCGCCATCTACATGTACCCAGGCTCCAGCCGCCCTGGCCATCGGGATAATTTCTTTAAAGGGGTCGAAATGACCAGAGTTCACGTTACCTGCCTGCAAGCACACGATGGTGGTTTCATCCAGCTCGGGAAAAGTGTCCACCCGCACACGGCCCTGATTGTCACAAGGAGCCTTCACCAATTGATCCTTGCCAATACCGAGAATCGAAAGGGCTTTATGCACTGTGACATGTGATTCTGCAGAGACGACAATCCTCAGCGGTGGGGCTCCCGCGAGCCCCGTTCTCGCCAAATCAATATCCATTCTCTCATATTGACGGTTGCGCGCTGCAGCCAAACACACCATGTTTGCCATAGAGGAACCAGTGGTAAATCCAACACTACTTTCTTCTGGCAACTCTAATAATTGCAGCAGCCACTGGGCGGCTATTCGCTCCAAGTAAATGGCCGATGGTGCCGATGATTCGAGTACCGCTACCTGATCCCAGGCCGCATTCAAAATAGAGGCCCCCATTGCCGCAGGTGTGGAACCTCCAACCACCAAACCAAAATAGCGACCACCGGTACTCGCCACAGTGGCGGGGGAGGCGTAATGATGGAGATCTGCAATCACTTGCTGAGCATCCTGCCCCTTGTTAGGCAGGGAGGAGTTTAATCTTTCCAACTCAGCCAACTCCAAAGATGATGGGCTGACTCTTTGTTCTCGAATACCAGAAATATACTCCTCAGCACACCGCGCTGCCTCAGATAGAGCTTTCAACGATTCTAAATTACTAGTGACTTTATTGTTTCCCATCTATCCACCTCATACTTCCTTTTATCAAATTTCTTCAACATTCTTAGGCGACAATGGAAATTTCGCAACAAAAATTAAAAATATCGATCAGATATAAACCGTTGAAAGAACTTCAACGCATATCTAATCAAAGTAGACGTTCTATAAATAATTTCTCGAAATAAAATCCCAGGTTTGCTCACAAAGTAACTGATGCCCAGCCGGGTTAGCATGGAGACCATCCTCAGAAAGCAGTGGAATAATCTCAAGTGCGCACCATAAACTTTCAAAATCCAGCACAGGGACTCCCTCATTAAAGGCAACTTCTCTCACCACCTGACTATAAAGCTGTGCATCTTTACGAAAGAAATAACTATCACTGTCACGATAAGGCGTTGTTCTCTGCTCATCGAAAGGAATACCCGTTATTACAAAGCTGGGGGCAATCGAATTAGATGCTTGCAGTAGCTCTAACATCGCTTGACGAAAAAAATCTAGAGTTACCGTATTCTGTGCTTCTGCCCCACCAATGCGACAAATATCATTAAAACCGGGGTAAAGCCCTATTAAATGTGGCCTTCTCACAGAAAGTTCCAATGATACCCGCTGAGTAAGCGATACAACATTTTCACCAAATATTCCCAGGGCGTAGACTAGGTTTTTGGGATTCAAAGGTTCGAAGCGGAAACGAATCCTTTGCACGAAACCGCCCAACTCGGTATCACCTCGACCATAGATAGAACTGGAACCAATAAAAGCGATTTTTTTGGGTACTCTTCTATTCACAGGAATAACCTATAAGGTAAATTAACTTATATATTCGCTAGAGGCCATCACCAATAAAAAATAGAGCTCCAACAATATATGAAACAAGGTCTTAAAGAGCCGCCATTCAAAATAGCATTAAATTTATAATTTAACAGGCGGTTAATATACCCTCTTACCGCCTGCACCAAGATTCAACAATCAAATGATATTCGATAGTTATGCAGGAATTTCTTAAGCCCAAGGCTGGAGAAATCGATCACACGAGAATCCACCCTCCTTCGTGCCCATTTTTTTCGAAATGCATCCTCTAATATCCATTGACCCAGGGTGCCAGCCAGATGATTGCGCCTCTCACTCCAGTCTAGACAAGACTTGCATAATGGACGCCGAGTATTTTTCAATCCACCAATATCAACACCTAGATTACGGAAAAATTTCTTGCCGTTTTCAGTCAATTTCGTACTCTGAAATTCTTCGATGATGACACTTTCTGCCACTAGAGAGTCGTATAGGGCTACGCCGAGACTTCCTGCCAGGTGATCGTAACAAATTCGAGCTTTCCTAACATCGGGGTCTTTAGGACCGGTATCAATACTTCCTTGCATCGGAGTACTACCGATATTAAGTAGTTTCTCTAGTAACTCTGCTACCTCATAATCGCGCAATTGAAAATACTTATGACGCCCTTGTTTACGCACCACCAGTAAACCCCCTTCGGTGAGTTTGGATAAATGCGTACTCGCTGTCTGAGCACTGATATCAGCTTCACAGGCCAACTCAGTTGCCGTCAGGGCTTTGCCACCCATCAGTGCCATTAGCATTTTCGAGCGAGTCTTATCACCAATCAAACCCGCCACCAGAGATATATCAGGCTCCATAGACACACCAGATAGTTCGTTGTAGATCGAAGCATAAAAAAATTAGTGTCATAGAATGCAATGAATTCCAAACAGAGGCAAAACCTATGACGATCACCTGTTTTATCGAGTATCGTATTAATCCCTATCAGCTCGATGAATTTAGACAGTATGCGGAGAACTGGGGCAAAATTATCCCTGAATGTGGAGGAGAGCTAATAGGCTATTTTCTACCCTATGAAGGCACCAATAACCGTGCATTTGGCCTGATTAGTTTCGATAGTCTGGCGAGCTATGAGAAATATAGAATACGACTGAAATCATCGGAAGGTGGCCATGACAATTTTCTATTTGCTCAAAATCAACAATATATCCTGGAGGAAAAGCGCTCATTCCTCACAGCAGTTCCATCTACTTATATACGCTTGAGGGGAGGATAAACTGGTGATCGCGGTAATTTTTGAAGTTAAACCTAAAAATGACAGCAAAGAAGTCTACTGTTCCAAGGCCCGGGAACTGAGAAAGTATCTCAAAAATATAAATGGATTTATCTCGGTGGAGAGATTCCAGAGCCTCAACAACCCAGATAACTTTCTTTCACTTTCTTTTTGGCGGGACGAGCAAGCCGTACAATCCTGGAAGCGCCAGAACCAACATCGGGAAGCTCAGAAATTGGGTAGAGTCAGTTTCTTTGATCACTACCGGATACAGATTGCCACAGTAATAAAGGATTACGATATTCATCGAGCCGATGATCAGTAATTGGCTCTTTTCTTCCAAATTCAACCACTATCCTCAATGGGGGAGCATACTCTCCCATTGAGGGGGTTTTAAAATATCAAATGCGCACAGTCCAGAAGAGACGAATAACATTCGCAGAGAAACTATAGGCAGGTTCACTTCCCGGAGTAATAGCCGTACTATCACCATGCACCGTAACATCGAGGAAATCCTCGTAGTCAAATAGAATATGATCCCAGTAGAAACTGATGTTATTCTTTCGATTGAATAAAGACCAACGCTGCGGTAGCTCATAGGAAACCCCCAAACCAAAGGCCAAGGTGGTAAAGTTACTCATCTCCTTATCTCGCGCGCGAAAATTAGTGGCGTTCAGATAGGGAAATAAGTCGCTATAAAAATCGGCACTGGTTTGTTGGTAATAGCGTATCTTACCTTCAAAAATCCATTCATCACGCTCTTTCAGTGGGTGGGTGTAACGGAACTCGACATTATCCGCCGTTATTCCCCAGCTATCCGCATAGCGGCGATATTCCCCTTTTAATGATGCACGGTAAGGCAGCCGATATTTAGCCCGGATAGAAACGGCATCACTGTTGCGTGTTCTTGGGTAGAGTTCAGGCTGGTAACTAAACCCAGTACCAGAAGCTGGGTCCAAGTAGCGTACACTGCGGTAAGGGTTATTGAGAAATCCCTCGTCGGAGACCGTCTCAACGCCCACTTCAGCAATCAACTTTTGTGAAAGTATCTGGTTCCAACTGAGAGCATAGCGACGATGTTCTGCTTCATCAGCAAAATTTTCATCACCGTTTCGATATACATCATCGCTACCATAGCTAATACGAAGATCAATAGTACTTAGGTCGCCAAAGAATCCCTGGCTGATACCAAAAGCAACTGTTTCTGCTTCATAATCATTCTCCGAGCTATTGGTATAACCAACACTAATTGTTGTTTTATCTACCAAGTAGTCTGCACCGAGGGAATATTGATCTCGTTGCTCAGAATATTCACTTGCGGTTGCCTCCACATCAATAGAGGCCCCAGAAATCATATCCACATAGTAATTAGCAGAAAAGGAAACATTGTTGCCGATATTCTTTCGAATTAACACTGAAGGGCCATCAATGGTTACCCCTCCACCACTATAGGCATGATACAGATTATCAGCTCGCTCCTCAGGTAACACGGCAGCAAAAGCGTAAGTAGTCAAAAATAACCCTACTGTAAAGAAATAACGTAACAACTTAGTTACAACCACATCCGCCTCCACTACCACCTTCGGCTCCCCTGGCCGCTTCGCGGGCTTCATAAACATGGTTCATATAGCTGGCGGCAACTGGATCTCTCTCAAAACCCATAATCGGGTCCGCCAGATATTGACGCTCATAAGGAGCCACCCAGGGCGTTACTGTGCAGCCACTGAATAGCGATACCGCCAACAGCGGCAACAAGTAGCGCAACATTCAATTACTCCCGGATTAATTCCTTAATGATTTTCTTATAAGCTGCCTCATCACCATCGCGATAGCCTTTATGGATATGGCGAACATTGCCATCTCTGTCGATAAAAACAGTACTCGGCATAGCATCAATACCGTACATTTTGCTCACCTCACTGTTGCTATCGAATAAGATGGGGAAGTCCACCGGTATTTTTCCCAGTAATTTCTCTGCATCAGATCGATGTGCATCTACGTTTACGCCCCAAACCTGGAATCCAGCAGCGGAATAACGCTCGTGCAACTGATCTAGTAAAGGCATTTCCTGGCGGCATGGCCCACACCAGGAAGCCCAGAAATTTAGCATAATTACTTCACCGCGCTGCTCCGCCAGGCGCAGGTTCGCGCCTTGGTTAGAAGCCAGCGTAAAATCTTTGGAGGGTTCTGCGGCACTAATACCTATCGACGATATTAGTAATATAAAAGCAGCAACAAGTCGTAACATATTAAAAATCCTTATTGACTATTTTTTTAAAAAAACTAGAAAAATACAGTAAAACCTAATTGGGTAGACAAATTATGAGTGGATTGTGCCTCACCAAATAATTCATGTTCAAATACGTGATCACGTACATCGAAGCGTAATGCCAACCAATCATTGGCCAACAAGCGCACTCCAGCACCAAAGTTGTAGGTAAAATGCTCTTCATCTGCAAAAGAGGTATTGCCGGCACCGCTCACCAGATAAAAATCCGTATTGAATGCCCAATCATCTGAAATGAAGTACTCTCCTTGAAAAATATTCCAACCCAGAGAGAAATTGTAATAGCTAAGTTCCCTTTGCTCATCGGTCAACAGAGGAGCAGCACCACTTAAACGCTCAAAGCTGGATTCACCCAACTCAGTTTGCGCATAGGTGCCTTCCATAAAGATATCTTCAGTAATATGGTAGGAAACAGAGGTGCCATAGAGGGCATTAGATCCAAAGTCTTCTACATTGATGACTCCGGCAAAGATGCCCAATTCAATATTTTCACTGTCGATCAGTGCATCACGTACCTCTCGGCGCTCCAAGTCTGAGACGACAATATCTGCAATAACGTCTTCACCTTGCTGGGCGACACAGGCCTGAGCACTAAACAGCGCGGATAGGGTTGCAGTGCCTACAGATATACGTCGAAACCAAGTTTCCACTCGACTATCTCCTGATTATTTTCCCGCGAGGTGAGCAGGTAGTGGTTTGTGTATTCCGCTTTTATGGCAAAGCGGCGCGATAGATACGTTTTTATGCCTATGCCTGCCAGCATTACTGTGTCCTGACGATCTTCCGTAGCAATAATGGTTGCGTTAGGTGATGTGATATTTAGACCAGCACCAAGTAGAAAATAGGGGGATAATCGCCAACGCGGGAACGGCTGATGCAGTATTGCCATTTGATAAACCTGGCTATCTGAAAATTCACCAACTGCCTGAGTAGCACGCAATTCGGTAGCTAAATTAGCGGTAAATTGGTAACCGATTCTTGTCGCCAAGGAATTAGCTCCGGCAAAATCGCCATAGGATAAGCCCAGATAAAAGAAACCCGCTTGCACATTTCTAAAATCGGGAAGGGAAACCCGCACCAGCTCACCCTCCTCACCATAAATGTTTTGCAAATCCGCAACTCGTACCCAGCCAGTCTTATTGTGCGCAGTCAATACCTTTACCCAATCGGTGCGGCGTTTAAGCAGCCAAATTTTTTCACCATATTCAGCCACATGAAAAATCGGATAACCGCGGCCAGGGCCTCGATACATATTGATAAATGCATTACCAACGGTAACTTGCTCTGCGTCATCCGGTATCTTGCTCACCACATTAATCGCAGTTGGAATTACCGCTTCTGATTTTTCCTCTACCGTGAGAAATTCCTCTGAGATATCTCCCGAAGATTCACCGACTTTCAGACTCTCGATCGATTGTGTTTCGCCAACTTCCTCTGCAAATACAAAGGAAGAAAGGAAGTTGACTCCAAACAGCAGGAAAATAAAAAGATAATTCTTTAAAATAGACATGGATCAGTCAGCCGGTGCCGCAAAAGGATCGTTATAGTACTGAGCGCCGATATCCAGCCACTCTGCAATTAAACGTAGTTCAGCCGGATTTAAGAGTCCCGTATGCGCACCACCGGTCGAAAAGATAGGAAAAAAAGCACTTTCTACAGCAGTTTCAGCCATGACAGAAGAAGTAGTTACAACGATCATCACCGGTATAGGATTTCCATTGGCATCGAGAATCAAGTTACCATCTTCATCGGTTTCAAATACCGGGTTGCCCTGGTTATCCGTCTCCTGCCTCAGCCGTGGAGTTAAAATTCCACCGACAAGATCCAATATCGGGCTATCAACTAGTAGTTCAGCATAGGAGGTAAACCAAGCATCGTTCACAGAAGACGCGCTTGCGGTCAGATCCAGCTGCGCGGCGGGAACTCGTGTAGCACCAGCGGCATCTACTGGTGAATGACAGGCAGTACAGGTATTATCACTAATTACCGTACCGGCATTATCCACAACTTGACGTGGCAGTTCCCAGATTGGCTGAATGTGCTGCTCGTAATGAATAACACTGCGGCAACTGCTCCCCCAATTGTCCAGGCAGGCTAATGGAGCGGGGATTTCAGTCAATAAATCAGCGTAAGCCAGAGAAATATCAGTGTCTTTAACGCGAACTGCTGGATCGGTCCAGACATCAGAAAAGTGTATATCCCCTTTTAATCCAGCTTCTCCAACAATCCGAGCCAATAACTGCGCCATGGTTTCACCCATTTCCGCCAGTAATGCAGGCTCGGTATTTACAAATGGCGCCGCTGAAGTAGGAGACCCACTCCAGGCAGATTCCAGCTCCATATCAACGCGACCATGAGCCACTTCACTCTCACTGGTATGGCAGCCCACACAGCTGCGTACCTCACCGGGTCGTAACTGCAACCAGTTATTGTGTTGTTCAAAAACTCTCTTACCCTCGGCATCTATCACTGATATTGCAAAGGGAGTATCGGCAGGTATTTTGACCCGTACCGAACCATCCGGTTGAATAGGCGTATAGCCCAGGATTTCACGCATACCCTGACTGCGATTGCGACCAAAAGCCGAACCGTCAAAGTCCAGGGTGTCGTCATCTGGGATCGCTACAGCTTTTACAATACGGAGAAAACGTGCGGGACGCTCATCGGCAGTAGTCATAGCAGGATCAGCGAGAGTTTCTATTCCCGCTATATCCTCACCATCAAAATCGTAGACGCTACGGATATCCAAAATACCCACAGATTCCTGCACTAGATCGCCATCTACGTCTATTCCAGGAATTGGGTCGGGAATATAAGCCGGCTCAGTGCGGGGCTCCAGTGTCACCCCCTCGGAAATCATTTCACCCTCTTCCGCGACGATAATAGGTAGTTGAGTACCTGCCACGTAGTCATAAATCCACAGGCCGTAAAGAGGATCAGCTAATACCGGTTCCTCTTCTTCCCCTAAGGTTTCTGGGCAGGGTCGTAGCAGTTCCGTCTCTTCCTCCACAATGCGGCATTCACTCCAAGATACCAACAACCTGCTGGTACCATCGTAGAAAGGCCAAGCAGTGGAGAATGTGCCATGGGGAGAGAGGGTTCCATCAGTTGTGACCTCAGCAAAGGCGATAGAGGCCTGACCAACCAGATCCCCCTCACCGCCGGCTTCACTATAGGCTTCGCTGTAATTGATTCCATCAATAGCCACCAGATCGCCGCCATAACTTACTCCCGAAGGCGAACGTAGGTTGACCAGTAAACGGCCATCAGGCATTTCACGCGGCCTGGAGAAAGTGGCTAGTGAATTTTCAGTGCCGGTCTCTTGGCTGTGATAACCATAATGAAAAGATAAGTCACTACCATCCGGTTTAATGGTATATAGGCTTAAGCGGTCTACACCGGCGGCATTATCCCAACGATTAAACAGGATACGTCCATTATTCAGTACTGTGGGATTGAGATCGTGGCTCTGATTGAAAGAGATCTGACGAATATCACTGCCATCCGCCTCCATCACATGTAAAACAAAAGCGGGCTCATCCTGATCATCTGTCAGGGCAGAAAACTGTGGCTTATTATCATCCAATAACAAAGCGCGGGCACGACGCTGGCGACTAGAGGAAAATACAATACGCCCATCAGGCAAAAATGCCGGGGCAACATCCTGCCCTTCCTCCGCAATCAGATCGGACTGTATGACTCTTTTCAGCTCTTTGGTTTCAAGATCATATAACCAAATATTCCAGGTAGGCTGTTCATCGTCATCAACATTTTCTAATTCTGGTGCGCGCATGGCAAATACCAAACGCTGTCCATCTGCGGAGGTATTGAGATCTTTAACATCGTAATCACCGGTAAAAATTTCTGCGGTAATTACTGTCTCTGCAGCACTTGCTGTAGCACGATCTTTCAGAATCAGTTCAGCACCGGGGAAAAAATCCTGGGGCTGGTATTGGTTATCTTGCTCTAGGGCTCCTTCATCATCCTTATTAAGCTGGCGACGCACGAAGGCAATAGGGTAATCCACCACTACAGGATCTTCCGCCTGCTCCCCACTACTAGAGGAACTGCCACCACCACTACAAGCAGCCACCAACAGTAGTAGTGGCACTGCACGCAAAGATTTCATTATTTTTTCTACCCAGCATAGGCACCAGCAACATGCCGGTAATATTTGCAGAAGGCCCTTCATTATTTCTGTGTGCGGTTTTTGCCGCCGAGGGTAATTCTCGCAAGTTGCGCACAAAAAGTTTGCCAACTGGGACGCAAATATTAAAAGTCATTCTGACAGTCCTGAAATTCGCTTTTAGTATGCCTTGACATACCCCACTGACCCCATCGACAAAATAAACCAATGAAAAATAATTCGTCTCGAGCGCGTGTGATCCAGCTCACAGTGGTAGGCGCAATAATCGGGGCCGGCCTTTGGAGTGCCCCAGCCCTTGCGGCCCCTCAGGATCAGGCTCTGCAAATTCACAGCCGTATCACCGGCACAATTCCCTCTGAAAGTGTATTGCTGGATATGGCCGAGGACATCGCCAATGGCGATCCTGCCAGTGCTGCTTATACGGCAATGCAACACGATGACTTTTACAATGTGACCCTGAAAAATCTGGCCACACCTTGGACTAATGAGGAACAGGATGTGTTTGCGCCGTTAAATGATTACAGCGCAACCGTTATCGGTATGGTCCGGGACGATATGGATTTTCGCCAATTACTGTCAGCAAATATTCTGTATACCGGAAATGTCTCCGGGCTGCCAAGTTACAGTACCAGCAACAATAATCACTACGAAGCTCTGGAAGCTGGTGGTTATTCCCTGAAAGAAAATCTCACCAGACAAAGTCAGTCTTCCCTTAATGGGCTTCCGGCCGATGCTACTGCCGGTGTGATTACCAGTCGTGCCGCAGCAAAGGCCTTTTTTAGTGCTGGCACCAACCGCGCCATGTTCCGTTTTACCATGCTCAACCATATGTGCCGGGATATGGAGCAGGTGCAAGACAGCACACGTTCACCGGATCGAATTCGCCAGGATGTCAGTCGCAGTCCAGGGGGGGATAGCCGGGTATTTCAAAACAACTGCGTCAGCTGTCACAGCGGTATGGACCCTATGGCCCAAGCCTTCGCCTATTACGATTATGTCTACGATGCAGACAATGACCCAGAGGGCAACAACGGGGCACTCGACTATAACGGTGCAGGAGATACAGATCCGGAAACCGGCAGTCGCGTGAAAGCTAAAAACCACATTAATGCGGCAAACTTTCCCCACGGATACCAGCTTCCCGACGATCGCTGGGACAACTATTGGCGTGAGGGCCCCAACCTACATCTTGGATGGAATAGTGCCCTATCCGGTAGCGGTAATGGGGCAAAGTCTCTCGGTGAGGAGTTGGCCAACAGTCGTGCTTTCGCCAGCTGCCAAGTCACTAAAGTATTTCGCCAGGTGTGTTTGCGTGATCCTGAAGATGCCAATGATCGTGCACGTATAGAAGCCATCACTAACAACTTCAGCAGCTCCGGTTACAAACTGAAGCAGGTATACGCCGATACTGCGGTTTATTGCGCGGGAGATTAATAACAATGAAAATTTTTAAGAACCTGCAAATATCTACCCTTTTATGTACAGCAGCATTCCTTGCCGCCTGTAGTGGCGGCAGTGGCAAAGATACAGAAGAGCAGCCAAATACGAACCAATCCAATAACGGCACCAGCTATTCAGGCCCAGCACCGGAAACTGAAGATGTCAAACAGTACAAGCGCTATATCTGGGATAACCTGGCCGAACAGAATCGCTGTGGTAGTTGCCACGTAGAGGGCGCGCAGAGCCCCCATTTCGTACGCGGTGACGATATTAATGCAGCTTACGATGAAGGTCGTGAACTGGTAAACCTAAGCCTCCCGGAAGAGTCACGCCTGGTAACCAAGGTGGGCGGCGGGCACAACTGTTGGCTCTCCAGCGACGATGCCTGCGCTGAAATTATTACCAATTATATTGAAGAATGGGCCCGAGCCAGCGGCGGTCTCAGTAATACAGTCACACTAACTGCCCCAATTGAACGCGATGTGGGCGCGAGCAAGAGCTTCCCTGTCTCCAGTAGTAACTTCGGCACTACCGTTTACCCAGTATTGCGTAACTACTGTGCCAGTTGCCACAGCGAAGATGCCGCGCTCACACAAAAACCCTACTTTGCTAGCTCTGATGTGGATCTCGCCTACGAGGCGGCGAAAAGCAAAATGAACCTGGATACCCCTGCGGATTCACGCTTCTCTGTACGCCTGGGTAGTGAATTTCACAATTGCTGGGATAACTGCTCCAGCAACGCAGCGGAAATGACGGCGGCTATCCAAGCCTTTGCCGACAGCATTGCCCCTACTGAAGTCAATCCGAATTGGATCCTTAGTAAGGCTCTGCTTCTCACCGATGGTATTGTCGCCAGCAGTGGTGGCCGTATAGAAAATAATGCAATCGCCCTATATGAATTTAAAACCGGTAGTGGCACTACGGCTTATGACACTTCCGGGGTAAATCCAGCCATTGATTTGGCGCTTTCAGGCGATGTGGAGTGGATTGAGTCCTGGGGTTTGCAGCTTAAAGGTGGTAAAGCCCAGGGCGCTACGGCAACCAGCCGTAAGTTATACGAAACTCTCACTGCCACCGGCGAATACTCTATTGAGGTTTGGGCTGCACCAGCCAATGTCACCCAGGAAGGTCCCGCACGTTTGGTTACCTATTCCGGCGGTGACGATATTCGCAACCTCACCCTAGGCCAGGCGCAGTACAGCTACATATTCCAGAACCGCAGTGACAGTACCGATGCGGATGGAATGCCAGCTCTGATGACTGATGATGCAGACCAGCTGGTACAGGCGAGTTTGCAGCACGTGGTCGCGACCTTTGACCCGATCAACGGCCGTAAACTCTTTGTAAACGGCGCGGATACTGGGGAAATGGACCCCAGCGAAGCGGGGCTCTTGAGCACTTGGGATGACACCTTTGCCCTAGCAGTTGGTAGTGAAGTAAGTAACGGAAATAGCTGGCAGGGTTCTATCCGCATGCTGGCGATTCACTCTCGCGCACTCTCTGCCGAGGATGTTGCCACCAACTATGAAGTAGGTGTGGGAGAAAAATACTTCCTGCTGTTTAAAGTTGAAGAACACACCGGCATTGCCGAAAGCTATGTAATGTTTACCGTTCAGCAGTTCGACAACTATGCCTACCTGTTCAGTGAACCTACCTTTATCAGCCTGGATGAAAGTGTCGATCCGAAAGGTATCTCTATCGAAGGCATGCGTATCGGTATTAATGGTCGCGAAGCGGAAGTGGGCCAGTCTTGGGCTAAATTATCCGCCGAAATCGATGATAGTTATGTGCCCCTGCAAGGCCAGAAGCTGTCGAGGCTTGGCACTATCATTACCCTCGATAAAGGCCCCCTGGAAGATGAATTTTTCCTTACTTTCGAGCGTATCGGCAACGCTAGCTTTACTCGTGTAGAGCCCACACCTGCCGCACCACCGGAGCCAGCAGACCTGGAGGCCCAACCGCGTATTGGCCTACGCCGCTTCGAGCAGATTAACGCCAGCCTCTCTCGCGCCACCGGCATTTCCAGCGCCCACCCGGATGTGATGGAAACCTGGGAAGCCGTGAAGCGCCAGCTACCTGTCTCCAGTGATATCAGCGGATTCCTGGCTGCACAACAAATGGGTATCACCCAACTTGCCGTGAAATACTGCAGCACCCTGGTGGATTCCAATGCGCGCGGAAGTTATTTCCCAGGTTTTGATTTTAATGCTCCTGCCAATACAGCTTTTGACAGCGCTAGTAAACGAGCACTGGTGATTGATCCATTAATGGAAAGCCTATTGGGCCACGAAATGAACTGGCATGACGGCAGCCACTCGCAGCTGTCTAGTGCACCAGACCTGGGCACCGTAGAAGCAGAATTAAACAGCCTGATCAACACCATGACTGCCTGTGGCAATGGTTGTGAAGCAGATCGCACCGAGACCACGGTCAAAGCCGTATGCGCCGCCGCCATGGGCAGCGCTATGATCCTGATTCACTGATTAAAAAAACGGGCTGCCGCCCAGGTACGGTTTTAAACACCGTACCTGGGAAGATTAATCACAGCCTAGACAAGATTGTCGAAAGAAAATTTTCAACAATCTGCTAAAAATTTAAAAAATAATTTACCGGCACATCGGATAAAAAATCCGCAAAAAACTATGAGCAAGAAAAAACATTTTGAGCTGGACCAGCCCCTACGCCACCCGGATCACCACCGCCCGGTAACCCGTCGTGATTTTCTCGCCCAGGGCTTCCGCGCGGGCATGGCGACAGTATTAGGTGGCTCTGTATTCAGTATGTTTGCCAACCCACATAATGCCCACGCAGCTCTGTCCGCCGACCTGGAAGACCTGCGCAAGAGTAATGGCGGCCCCTGTGATGTTAGCGCTTTTGGCGCCGGTAAAATTCCATTTATCTGTTTCGACCTCGCCGGTGGAGCCAATATCGCAGGCTCCAATGTATTGGTAGGCAAACAGGGTGGTCAGATGGATTTTCTCGGTACGGCCGGCTACAACAAACAGGGGCTGCCGGGCGATATGATCCCCTCAGCCGGAGAAGGATTTGTTAACACCGACCTGGGCCTTGCTTTCCATAGCGACAGCGGCATGTTGCGCGGTATCTTGGAAAAAGTGAGCTCCGGCACTGCTACCGCTACCAACGGTGCGGTGATCCCGGCACGCTCGGAAAACGATACCGGCAACAATCCTCACAACCCCATGTACGGAATCAACAAGGCCGGGGCCAATGGTTCCCTACTGGCCCTGATCGGCTCTCGCTCCAGTGATTCCGGTGGTAACTCCATGGCTCCGTCGGCAATGATCAACCCTGAAGTTCGCCCAACCAAAGTGGACAGGCCTTCTGATGTTACCGGCCTCGTAGATGTGGGCGACCTGGTGGGCCTGCTCAGCCAGGAAGACACGGTTGCAGTGATGGAATCCATGTACCGTATTTCTGATGCCAAGCTGGGTAAGGTAAACACTCGCGTGGGAGCCGATGCGATTATCAAGGATATGGTGCGCTGCGGTTATATGAAGAGCGCTGACCTGGCGGACCGCTTCGGTAATCCCGCCGATCTAAACCCCGAAGCCGACCCGGATATTGTCGGTCCCTCCGGTATTTTTACCAGTGCTGAACTGAGTGGGGATGGAGAATTCCGCAAAACCGCTTCAACGATGAAACTAGTGGTGAATGGCTATGCCGGTGCCGGCACTATCACCATGGGCGGCTACGACTACCATACTGGCGACCGCGCCACCGGCGAGATGCGCGACCTGCGTGCCGGTCGCTGTATTGGCGCCTGCCTGGAGTATGCTGCACGTCGTAACCAGCCACTGATGATTTATGTCTTCAGCGATGGTTCGGTTTTCTCCAACGGAATGATCGACGACTCTGTCGAAGGTCGTGGCAAGGGTGTGTGGACCGGAGACAATCAGCAAACCGCTGCTTCTTTCTTCCTGGTATACAACCCTGCCGGGCGTCCGCAATTACTCGGAGGCAGCGCCGACGAGCAGGCAAGGCATCAGCAGCTGGGTTATATGCGTTCCTCCGGGGACGTGGAAACGTCTTCAAGTCCCGCCGCCAACAACGTTAATCTACTGGTAGAAACGGTAGTCATGAATTACCTGGCTTTACATGGTGAACAAGATAACTTTGAAAAAATCTTTCCCAACCACGGTCTCGGTAGCGTTACCCTCAGGGACAGCATGACCGCTTTTGCCCCCATAAGATAATGTGATACCGAGATGTTGCGTTTTATTCGATCTCTCCTGTTAGGTGGTGCCGCCCTCTGTGCGGCACCAGTATTGGCCGAGTGGCACTATGCCGAGCGTGCAATCATGGGCACTGAAGTCCATCTTCAGCTCTGGCACGAGAATGCCAGTGAGGCTGAATACCTGATCGAAAAGGTAATGAAGGAATTCCATCGCTTAGATAACCAGTTGTCACCTTACAAACCAGAAAGCGAGCTATCCCTCGTTAATCGCAAAGCAGGCAAAACCGCAGTCAATATCTCCGATGAGCTGCTTTCTCTGGTGGATAAGTCCCTCTGGTTCAGCCACCTGACCGATGGAGCCTTTGATATCAGCTACGCTACTCTCGGCAAACACTATGATTTCCGCAACAGAAAACAGGCAGACTCCGCCCTTACTGACTCTCTAATTGAGGCGCTGAACTACCGTCACTTACATTTGAATAAAAAGTCCAAGACCCTGCGTTTTGGTCACAGCAAAACAAAAATTGACCTGGGTGGAATTGCCAAAGGGTATGCTGTGGATAAAGCCATTCAAATTCTCGAACAGGCTGAAGTCTGCTGTGCCAGTGTCAGCGCCGGTGGCGATGCACGTATGCTAGGCGATAAACGCGGTGAACCTTGGCTGGTAGGCATTCGTCACCCGCGAGAAAAAAGCAAAAGTGCCGCAGTAATCCCCCTGAGCGACATTGCCATTTCAACCTCCGGTGACTACGAGCGCTTTTTTATTGATGAACAGCAAGAGCGTATACATCATATTTTCAATCCAAATACCGGAAAGCCCGCAGACACAGCTGTTGGAGACAGCGATAAATTAATCAGTGTCAGTATTATCGGCCCAAGGGGTTTTGATACCGATCCACTTTCCACCAGTGTATTTGTGCTGGGTAAGAAAAAAGGACTGGCACTCATTGATCGCCTGCCCCAATTTGAAGCAGTGGTTATCGACAGTAACAAACGTCTGTTCTTCAGTCAGGGACTGGCAAATCCACAATAATCGTTACAACGTCGTAAAAAATTTGCCAACGGGATCACACCAGATAGCTGCGCCCCTGACATAATTTGCGCCCATTACACAATAAAGCCAAAAGCAAGCGAAAGGCCTTCCATGGGACGCGTTCTCCAGTTGTTTATTTTCTCACTCGCCCTCTTCACAGGCGCAGCGTCTCAGGCTCAGCAAGAGTCTTTTTCTGCTGAAAAGCTGGAAAATCTAAAGCGTGATGTTATTAAGTTAAACCGGGATTTATTAATCCTGGAGGAAGACCTGCTCTACCCGGCACAAAGCCAAATGGCTTTTTATGTTTCTGTGGATGTCGGTCACTATTTTCAGTTGGACGCTGTTAAATTACATATCGACAATAAACTCACAGCCAGCCATCTGTATACCGATCACCAACGCAGTGCCCTTGTACGCGGTGGTATCCAACCCCTGCACAAAGGTAACCTGAAATATGGTAACTACACCATTTCCGCTTTCTTTACCGGTCTTGGACCAGAGGGACGCGAGTATAAGCGGGGCGCTACTCTAGAGTTGGAAAAGACCGATGAGCCCGTTGTTATCGAATTGCGCATCTCAGATAAAACCGGCAAACAACAGCCGGACTTTGAACTCATTCAATGGCCCACGCCCTGATTACCCATGAGCTACCGGCCCCTCTCCCGCATAATATCCCTCAGTGTCGCTTTGCTAGGTGCCAGTTTGCCTACTTATGGCACCGAGACCGAAGTTACCTCGGAAGGAACAACGCCTCAGGAAAAGACGCAATCCGAAGACAAAAAGTATCGCCAAGCTCAGGATATGTCCTACGGGGCAACCCTGTATGAGTACTTTCAAGGCAATAATTTCGATGCCCTCAGCACCCTGCTTGTCGCCAAGCAACGTGATTCAATTAAAGTTCACCGCGACAGTGCCGCGTTGATCGAAGGGGGAATCAGCCTCAGTTTTGGTCTGCATCGGCGCGCTGCCGAACTTTTCGAACTACAGCTTCAAACCGGCAACCAAGATACAGATTCCAAACTGCACCAGGCAGCCTGGCTGAAACTGGCAGAGCTGAACTATTTGCAGGGTGACTTTTCCTTAGCGGCAAAAAATCTGGAAAAGTCTGGAGCCATAGATTCCTCTACCCTCCCCCTTAACCTGGCCTTGCGCAGTGAAGAAATCTCCACAGCCCAGGAATTCCTTAAAGGAGCCGATCTGCCGCTGTCAGAGCGCCTACTCGGGCATATCAATCTAGGCGCAGCCTTAGCCCGAAGAGGAGAGTTAGTTGCCGCCGCCAAGGAATATCGCTTCGCAGGCACACTGGCGACTGAGCAGGATGAACCCTCAGAGGATATCCTGATACTCGCGGACAAAGCGCATATCGGCGCTGGCTACGCTATGGCATTGTCAGAGCAGTTTTCCCAGGCCCAAGCTGAATTTTCCCAAGTGCGCCTGCACACCCCCTGGGCAACCAAAGCTCTGCTCGGGCTCGCCTGGTCTTCGATCAACAGCGAGCAATACCAGGAGGGGGTAGATGCCCTACGTTTTTTATTGGCAGAACACCAACACAGTCCCGCCGCACGGGAGGCCAGGGTCGCCCTGCCCTATGCCTATGAAAAGCAGGCTGAACGCAATAAAGCCCTAAGCGCCTATAGTGATGCAGCCACATATTTCGAGAGCACATTGCAGCAGCTGCAGCACTTACAGCGGAAGCTGTCTTCAGAACCGCTGGCGGACACCAGTCAATTTAGCCAGTCACAACGCTACGGCTGGCTACAACTGGCTCAAGCCGCACCCTTACTGCGGGACAACCAGCATTTTCTCTTACCCATTTTACAGAGCGATCAATTCCAGCTGCGCCTGTCGGAGCTGCGCGACCTGCAGCAGATGGATAGAGTACTCAATGACTGGTCACAAAAAATTCCACAATTGCATTCATTGATCGAAGAGCGTCACCAAAGGCGCTCCGGCATCATCGGGCAGTACCAGAGCGCAGAGTTTGACCAGCAACTGCAAATCGCCAAGCAACACTACCGCAATCTCAACGATGCCCTGGCCCAAATAGAAGGGGAGCGTGACGCACTGACTCTGCTCGAAGCTACCAGCAACGGGGAGGGTGGAAATAACAGTGAGATATTCGAGATGCTGGAGATACTGCAGGGCGCTGAGCAACGCTATCAACTACTGCGCAGTAACGGTAAGGGGTCTGACTATCAGGGCGAGACCCTGGCTAAAGCCCGTGGCATTTTATTATGGCAAGCCAGCGAACAGTATCATCACCGCTTGTGGCAACAGCGCAAAACTCTGCAACTACTCGAATCCAGCTTACGCGATGGTGAAAAGCAACTAGGTAAAACCTCTGTAGAAGTGGGCCGCGCACCGCAATTGACCCAGCTAACAGAGCGTCTGGCTAGCACTGCGGCGCAATTATCCGGCCAACGCGCAGCCATAGCCAAAACGGCTTCAAAGGTTGAGGCTGCCCTACGCCGGGATATTATTGCTGAGCTGGAGCGAGAGCAGTCGCGGATTCACAGTTACCAGGCCCACACCCGCCTCGCTATCGCGCGCTTACAGGATGCCTCCATGCTAGAGGCCGCCAGCCAGCCTCCGCCAAAAAACCCTGAGAAAAATACTCAGGTGGAAACGCAAGATGGCGAAAATACTCACGAAAAAGGCAATGCCACAGTAGAGAAAATAACTGAGGAAAAGACCGCAGAAGCTCTATTGCCCGATAATGAAGGGGGGCAGAGTGAATAGGTTTGGTTCCAGAAGTTTTTCCCTGCGTCTGCTCACTGCCGCTATCTGCTGTATCAGTACCGCCTGCAGCAATCAGTCCGCACTGACACTTGCAGATCTGCCCACGGCCACGGCTGCTTCCACTGAAGAACCTGTATCAGCTCCCCCTGAGTTGATATCGGTTGATCTCGCCACTCTCGTGCAGAGCTATCAACAAGCACTGGCCAGCCAGCCAGACCCGCAGATTCGCGCACAGATTCGTTTGCGCCTGGCCGATCTGGAAATGGAGCGACTGGAGCAACATCAGGCGGATAACCCGGAAGTTTCAGTCGGTTTTGCCAGTGCGGTGCAGCACTACCAGACACTCGCCAAAGAGAGCCCTCGAGACGACTATATTCTCTATCGTCTGGCGCGAGCTCGTGCTATGGATGGCGAAATGCCAGGCGCGCTGCAAGCACTGGAGCGCATCGCCCTGGGCGCGCCTGAGTCACCGTTTATGGAGGAGGTTTTATTCCGCCGAGGCGAAGCGGCTTTCAATCGCAAGGAGTATTCGGCAGCGGCACGGGACTTCCGCGCATTGCTGGAGAAGGGCGAAAGTCCATTTTCCGATAATGCCCGCTATATGCTCGCCTGGTCAGAGTTTAAATCCAGCGATTACCGCCGTTCCACGGAGATATTTCTCGAGTCTCTGGATATTCTGCAGCAACGTGCCAGCGAAGCAGAGTTACCTCTGGGCCAGAAGCGCCTGCGCGAGGATAGCCTTCGTGGCCTGGCCCTGAATTTTAGTTACCTGGGCGGTGCCGAAGCTATCGAGTCCTTTAATCCCGACGGTATACCACGAGGTTATCAGCACCTGCTGTACAGCGCCCTGGGCAATTGGTATCGAGAAAAAGAGTTATTCCGCAACAGCGCGGATACCTATCTGGCTTTTGTTAAGCACTACCCCAATAGCACTGAAGCGCCATCATTACATTTGCAAGCTATTGAAACACTGCAAAATGGCGGCTTACACGATGAGGTGCTTCCAACCAAGCGGGAATTTGTACAGCGCTATGGTATTCGCAGTGAGTATTGGCAGCAGGCAGAGACAAGTCAGCGCGAAGCCCTGGCACAATCACTGCGCCCCTGGCTTGAGGAGTTAGCCCAATTTGACCACGCGCGCGCGCAGGAACTTGCTCAGCTAGCAAGCAAGGCACCGGCTAATAAAAGTAAACAAAAACAGCAGCTCAAAGCTCAGTCTCGCAAAGCTTACCTAGCGGCAGCGGAACTCTACCGGCAGTTTTCACAGACTTTTCCACAGGACCCCCGCACTCCACCAATGGTCTTCCTGATGGCCGAATGTCTCGAGCAGGCTGGCGACTACGCTGGAGCCTGGCGCGCATACAGCCAGGTAGCCTGGGAATATCAAGACAAGAAGCATGGTGCGGAGGCTGGTTATGCAGCCATTCTTAGCTCGGCACAAGTGCATAAAGAAACACCGGGGCAGGATGCCGAGCAAAAAATCCTGTGGCTGGATCGCAACATTGAGGCCAGCCTTAAATTTGCCCAGAGCTGGCCGCAGGATAAAAGAGCCTTACCAGTACAACTATCTGCCGCAGATAAGCTGCTACAACAGTCACGTTTTGCCGAGGCTATTGCCGCCGCACAAGCTGCAGATCAGTGGCAGCCACCAGCGAATAAGGCTCAGCAATTAAATATCGCGATGATCCTGGCTCACAGTCACTTTTCATTGAAAGATTATATGGCTGCGGAAGAAGCCTATACCCGTGCGCTGAATATACAGCCTAAGGATAGCCATTTGCGCGAGGACACACGCAAGCAACTTCAACTTTCCATCTATAGGCAGGCAGAGTTGGCACTTGCGCAACCAGTACTCACCGAGGATGGCAGAGAAATTCCCAGTGAGGAGGCGTTGCGCCACCTGCTGCGAATCAGGGAGAGTGGACGCAGCGAAATTGCAGCCACCGCCCAGTATGACGCGATCAATTACCTTATGGAATTACAGCAGTGGCAGCGTGCCAGTGCTGAACTCGCAGACTTCCGGAGTTTCTATCCTGCACATCAGCTGGCACCTACCCTCGCCGCCAAGGCGGTCGTTATTTTTGAAGCCTTAAAAATGCCTGCCGCTGCAGCCGGCGAATTACTGCAACTTGCCCAAAATGATCCCGACCGAGAAGTACGTCGCCAATCCTTATTCCTCGCGGCGGAAAGCTTGCAAAAAGCAGGTGAGTATCAAGGTGCCATTGAGAGTTACCGTAACTACAACAAGCTCTGGCCAAAGCCTGCTGAACAACGTCTGGAAGCGCAATATCAGTTAGTGCAACTGTACGCGCAAACCAATCAACCTAATAAACAGAATTATTGGCTACAGCAATTAGCAAAAAATTCAGAAAAATCCCCTCGGGGCCGCTACCTGTCCGCCTATTCCCAAAGCGCATTGGCAGAGCAGAGCTATGAAAAATTCGCTTCATTAAAATTGCACTTGCCGCTAAAAACCAGTCTCGCCAATAAAAAGCGCGCGATGAAAACCACCGTGGCCGATTATCGCAAGGTTCTCGAGCTGGAAATTGCGGAGTTCACCACCCAGGCCAATTTCCGTTTAGCTGAAGTTTATCGGCAGCTCAGCCATGACCTGATGGAATCTCAACGCCCCAAAAACCTGAATGACCTTGAGTTGGAGCAGTACGAAATCCTACTGGAAGAGCAGGCCTTCCCCTTCGAGGAAAAGGCGATAGAGCTGCATCAGGCCAATATTCAGCGCACCAGTGATGGAATTTACGACGACTGGGTCAAACGTAGTTTTGCCTCACTCGGTGAACTGTTACCCGCACGCTACAAAAAACCGGAAGCAACCCTGGAGTGGAGCCATGCACTGCATTGATTTGCGCAATTGCCCCAGTGGTATTTTTCGCCTCACAGCAACACTACTGATTCTGGCGACACTCAGCGCCTGTGGCAGCCTTCCACTTGGTAAAAATGCTCAACAGAAGGACGCCTCAATTGAGCATGTAATTACCGAAAACCCCTATTTGGCGAATGCCAAGCGGGTTCCCAAAGAGGCCAGCGTCGCTATGGCTCAGGCACACGAGAGCTTTAACAACGGAGATAGCTCAACCGCAGTGCAGCAGCTACAGCAGGTCATTGAACGCTGGCCAGAGCTCTCTGGCCCCTGGCTAAACCTCGGGATAGTACAGCAGAAAAGTGAACAGGCCGAGCATGCGGAAAATAGCTTTCGCAAGGCGATTGAGGTCAATGACGGTAATGTATTTGCCTGGAATCAGTTGGCTGCACTACTACGTGACGCAGGCCGTTTCGAAGAGGCCGAACAGTGCTACCTGCAGGCGCTGAACCTTTGGCCCGACTTTAGCGATGCGCACCGCAATCTGGGTATTCTCTATGACCTCTATCTAAACAGGCCGGAAGAGGCATTACAGCAATACCGTTTGGCCCAGAGCAGTCGAGAGCAAGGAGACAAATTACTCGACGCTTGGATATTGGAACTGGAGCGTAGACTCTGATGCGAGATAAATTAATTATTCTAATGTCCATAATATGCGCCTGCTTCACCGCCCGTGCGGATGAAATTACCACACTGGAATCCACGGTAATCGGCAGTCAGGAACAGCCCAAGGTGCTGTATATCATCCCTTGGAAGCAAGCCGACAGCCTGCAGCGCCTTGATAGTTCTCTGGCTCAAAATTTTAATACCGTTTTCAAGCACCAGGAGTTCTCAGAATTGAAACGGGAAATTCAACTGCTCAGTGCCAAGCCGGTTATTGAAGCAAAAAATGAATAGAAAAAATAATAATACTCATCAAGCACCACAAACTAATGTAATCGTGCTTTTTTGCTGAAACTCAGCACCCCAGTGGAGCAGGGATAAGCCACCACAGGTATTTCACTTATCAGGAGATGATTGTCGAGCCCTCATCAGGCCCCACAATATTCATCAGTATCATGTCCGATGTCCATGGAATGGCCGTTTGGCAAAAAAATATCGCTAATTAAACACTTACTTCTGTGGAGACACTCATCATGGAATTTACTCAGGCGTTATTGCGCTTTTTCCAGACTGGCGGCCCTTTTATGTATCCTATTGCCCTGGTGCTGGTTATCGGCCTCGCTATGGTAGTGGAACGCTGGATTTTTCTTTCCCGCGCTAAGAGCGCCAATCGCCGCGCTTATCTGCAGGTATTACCGCTACTGCAAAAACGCAGTTATCAAAATGTATTACAATTGGCCCGGGACAACGATGCTGCGATGGGTCGCATTGCCGCCGCCGGTATTAATACCCTGCAATTCGCCAAGCGCGAGGAAAATATTGCATTGGCAATCGAAGAGGGCATCCTCGAAGCAGTACCGCGCCTGGAAAAGCGCACCAACTACCTGGCTACCCTGGCCAATATTGCTACCCTACTCGGTTTGTTAGGCACCATTATGGGCCTTATCGCAGCGTTCACCGCTGTAGCCGCTGCCGACCCTGCGGAAAAAGCCACTATGTTGTCTACCAGTATCTCCGTAGCAATGAATACCACCGCATTCGGGCTTATCTCAGCAATTCCCCTTCTGCTATTTAATTCCATGCTACAAAACAAGACCAATGAAATTGTAGATAGCCTGCAGATGGCCGGAGTAAAGTTCCTAAATCTGTTGACTATGGGCCGCCCACAAAAAACGGAACAGCAGCGCGCAGTGAATGCCTGAGGGCTCTCGCCATGTTGAAATTAAATATTCGTCGCCGTGGACACGAGGAAGCAGAGCTCGACATCACCTCTTTTATGAGCCTGATGACCATCCTGGTTCCTGTACTGCTGCTCAATATGGTGTTTTCCCATATTTCAGTTTTAAAACTCAATCTTCCTGGCATCAGTGATGGAAGCAGTAGTGCAACTGAACAGGAAAATCGACAGTTGGAACTGGTATTACGCACCGCACATGTTGATATCAATTACCCGGCAGGGCAACTAGTCAGGCGAGTGGAGAATACCGATGGTGAACCAGATATGGAAACGGTTTCCCTGATATTGCAGCAGATAAAGCGTAACTTAAGGGAAAAATCCATCGAGAAAGACGACTTGGTCATTCTCTCGGAAAAAGGTACATCCTACAAAACCCTGGTGGCAGCTATGGATACCGCACGCAGCTATCGAGCAGTAGTTGCCGCATCAGTCGTCGATGCCGAGTTGTTTCCACAGATTTCCCTGGGCGATGCCCCCCAGCAAACAACCGTAGTGGGGAAATAAAATGATGCTTAACGCAGCCGCCAAATTACAGGAGCGGCGTCAGCGACAGAAACGACAGCAATCGAAGCTCAATCTGGTTTCTCTAATGGACATTTTCACCATTCTGGTATTTTTCCTGTTGGTGAACTCCACTAGTGATGTACAGGTTTTGCAAACAGACAAAACTATCAAGCTACCCAAGTCCACTTCTCAGCAAAAGCCGGAAGTTACTACGGTCGTGAGGGTCAATAATCAGCAATTATTCGTTGGTGATCGCATGATCGTGGGCATTAACGATATTGACGCTGGTAAGGAAAATATCGAGCCCCTCTTGAAGGAACTGGAGTACCGCGCCGAACGCGCCGGTGAACTCAGCGACGAGCAAAAGCAAAGGGGACGCTCGGTCACCATTATGGGTGACGAGCAGGTTCCCTATAAGTTGCTCAAACAGATTATGCAGACCTGCGCCCAGGCAGATTACCGCGATATCTCTTTTGCTGTTGAGCAGACAGCACCAATAGATCCCGCGGGGGTGGAAAGCTGATATGAGCACTGCAACCAGCCGCTATGCCCCCTGGCAACTACAGGAAACCCTGTTGCCCTGGTCTGCTTCCAACCAGGAAGACCAGCGCTTTATAAAGTTCCTGCGTGCAGGGCTTATTGTCTTCGCCGTTTGCGGTTCCATCGTTACCTTTGCTCCAGTGCCGGAGCTGACCCGGGAACAGGCAGAGCGAGTGCCACCACAACTGGCCAAGGTTATCCTGGAGAAAAAGGAGCTCCCCAAGCCGAAGCCCAAACCCAAGGCCAAACCAAAGCCTGAGGAAAAAAAACCTGACGCAGAGAAACCCAAAGAAAAACCAGAACCTAAAAAAGTCGAGAAGGAAAAGCCGAAACCGGCTCCGAAACCCGAGCCCAGTAAAGTAGAGACACCCCCTGTTGCCACTATACAAAAAGCGCGGGAAAAAGCGGCGAGCAGCGGCATCAATGCCCTGGCCGACGATTTATTGGATATGCGTGAGAGTTTTGATACGGGTGAAGTTACCCGCGGTCAGCTCAGTGCCGGTAACGCCACTGCCGCACAAACACAGCGCAATATGATCAGCGACAAATCCAAAACTTCAAGCGGTGGAGTCCGGGCCGAAAGTATCAGCACTGACACCGGAGGCGTATCACTGGCGGGCCGACAAACCACCCGGGTTGAGCAGGCTCAGGCGAAAGGCTCCGCCAAGCAGGCGGCCAGGAGAGTCAGAGGTGAGAAGTTGGCGCGAACTGACAATGCCATTCGCGGCATAATGGAGGCCAACAAGGCGGCAATCAATGCGATCTATGACCGTGCCTTACGCCGTGATCCCACCCTGCAGGGTAAAATTACCGTGCAGCTGGTGATTGAAGCAAACGGCACTATTTCGTCCATCAAGTTGATTGAGAGTGAGCTGAACAACCCCGCCCTGGAGCGTAAGCTGCTGGCGAGGATCCGCATGATTAACTTTGGTTCTGCGGATGTTAAAGCCACAACCCGCAATTACTCCATCGACTTCCTGCCATCCTGATTGGGGTTTTGGATAAATGACATTGGCACAGCGGAGCAACCCTTTACAGCTTGCTCGCTGTGCCAATTTCTCTTCCGCACTGATTAATTCAAATCTGCAGCGTATTGTCGCAGTAGCTGTAGAGGTACAATCTCCAGAGCTTTCACATGGGTACGCTGTAAAAAAACTCTCGGTGCCCTATCCTGCTGCTGGGCCTCCAACCAGCGGGCGGCGCACAGGCACCAGCGGTCTCCCGGAGCCAACCCCGGAAACCCGTACTCCTCAATCGGCGTACTCAGGTCGTTGCCACGGCTGCGGGAAAATGCCAAGAACTCATCATTTACTTCCACACAAACCGTGTGGGAGCCTTGATCCTCTTTGCAGGTGTTGCAGCAGCCGTCGCGAAAAAAACCGGTCATTGGTGCCAGGCTGCAGGGAATAAGTGCATCGCCAAACACATTAACCGAACTATCCATCTCCATTATCAGCCTTCCCCCTCGGTGCCATTGAGTAATTCGATATCCACCAGCTGCCAATGCAGCCCATTGCGCTGCATAATCAACCGCAGTTCTGCCCGGTTGGCCTCCCCGTAATCCGCACTCAGGTGGTTAATATCGGTAAAACGCCATTTGAGACGTCTCCAACTGCTCTCAGGCTTTTCTTCAGAATCTTGCCGGGTCTGCGGATAGGAATCTGCCTGGGGTGCTGTGTCCTGGCCAAACAACTTTCGTTCGATCCCCTGTAAGTCCTCACCGCCACGCAACAGGGCTGCGACCCCCTCTGGGGTTACAAACTGTTGCATTAATGGCCCCATGACAAAATTCGCACCGGCGGTTAGTAGCTCATCAAATTCCTGTGGAATTGAATTGCCTATAGAAGAGCGCAGCTGTTCCTGTAAACGGACTCTTAAATTGTCACGTAATACCGGAAAGTCCACGTAGCGTTCCAGCGTATCGATACTCTCTCGCCTTTTTTCTGGCTCTTGCGCACCCGCCATTTGCGCCGCACGCTGCAACTGTTCCATTGCATAAAAGGGCAGTGCCACATATCCAGCTGTGATAACCATTATTATCACAGCCCCCGCCCATAGAAATTTCTTCATTATTACCTTTCCTCTTTACGTCTAAGGGGAATTTTATGCTGAGAAAGATTCATCACCTAATTTGCCGCTGTACTGGCGTGGCATTGTTCCCACAACGCGCCTGTGCGATATTCGTCTTCAAGGCTCTGCACATCCCAATCCGTTAACTTTTAATAAGGAAATCAAACAGGATGAGTGATATTTATAAAGCTCCCGAGTCCCAACTTGCCGAAAATAGTGAAGCTGGCGATTTTGGATCACTCGAGAAAGGCATTGCCGGTGATTATTCCTTTTCTATTGGCGAAGCCATCAATGAGGGCTGGCAGCTGTCGAAAGGCAAAAAGCGCACAGTTTGGTTTGCCATTATTCTTTATATCATCGCAATTGCTGCAACCAGTTTTGTTGCCGGCCTACTAACTGGCTACCCAGCATTTGATCTGACAGGGCCCGCTAGTGCATCCCTCTCATCAACAATCATTTATAACTTGATAACCGGAATCGTAGGGGTTCCCCTAGCTGTGGGGATGATGATGGTGGGCATCAAGATCGCCAGAAAAGAAGAAACCTCTGGTACTGAGGTTTTTGCGCACTTCGATAAAATAGTACCCTTATGTGTGACTTACATCATCATGAGCATATTAGTGGGTATTGGTTTCCTTCTACTGGTAATCCCAGGAATTTATCTGGTCATTGCCTATATGCTGGCTCTCCCCCTGGTAGCTGACCAAAATTTAGGCCCCTGGAAAGCTCTGGAAGCATCCCGCAAAGCCATTACCAACAACTGGTTTGCTTTTTTGGGCTTCTTTATTGTATTAATTCTTATCTATCTTGTAGGTGGCTTGGCACTGTTGATAGGCCTTATCTGGGCTCTTCCATTAGCTTCTATTGCATACGGCGTCGCCTACCGCAAAGTTTTTGGTGGCCCTCAAGGTTCCTAATTTGTAGCATCTAACAGGAGTGGTAGCTTGCTGGATACCACCTACAACGTCGAAACCCCTGAGGGTATCGATCTGCGTGCACGGGCTGCAGGGCCTGTGCCGCGCATCCTCGCCTTTGCCGTGGATGTGTTTTACCGCACCCTAATACTGACCGCTCTGGGTATAGGTTTGGCCTTTGCCGAAACCGCCGGTATAGGAATCTGGCTGGTCTGCTCCTTCCTGCTGGAGTGGTTCTACCCGGTGTTTTTTGAAGTGCTGCGCGGCGGCCAGACACCGGGTAAAAAGGCCTTCGGCCTGATGGTGGTCAACGACAATCTCACCCCCATCTCCTGGGGTGCTTCCATAGTGCGCAACCTTTTGCGCTTTGCCGACTTTCTCCCTTTCGCTTACGCCACCGGCGTTATTGCCATGACCCTCGGGCGACACTTCCAGCGTCTCGGTGACTTGGCCGCCGGTACCCTGGTGATCTACAGGGACGAGGACAAGGTGCCTGTAGCCCTGCCGGATACAACGCCTCTTCCACCACCGCGCAATTTCAAACAACAGGACCAGCTGGCCCTGATCAGTTTACTGGAACGCCACGAAGACCTGAGCGAAGCGCGCCAACAAGAGCTGGCCAATTTGCTCGAACCCGTTACCGAGAAGAGAGATAGCGCTGCACTGGAATACCTGCGCTCTGTAGGTAGTTGGTTATTGGGCGGCAGGGGCTGAGGGGTTATGAGACAGAGAGATTTTGAGAATCGCTACCGCGACAGCTGGGCACAGCTGGAAGCCTGGCTGAAAAGCGATAGCAAAAGTACGCAGGCGAGCGCCCTGGATCTTCCGGTCGTCTACCGGGAGCTGTGTCAGCAACTGGCGGTGGCCAAAGAGCGTCAATATACCAGCCGCCTGATCGACCACCTCAACAAGCTGGTTACAGCGGCCCACCACCGGGTTTACCGCCAGCAAACTCTACGCCGCAAAGGTTGGCTGCACTATCTGTTGGCCGGATTTCCCCAGGCGGTGCGCGCCAATGGCCGCGTAGTGTTGTTGGCAACGGCACTGTTTTTACTGCCCGCCCTAGTGATGGGCATCGGCACCTACAATAACGACGCACTGATTTATGCGGTGATGTCGCCAGGAGACGTTTTATCCTTGGAATCGATGTACGATCCCGGCAACCGCGTGCTGGGGCGCGAGCGCGGCTCCGATACCGATCTGGCCATGTTTGGCTTCTATATCAAGAACAATATCGGCATTGCTTTCCGAACTTTTGCCGGGGGCATATTGTTCGGACTCGGCTCCATCTTTTTCCTGGTCTTTAATGGGCTATTTATCGGTGCGGCTTTTGGGCATATCACGCGAGTGGGATTTGTCTCCACATTTTACCCATTTGTGATCAGTCACGGCGCCTTTGAACTGACCGCCATAGTACTGGCCGGCGCCGCCGGCCTGTTGTTAGGGCGCTCGCTGGTGGATCCGGGACAACACCGCCGTTCTGTGGCGCTGCGCCTGGCCAGTGTCGAGGCCATGAAAATCATGTACGGCACTTTCCTGATGCTGGTGATCGCCGCCTTCCTCGAAGCCTTCTGGTCCTCCAGCGCTACCACGCCCATAACAATTAAGTTAGGTTTCGGCGCCCTACTATGGCTGCTGGTATTCGCTTACTTCGCCCTGGCTGGGCGCGGGGATTCCAGCCATGCAAGTTAAAAATATGGCGGTAAGGGCACGCCTGCGCTCGCCCTGGGAATCCATCGATCTGGGTGTCGCCCTGGCACGCAAGCACTGGCTGCCGATGTTTCTGGTCTGGTTGTTGCCGGCAGCTTTGGTACTGGGTGCCTTAGCCTGGTTCTTCCCGGGTCATCCCGGCTGGTCACTGTTCGCTCTCTGGTGGTTAAAACCGGTGTTTGACCGACTGCCGCTGTTCATGATCAGCCGCACTCTGTTCGGCGCACCGGTATCTGCACTGGCAGCACTCAAAGAGTTTTTCCGCCACAACCGCACCGACTGGCTCGCCTGGATCACCCTCCGTCGCCTGAGCCCGACCCGCTCTTTTGATATGCCGGTCACTGTACTGGAGCAATCCAAAGGCACGGCTCGTAGCGCACGTATCGGTGTACTGCACCGCAAACACTCCGGTGCGGCCACCTGGCTGACCTTGACCGGTATTCACCTGGAATCCTTCTTCCTGATCGCAGCCTTTATCTTGATTTATCTGTTTATTCCCGAGCAGATTGTGGCAAATATCCAATGGATTCCACTGATTCGCGGCGAGACCCTGGCGCTGGAATGGGCATCCAATATTCTCTGTTTACTTATTATGGCGGCGGTGGCGCCATTTTATATCGTCAGCGGCTTTTGCCTGTATATCGGCCGGCGCATCGAGCTGGAAGGCTGGGATATCGAGATTCAATTCCGCGATTTGGTCGAGCGCTACCGACACACTCAGCGGGCTGGTAAAAAGACCGCCACTAGCACCTCCCCCCTAGCCGCTCTGTTGTTACTGTGCGTCCTGGCCGGCACCTCCTTTGCACCGGCGCCACGGGCCTATGCGGAAACGTTGCAAACCCCAGCTCAAGCGCAACAACACATTGACGAGATTCTCGCCGGAGAGGATTTTCACAGCATTGAGCAGGAGAGCGGCTGGCGCCTGAAAAAAATTGAAGAAGAGCGAGGAAAAATTCCCGAGTGGATCATTGAGCTATTCGAATGGCTATTCAAATGGCTTATGCAAAACTCTCAGGAGGCTGATGATTCCTCAGACATCAACTGGGGAGCACTGCTCGCCAAGCCCATTGAGTTACTACTGTGGATTGGCGTGATTGCCGGCTTGCTCTATCTGGGGTGGCGCCACCGCGAAGCCATCCTCAACAGCTTTCGCTGGCAACACAAACCCAAAACAAAACCGGTAGCGCCAGAAACCCTGTTCGGACTCGATGTACGTCAGTCCAGCCTGCCCGACGACGTATGTGCGGAAGTAATGCGCCTGTGGCGGACCGGCGATCAACGCGCCGGTCTCGGCCTCCTGTATCGTTCCACCCTGTCCCATTTAATTGAGGATTTCCAGTTCCAGTTTGGCGACCACCTTACCGAAAGCGAGTGTGCCCAGCTGGTAAGCCAGCGCCAGCGATCACCACAGGAAGCGCTGCGCCCAGTCAGCGCCCCACTGAGCCAGTTTGTGCAGCAACTCACCGGCAGTTGGCAACAGCTGGCCTATGCTCATCGCCCCCCCGCCGATGAGCAGCTGGGCGGCCTGTGCCAACAGTGGCAGGAGGTGTTCGGCAATGACCGTTAAACGTCTGGTAATTGGCTTCGCCCTGCTGCTCTGTGCGGCACTGGTATGGTTATTTCTCACCTTTTTTGAACGCTACACAGAAGAAAAGGATCGCGGTTGGGGGCCTGAGGCGCGGCGCAATCTGTTTCTGGCCGCCGAGCACTACTTGGCGCAAGTAGGGCTGGAACCGCGCCAGGCAGAAAATATCTCCGTCCTGAATGGGCTGTCCCCAAATGCGACTCTGTTTATCGCTAACTCCAGCCAAGCTTACAACTCCCAGCGGGTTGAGGAGTTACTGCAATGGGTGGAAAGCGGGGGGCACGCCATCGTAGTGGCACGTACTGCAGGGTTCGATTCCGAGAAAGGAGGCAGTGCCGAACGCGACTGGCTGCTGGAAAACCTGGGTGTCTCCATCGTAGAAGGCCACGAGGAATATCGCTTTGAGCATCCCCTGCAGCCACTGTTGGGCGAAGATGCCGAACTGAGCCCGGAGCAGAGCCCCGGTGAGGCCATGCGCGAATACAATCGCAAAATCGACGAAGCCGAAGAGCAGGCCGAGACCAAAGAGAAAAAACCCCGCAACCCAGATGTTGAAACGGAAGACTTGATCACTCTGCCTACCGCCGGTGGGGCTGAGATTCAATTACATTTCGACGCAGGCCAACTGCTCTATCACGAGGGGATCGATAACAGCAGCGCTGAGGGCGCCCCGGTATTTTTCGCCAAGGTATGGCGCGAAGACGAAGCCGTGCCTTTTATGCAATTTGAGCGGGGTCAAGGGGTTATCACCCTGCTGACCGATAACACTATCTGGCAATCCCACCGCATCGGCCATTTCGACCACGCCTATTTCCTGCAGCTTTTGGCCGGAAGTGGCGATTTCGTCTTTCTGACCCGCCCGCGTTTCGACTCCCTGGGTTTTCTAGCGAAAAAGTACGCTTCTGAGTTTTTTATCTCCGGCCTACTCGCCTTGCTCGGCTGGCTGGTTCTACGTGCGCGTCGCTTTGGCCCGTTACAACCTCCGCCTGAAATTGCCCGGCGCTCACTGTTGGAGCATATCTCCGCCTGTGGCCACTACTACTGGCGCGACGACCAGTGCGAACGGTTACTGCGCGGCCAGCGCGAAGAGCTGCTGCGCCGGCTCGGCGCTGCGGACGCCAACGCCAAGACCAAGCGCAAACTGTGCCAGCACCTCAGTGATGCCACCGGCCTCAGTGAAACCAAACTGGCCGCCTGCCTTTGGGGCACACCGGCGACCAGCGAAGAAACCTTTACCGAACAAATGCGCAATCTGCAGCGTATAGAGGCAGCCCTATGAGTGATACCACCCTGAACCCAGAACCAAAAACCCACACCGAGGCACCGGACTGGCAGGCTGCCTCCGCCCAACTCCAACTGCTACGCAACAATATCAACCGCCTGCTGATCGGTCAGGAGCAGGTCGTCGAACAGGTGTTGGTGGCCTTGCTGGCTTCCGGCCACGTATTGCTGGAAGGCGTACCCGGCCTTGGCAAAACCCTGTTGGTGCGTACCCTGGCCAGCTGCTTTGGCGGTCACTTCCGCCGCATCCAATTCACCCCGGACCTGATGCCAGCTGACGTGACCGGCCATGCCATGTACAACATGGGCGAGAGCCGCTTCGAAGTGCGCCGCGGCCCGGTATTTACCAACTTACTGCTGGCGGATGAAATCAACCGCGCCCCGGCCAAAACCCAGGCAGCCCTGCTAGAGGTGATGCAGGAGAAGCAGGTCACAATCGATGGCAAGGCATTTCCCGTACCTAGCCCCTTTATGGTGCTGGCCACCCAGAACCCTATTGAGCAAGAGGGCACCTATCCACTGCCGGAGGCGGAGCTGGACCGCTTCCTACTCAAAGTTCTGATCGACTACCCCAGCCTGGAGGCCGAGCTGAAACTGGCCGCCGCCGCCAGCAGCGGCCGCATCGAGCAGCACCTGCGAGAGAAGCCCGCCGGCGAGATAACCGTGGAGCAACTGCAACAACTGCAAGCCCTGGTACCCCAGGTAGCCCTGGACCAGCAGGTACTGGATTACGCCGTGCGCCTGGTGCGCGCCACCCGCGACGCCAACCAGTTGCGCAGCCCAGCGGGTCCCCGCGCCAGTATCGGCCTGTTGCAGGCCGCACGTGCCAGCGCCCTGTTGCAGGGGCGGGAATTTGTGCTGCCCGACGATATCAAGGCGATGGCGACCCCTGTCATGCGCCACCGCGTGAGCCTGTCCCCAGATATGGAAATCGATGGCGAGACCACCGACAGTGCTCTGGCCATGATTATCGATAGCGTCGAGGCGCCGCGACTGTGACACGGGATGTCGCTGTGACAGAGGTTCCATGCGCAAAACCTCAGCTCGGAAGGCCCGGGCCCAGCCACCGCCTGGTAAAGCTCCTCGGCTACTGGTGCCTGGCTGCGCTTACGGTGAGCGCCGCGCGCATCTGGGCACCCCAATCTGCGGAGCTGTTGCAGTCCCTCTGGTGGGCAGTTGGGGGGCTACTGATCGGCGCGGCGCTGTTGGATTTCCTCACCGGACGCAGGATTCTGGGCCTGGAGGGCCAGCGCAAACTGCCCGCTAATTTGGCCCTGGGCGTGCGCAACTGCGTTCATTTGAAGTTGCGCAATCATGGCCAGAGGGCCCTGAAGCTATCGGTATGTGACAACGTACCGCAACAGCTGGACAGCAACGGATTACCACGCCAGGCGCTGCTGGAGCCTGACCAGGAGGTTGCCATTGAGTACAGTCTGGTACCCCATCGCCGTGGCAGCGCCGAGTTTGGCCGAATCGAGGTACTCGCCGACTCACCCTGGGGCCTCTGGCAAACACGCCTGTGGCTCGGTCGCGAACAGTCGGTAAAGGTCTACCCCAATTTTCTCGGCATCTCCTCCCTGCAGGCGCTCTCCACCGAGCAAACCCTGCGCCACCTCGGCCTGCATCAGCAGCAGCGCCGCGGCGAAGGCATGGATTTTCGCCAGCTGCGTGAATATCGCCTGGGCGACAGCCAGCGCCAGGTAGACTGGCGCGCGAGTTCACGCCTGCACAAACTGATCAGCCGTGAATACCAGGACGAGCGCGATCAGGAAATTATTTATATGCTCGACTGCGGTCGGCGCATGCGCGCTAAAGATGGCGAGCTGAGTCACTTTGATCATGCCCTCAATGGCCTGCTGCTATCCGCCTATGTGGCGATAAAGCAGGGCGACGCCGTGGGTCTGCAGGCCTTCGCCGCCGCACAGGACAGCTCCGGCGGGCAACTGCCACCGGTAAAGGGTGAGAGCGCCATCAACCTGTTGCTGAACAATGTCTACGATCTGCACTCCGGCACTGGCAGCGCGGACTACAGCGGCGCCGCCCAGCAACTGCTGGGTGCCCACAAGCGCCGCGCACTGGTGATCCTAATTACCAACCTGCGCGATGAAGACAGCAGTGAACTGCTCACCGCAGTGCGGCTGCTCACTCGCAATCACTTAGTGATGGTGGCGAGCTTGCGGGAGACCGCCGTAGACCGAATGGCACAAAAGCCTATCGGGGATTTTTCCGAGGCCGTCGAAGGCGCAGCCGCAAGGGATTTTCTTCGTCGCCGTGCGCGCCTATTGCAACAGTTACAAGCCTGTAATGTACTAGTGGTGGATTCCCGTCCAGAGCTTTTGCACCAGGCGCTAGTGGAAGCCTACTGGCGTTTGAAGCGCAGCGGCAAAATCTAACCGGCGGCATCGCCGAGAATTCAAAGTATTTGATGTAAGCGGTAAAAGAACTGTGATGTTAACGATGTCCTAAAAAAATAATCCCACAGTATAGGGAGCTTAAATTGACCATGTCCCAAATCACTATCGAGCGACTCAGCAGTGCCGAAGTAAAGACTTCCCCTTTCCCCCATTTCTACCTAGAGCGCTCCCTGGCCTCCGATGAGGCCAGCGCCCTGATCGCAGACTTCCCTCCTCTAGACAAAGGCGGCAGCTTCAATATCAAGGATGTCAAAACTTCGGAACGCCTGCGCAGTTTTGTCGAACAATTTGGCAGCAAAGAGGTGCGAAGTATTCTCGGTGAAAAATTTGCGCTGGATCTATCTGATAAACCGATGATGGCCACCCTGCGCGGATACTCCCGAGCCAAAGATGGGCGTATCCATACGGACTCCAAAACCAAACTCATTACCGTACTGATCTATCTGAACAACGACTGGTCTGCGCCCACTGGACGCCTGCGTATCCTGCGCAGCGGCAAGAGCCTGGACGACTACAGTGATGAACTACTACCGGGACCGGGCTCTCTGGTGGCCTTTAAGGTAACGGATAATTGTTGGCATGGTTACCCCAGTTTTGTCGGCAAACGACAGGCAATCCAAATCAATTTTTTAAGCGGTGATAAAGCGAAGAAAAAACATCAGTTTTTTCATGGCATCAGCGCACGCTTAAAATCTCTTTTGCGTTAAAAAAATCGGATAATAGATTTATCTGAATGCGACTGTACAAATTAATAAACTTGCAAACAGAAAAATTTGTTACCGATAGTGGCACTTTTTACAGCCAGCGGGTAATCTGTTGCCACTTGCCTTCGGGAATTTATTAAGTCTATCCCGGTAACTTCAAGAACCTTATTTATGAGTCGCCCGCGCACCCGTAAAAACCGCCCTCACCTGCCACAGTGGCAGGCTCTGCTGCTTTTACTGGTGTTTCTCAGTGCTCGTGGTTTGGTTCCCGCAGGGTTTATGCCCGCCCCTTTTTCTGCGGGCACTCCTTACGATTTTTGTCACGGCGACAGCCGCAGCGCTCTGTTATTAAATGCCCAGGCCAGCCAGGCTCAGGACCATCATCACAGCCATGGTGATGGGCACAGTGGGCACAGTGGGCACAGTGGGCACAACCACGATGCACTGACCGCGCATTCTTTTGCCGACAATCACTGTAATTTTTCCGCCGCTGCCAGTCTTGTCCATGTACCTACATTAGACCTGCATTTCGCCAGTGAGGGGAATATTCTTCCCCCTTTCAGCAACGGCATTAACCCCGCTCTTTCTTTATACTACAGCCGCCCCCTTATCCGCGCCCCTCCAGTTTAAAACCTCGGTTTTCTTATTTTTCAAAAACTAAATAGTCGAGGCCTGTTTCTGCGCTTCGCTGCACTACCTTTGCCGGTAATTTTTCTGGTTGGGATATTGCAACAGCCGTAGACCCGCTTCACTAAAAAAACTGGAATTCCCGCTGCTTAGCCGGCGGGGATAAGCCCGTGCGCTCAATTTTTACCGCACTCCCCATGGCCGTGCCCGACCTTCGGCCCAGAAACGGATAAGTCACAATGCGAAAAATTAAACTCAAAAAGAAAAAGCCATTACACACACCACTGAGCCTGGCAATTATTGCTGGTTGCACCTTTCCATTTTCCCTAATGGCCAGTGAGGGAAATGAAAAAAAAGAGGGGGAAATGGAGCAGATGGTGGTCACCGGAGTAAAAACCGAACTGCCGCTCAACCTACTGACGGACCCGAAAATGCCTCGACAGCCCCTACCAGCTAACGACGGCGCCGATTACCTAAAAACCATTCCCGGCTTTTCCGTGGTGCGCAAAGGCGGCACCAGTGGCGATCCGCTGTTGCGCGGTATGGGGGGCTCGCGCCTGGGCATGTTATTGGATGGAGAATCTCTTATGGGTGGCTGCCCCGGCCGTATGGACCCACCTACCGCCTATATTTTCCCCGAAAGCCTCGACGAAATAGAGGTAATTAAAGGCCCCCAGAGCGTCACTCACGGACCGGGCAATTCCGCCGGGGTAGTGCTGTTCAACCAACAGCGGGAGCGCCCCAGCGAACCCGAATGGGATATGCATGCGAGTCTGCTTGGCGGCAGCGCCGATCGAAAAGACGGGCTCTTTGACCTGGCTTACAAAACCCCAGAATTTTCCCTGCGCGGTTCGGCAACCTCTGCCTCTGCAGATGATTATGAGGATGGCGACGGCAATCGGGTGCACTCCGGTTACGAGCGCTGGAGTGGCAAAGCCAATCTGGCCTGGACCCCCGACGATGACAGTCGCCTGGAATTCGAAACAGCTTTTAGCGATGCCGAAGCGGCCTATGCCGACCGTGGAGTAGATGGCAGTAAATTTGCACGCGAGAGCTACAAAGCCAAATACCGGCGCAGCAATATCGGCGCTCTGCTGAATACCATCGAAGTGCAGATCTATTACAACTATGTCGATCACATCATGGATAATTACAGCCTGCGCAATCCCTCGGGCATGGCTACCAATCCAGTCGTCATGAATTTAGACAGCGAAACCATTGGTGCCAAGCTGAGTCTGCAGCTGAATCCTGCGGATAACTTTGAGCTGACAGCAGGCCTGGATACCTGGGAAAACCGTCACCGCGGACGCATGAGCATGAACCAGACGATGGTTGATTACCGCCAGCGCAACTGGAATACGGATGCGGAATTTTCCCAACTGGGCATTTTCTCTGAAGCCAGCTGGCAATTCGCTCCGGATCAACGCTGGATCGCCGGCGCCAGACTGGATGACTGGGAAGTACGCGACCTGCGCGAGACAATTTCGTTATCGATGATGTCCTCGGTCGATAACCCCACCGCTGGCGAGAGCCGCTCAGAACAACTGCCCAGCGGTTTTATACGCTATGAATTGGCGCTGCCAAGTACCTCCACCAGCTCAGCCACCCTCTACGCCGGACTCGGCTACAGTGAGCGCTTCCCGGATTACTGGGAAATATTTTCCCGCGAAGCAGCAGATTCCTATAGCGCACTCAATATGGAGTCAGAAAAAACCAGTCAACTGGATATCGGCACTATCTATCGCACTGAAAAATTGTCTGCCAGTATTTCCGCTTTCGCCAGTGATGTTCGCGACTACCTGTTAGTACAGAATGATTACCAGAAGGCTGCGGTGATGTCAGGCATGGGCACCATGTCCTCGATGGGCAACGCAATGGATATGGGGGAGCCTGGGGATAAGCGTACCGCTGCGGTAATTCGCAATATTCAGGCGCGCACCTGGGGACTAGAACTAGATGCCAGCTATCAATTAAACGAAAACTGGCGCACCGAGTTTACTGTCACTTCAGTGCGTGGTGCCAACGACACAGACAATACCACCCTGGCCCAACTGCCCCCACTGGAAACACGCCTGGGGCTGCACTATGAGCAAGCTCAGTGGTCGGCGGGTATTCTGTGGCGGGCTATTGCCAGCCAGGATCGCGTCGATATCGGTAAGGGTAACATTATCGGGCAGGACTTTGGGCCCACGGATTCCGCCGACGTACTGTCAATTAACGCAGGTTGGCGCCCAAGCCAACGGCTGCTATTCACTGCAGGGGTCGATAACTTACTAGATGAAACCTATGCAGAACATGTCAGCCGCGCAGGTGCGGAAATTCCCAACTTCCCACAGTTGGATAGGGTTAATGAGCCCGGCAGGACCTTATGGATAAAAACCATTTACCGTATTTAAAACACGATGACTAATTAACTGGTCTGAAAAACCGGACATAGTATGTTAAGCGGGAAATACCTCAAATTTTCCGCTTAACATAAACTTATATTTATATTTAAAAGCGATAGGAAAAATTAAGACTTAAAGTACGTAAGTGCCCAAGGTTCACTCGGTAGATAGAATTAATATCGTTGTAGTTATATTCTATGGAAGTATCAAAATCCTGGTTCCACATAAACCGATAGCCGACCCCAAGATTCCAGAAAGAATCGCTGCCACTGGCATCGATCACATGGTAATAATGGCCGTCGTAATACCAGTCTTTTTCCTTGTCATAAATATCATACAGGTGCCACTTGTCTTTATTGTGATACCAATAACCATATTTACGCACATCATTCAGATCAACATCGGCATAATTCCACCCCGCCATCCAGTAGAGACACTGAACGTAACAATTCAGGGTAAAATCCACTTTAAAATTGAGCCCCACCTGATTAATTCGCACGTGATTATCATCAAAGCGGGAAAATTGTAAATTCACCTGCCAAACACCCACGGCGGGTGTCACGCCAACGCTGACATAACCAAAAAAATCCCGCTGATTATTGAGCTGTAATTCCCCTGAACCCAGTCCCAGCGTGGTAATAATTCGATATTCACCCGACTCAATACCATCGAAAGGATTATTCCATTCGACTGCAGTGACCAATGGTGATAACAGTAAAGCCAAGACACATAACACCGTCTTCATTACATCCATCCTTGCAGCACGACGCTTTTTAATTCATCCCCCTTACCAAAGCTTAGCTGTCATGGTTATCCACCTCAGAAACTTATCCGAATCGAATGCCAAATTTATATGGATAATGATCCTTAAAGGCTTTCCACATCAATAATGGCCCAGATACCACCGGCAAATGCTGGGTTATCCCGCAAATTGTCGACGTCTTGAGGCTGTGGCATCGGCTCTCCAGCTTGCCGTAATTCTTCCAGGCGTTGAAAAATAGTCTCCGCCATTTTTTGTAGAGCGGCATCCAGAGTTTCGGCATAGCAGTGACAATGCGGCAGGTCGGGTGCTATGGCACCAAAGCCGGCGTATTCAATGTTGTGAAGCACAACCGGATAGCGCATTAGAAAATTCTCTTATACATTGGCTTTCCAAAGCGTAGACGGGTTTCAAAACTGCGAACGAAATATGGCAAGGAAAATCAACAAATTCCCCAATAAAATAAACCCTGCGCAACCGCACCTATTACTTCAGAATAAACCGAAAGCTGAATAATTAATTTTTGAATTTATTGTCTAGGTCGGAGTTGAACCTCATTGCGAGGGATTGCATTATTTAACCGGAATGGTTATTGGAGGGGCGACGCCAAACAACCTAACCACTGAGACATTTAAACCTTATCAAGGTGCGAACGACGAAAAATTTAGCGCGGCATTCTTCCGAGAAGTGCCCTACGGGAAAAAATCATGCCGTTAAAAGTGCGCCATAGGAATTTTTGATTTTCTGCCTCCGGCTCCACCAGGGCATCCTGCTGCCGCTGTAACCAGGCAATCTCTTGTTCCAGCTGCCTGCGTAAACAGCGGGTTTCATTCAGATCTGAAGCTTTGCGGCTCACCTGAAGAGGCATAGCGCCGGCCTTTTGTACTGGTTTTAAAGGTCGATAAAAATAAATAGAACCCCCACCGAAGTGGGGGCATGGCAAGCTTAGTTCACTGGAGACTCTGCATTTAGCAAATCCTGCCAATCGTAAGATGCATCACCGATCACATAGAAAAACGGATTCAGCAAAGAATCTTTGCTGTTATAACGCAGCAGCTTGAAGGAATCGTCCACCACTGTGCCACCGGCAGCTTCAACCACCGCCTGGGCCGCGGCTGTATCCCACTCACAAGTGGGTGCGAGCCGCGGGTAGAGATCAGCGGCCCCTTCAGCCACCAGACACAGTTTGAGAGAGCTACCCATGTTTTTACAGACCACCGCACCCAATTTGGATTCGATACGCTCTACCAGTTGATCCACGGCACCGGCACCATGGCTGCGGCTAGCAACCAATTCCACTGCATCGCCAGCTTCCAGGCGCGGCTTCAGAGGGCGCACATGAATTTCTGTATCGCCGGATAGAGTGCGCTTAAAGGCACCATCACCCTTGCCGCCAGCATAGGTGATATCCAGTACCGGCACATGCACCACGCCCAGCACAGGTTCGCCATTTTCAATAAGGGCCACATTAACGGTGAACTCACCAGTGCGACGAATAAATTCCTTGGTACCATCCAGCGGGTCCACAATCCAGTACCGCTGCCACTGACTGCGCTCGGCAAATGATGGCATTTCCTGCTCTTCCGATAATACCGGTACACCGTCAATCAGCTGCTCCAAAGCAGGGGCTAAAATTTTGTGTGCCGCTAAATCAGCAGCTGTAACCGGCGAGTCATCCGCCTTGGTGTCCACCTCCAGCTCAGCACTGCTGTGATAAACCTCCAAGATAGCTTCACCGGCGTTTTTGCAGATTGCAATCACCTGCTCCAATAATGCCTTATTCATTAAAACCCCCTTATTTTTCAGGTGGTGAGTATAAAGTCTCAGGAGGGGAAAAGGTCCTTCACCGACAAGTAGCGCTCACCGCTGTCATAACTAAAAATCAATACGCGGCTACCAGGCGCAAATTCGCCCTCGCGCTTTTTCAGCGCAGCTAGGCTCGCTCCAGAGGAAATACCCACAAAAATCCCCTCCTTCAAAGCGCACTTACGCGCCATTTCAAAACTGTCTTCTCCATTTACCAAAATGGTGCCATCCAGCATTTTGGTATTGAGTATCTCGGGAATAAAACCGGCACCAATCCCCTGCAAGCGGTGCAGCCCTTTATCACCACCGCTGATCACTGGAGAATTTTCCGGTTCGACGGCAAAAACCTGCAACTTGGGAAAGGATTCCTTCAGTACCTCTCCACAACCGGTGATGTGGCCACCGGTGCCAACCCCAGTAATCAGGTAATCGAGCCCCTCGGGGAAATCTGCGAGGATTTCTTTGGCAGTGGTGTCACGATGCACCTGGGCATTGGCACGGTTACAGAACTGCTGCGGCATCCAGCTGTTTTCATGCTGCGCCAATAGTTCCTCGGCTTTGGCGATAGCCCCGCCCATACCCTGCTCCTTGGGAGTAAGCACCAACTCAGCCCCCATAGCTTTCATCACCTGGCGCCGCTCCAAAGACATAGATTCCGGCATGGTGAGAATCAATCGATACCCCTTAACCACGGCCACCATGGCCAAACCAATACCTGTGTTGCCGGAGGTGGGCTCGATAATCACACCACCGGGCTGCAAAGCACCGCGGCGCTCTGCATCCTCAATCATCGCCAGGGCAATACGGTCCTTGATGCTGCTGCCGGGGTTAAAACGCTCCACCTTCATCCACACTTCGATATCTGGGCGAAACAGATGATTGATACGCACATGCGGGGTATTGCCGATGGTTTCCAGAATATTGGCTGCCTTCATTGATGAAGCTCTCCGTTAATGGCTCTCACGGCAGACAGGCAGTCCACCGATTTATAATTTCCTGTGCGCAGATAGTAACCCAGATGTACGCCGCCCCAAGAGACCCACAAGGAAATCCCTCTGCAAGTAATCGCCGCCAACATAAGGAACTGGTTTCACACGGAGCTGTGAATTCATGGCGATCCGGTTGGTGGTAACACGTCTTTGTGCCACATTTAGTGACTGGCTTCTTTCCGATAAACATAAAACCAAAAATAAAGGCGCTGCCATGAATCCGAATATGACCTCCGATGCCCATGATGCAACTCATGCAAGCCTATTTATGCCTGTAGCATTTATATTCTTTGCCGCTCTTTTTATGCTCCTCGACAGCATGGCAATTCAAGGGCTGTGGATGGCTTCGCTGAAAGCTCTGCCAATCGCCATTCTCGCCCTGATGGCGATGCGGCACCTGGATGGGCTCACTCGCACTCTGACACTTGCGGCCCTGGCTTTTTCCGCACTCGGCGATGTACTCCTGGAAATGAGGTTTGCCCACCAGTTTATCTTTGGCCTGGGTGCTTTCCTGGTGGCACAACTTCTCTACGCGGCCAATTTCCTGCGTTTTGCCAACTTCCGCAAACGCCGCAGTCTGTTACGTATCTTGCCTGTTCTGCTGGCCGCAGTGGGACTGGCCCGCTGGATACTTCCCGCAGCGGGGGAGCTGGCGCCAGCAGTGCTTCTTTACTTGCTTGCCATTGTCGCCATGGCCCTAGGCGCCGGGGCTCATCGGGGCAATTCCGGGCTGCTATTCGCCGGTGCACTCACTTTTATGCTGTCCGACGCATTGATCGCTGTGAATAAGTTCATAGCACCGCTACCTCTAGCCGACACAGCAATTATGCTCAGCTATTACGGTGCTCAGTTTGCCATCCTGTACGGCATACGCCGTGCCCAGGCATAATGCCCACCTTCATACTGGGGATATTTTGGGAAGGCTACAATTTGGCTTCCCACCCCCACCACAGAGAGGTAGACAGGCCCCATGCTCGACTGGCGAAGTATCGACACCGTACTGCTGGATATGGACGGCACCCTGCTGGACTTGCACTACGACAACCATTTCTGGCTCGATCATCTACCCAAACGCTACGCCGAAGTACACGGTCTCGATCCCGAGCGGGCCCAAATAGAGCTGCAGCGGGAAATTGATGCACGCCGCGGCACTCTGGAGTGGTACTGCCTGGACTTTTGGGCGGAAACTCTAAAGCTGGATATCCTCGCCATACTGCGCGAGATCGAAGAGCGCATCGCCCTGCGCCCCCATACCGAGGCCTTCCTCCAGGGACTGCGACAACTGCGTAAACCCACCTATCTGGTCACTAATGCACACCGCCATGGACTCGACCACAAACTGCAAATTACCGGCCTCGAGCCATGGTTTGACGACATCATTTCCTCCCACGATTATGGACATGCCAAAGAGAGTGGAAACTTCTGGCACGCCCTGCGCGAGGAGGTGGCCTTCGACCCGGAGCGCACGCTGTTTGTTGACGACAACCAGAGTGTGTTGGCCGCCGCACAGGACTATGGCATCGCCCACCTGTTGTGTATCCGTCAGCCGGACAGCCGCGGGCCCAAACGGCAGATCAGCGACTTCCCGGCGATTCATCACTTCGATGAAATTATGTCACTGCAACGCAGTAACAAAGCGCAGTAACAATAAGCCCGCATAACCCGGGCCCAAGTTTATATTGATCAACAGGATTCGATGGAAAAAGTACGTATCGACAAGTGGCTCTGGGCCGCACGCTTCTTTAAGACCCGCAGTATCGCCAAACAGGCTATCGAAGGTGGTAAAGTGCACGCCGATGGACATCGGGTCAAAGCCAGCAAAGATCTCACCGTTGGCGCGCTTTTGAGTATCCGCCAAGGCTGGGACTTGATTGAGGTGGAGGTTATTGCCCTCTCCGACCAGCGTCGCGGTGCCGATATCGCCCGCACCCTGTACCGCGAGGCCGAGGACAGCATTGCCCGGCGCGAAAAGGAGCGCACTGAACGCCAGGCAGCCAATGCGGGGATTCAGCGCGAGCGACCCAATAAAAAGCAGCGCCGCCAGATCCACCGCTTCCTGCGCGAGCAGGAGTAGGCTCAAATGACAAAAGTGGTGAAAATTCCGCCATTTTTGTCTATAGCTGCTAAACTGCCCCCACTTAACCCGATAGAAAACAGCCACGATGAAACGACTGATCGCCATCTCCCTGCTGCTTCTGCTCGGAATGCAGACGGCCCTCGCCGATAGCCGCGAACACGAGCAGCTCAAGCGTTCGATAATCAAAATTTACACCACTGCTGCCGCCCCGGACTACTTCAATCCCTGGGCGTTGCTTAACCCCAAGCAGTTATCTGGCTCCGGCGCGGTTATCCGCAACAAGCAGATCCTCACCAACGCCCACGTGGTGGCCAACGGTAGCTTTATTCAGGTGCAACGCCACGGCGACGCCAAGAAATTCCGCGCCCGAGTGAAGTTTGTCTCCCACGACGCCGACCTGGCTCTGCTCACCGTGGATGATGACAGTTTCTTCAAAGACACCCGCCCACTGACACTGGGCACACTGCCGGACCTGCAAGAAGAGGTCACCGTGTACGGCTACCCCATTGGCGGCAAGTCCCTGTCGATCACCCGCGGCGTACTGTCCAGGGTGGAACACCAGTACTATGCCCACGCCGAGAGCTATCTGATGGCCGGCCAGATCGACGCGGCCATTAACCCCGGCAATAGCGGCGGCCCGGTCATTTCCGGTGGTCGCATCGTCGGTGTGGCCATGCAGACCAACCAGAGCGCCGAAAACCTGGGTTATTTTGTGCCTCCCAGCGTAATCGCCCATGTACTCGAAGACGCCAAAGACGGCGAACACCAGGGCTTCCCCGAGTTGGGCCTGGTGACCCAGAGCCTGGAGAGCCCTTCCATGAAGAAGGCTGCCGGTCTCAGCGAGGACCAGGACGGCGCAATGATCGTCAAGGTATTTAGCGACTCCCCCGCTGCCGAAATTTTCCAACCCGGCGACGTGTTGCTGGAAGTTGATGGCTTCGAGGTTGCCGCCGATCGCACCGTCGAATGGCGTGAAAACCAGCGCACTAACTACCACTACGCGGTGGACCGCCATCATGTCGGCGACAAATTACCGGTGCGCTTTTCCCGCAATGGTGAAGAAAAAAGTGCGCAAGTGGCCCTGGCAGCACCGCCACCCTCCCGCGCCCTGGTGGTGGGTGAGCAATTTGACCAGCAGCCGCGCTATTACATTTATGGCGGCGTGGTCTTCGTGCCTCTGAACATGAACCTGATCAAGCGGTGGGGCAAGAGTTGGCATTCCAAGGCGCCAATCGATTATCTCTATGCACGCAACCAGTGGAGTGACGAGAGCCGCCGCGAGCTGGTGGTTGCGCTCAAGGTCCTGCCCGCCAACGTCAACCTGGGTTACCACGATTGGAAAAACTGGATTATCGATTCGGTGAATGGCCACAATGTCGCGGACTTCGACGAGTTTGCCCAATTGATGGAAACCAACAAAGAGAATTTTGTAGAGCTGCGCGATCGCTCCGGCTATCGCATGGTGCTAGATCACGCCGAAGCTCAAGAACAAGAGGCAATGATTCTGCAGACCTACCATATCCCCCAGCGCCACTCGCAGGGGCTGTTCAGCAGACTGGCCAATAAAGAGGAGTAAGGCCCGCTGTGTGGGCTATGGAGAAGCCGTGAAACGACTGAGAGGAATCCTAGTTGGCAGCCTGTTGCTGGCTGCCAACACCAGCGCCGGTGAGCTCTATCGCTGGGTCGATGCCGATGGCCGTGTGCACTTCAGTGATCGCCCCCCGGCCGAGGGCAAGGCCCAGGATATTTCCGGACAATTGGGCCCAATCAATGCCGCTAAGGCTACTAAGAAGAGGCCGAGTCTGATCACGTCCTCGGCCACTGCCCCCGAGCGGGAGTACCAGCAGCGCCAGCAACAAGAGCAACAAGCACGCCAACAGGAGCAACAGCGTATTTGCACGAAAGCGCGCCAGCGCCTGCGTTCACTTAATGGACGGGTGGCCTTTATCGACAAGAGTGGCAAAGAGGTGCGTTATTCAGAGCGGGAGCGCCAGAGAATGGCCGAACAGCTCAAGCGGGAAATCGCCAATCGCTGCGGGTAACCCTTCCCCAGCCAACCTTAGTACCGGTGCCGGCGCCACAATTACCCGCGCCGGCTACCATTTAGACATATCCACCTCTAAAATCCCGCGGTTTTAATACCGAGGCACTCGATCTATGTCCGATCAGCTGGAACGCTTTATCTTTTCCCAACACGATATTCGCGGGCAGATGGTGACCCTCACCGACGCCTACCGCGAAGTGCTCAAGCACAATCCACTGCCTGCACCGGTAGCGCATTTGCTGGGAGAGTTTCTCGCAGCCGCCTGCCTACTCTCCACCACCCTGAAATTCGAGGGCATATTGAGCCTGCAGGCCCGCGGTGAGGGCGATGTGCCGCTGATTATGGCCGAGTGTACCCACCACAGTGATCTGCGCGGCATTGCCCGTGTCGCCGGTGGCGCCCAAATAAGTGAAGAGGCCAGCCTGAGCGATATGATCGGCCCTCGCGGTGTCATCGCTATCACTCTGGAGCCCAAGCGTGGCGAGCGCTACCAGGGGGTGGTCCCGCTGGAAAAAGAGAGCCTGGCCGGGTGTCTGGAGGATTACTTTGCCCAGTCGGAACAACTGGAGACACGCTTCTGGCTGGAGTGCGATGGCAGCAACGTGGGTGGTATTATGCTGCAGGTGCTACCCGGTAATAATGCCGCCAGCGCCGAGGAAAACAGCGACGCCTGGGAAACCGCCCTGCACCTGGCAAATACCGTGACCCCTCAAGAGCTGTTCGACGTGCCCCACGACGAGCTGATTCACCGCCTGTTCCACCAGCTGAAACCGGCTACCCTGGGCACCGACACTATTCGCTTCAAGTGCAGTTGCTCGCGAGAGCGCAGCGCACGCGCCCTGGTCTCTCTCGGTGCTGAAGACGTGTACAAGTTACTGGAAGAACAAAATGGCGAAATCGTCAGTGACTGCCAGTTTTGCAATGCCCAATACCGCTTTGATCGCGAGCAGGTAGAGTCACTGCTCAATGCCCCACCCCACACCCTGCACTAGGGAAATTATTGCCAGTACTGAGCAGCCTCAGCTACTGGCAATTCGCGACTTAGAACATAAAAATTCACAAAATCTATAAGGTAAAAATACTACATAGATCTTATGAATCCAGAACGCCTTAATTTGGGGTGACAGCGCTGTCAAAGCGCGAAAAGTGACCGTGTTTGCTACCCGCTTATTTTGAATTTTGCCATAATGCGCCCCCCAAATTTTGCCTGGCTGTCTAATACTTGGACGGCTCCTATTTTTTACTATCCAACATAACATTCACGGGTAATCGACGAATGGCACAGATCGACGACACCGCGCTGGTTTATAAAAACCTTTCACCAGCAAAATTGGTAGAGCTGGCTCTTAAGCGCGGCGAGGGTAAACTTTCCGACACCGGCGCGCTGGTGGCTGAAACTGGTGCCCGCACCGGCCGCTCCCCGGCGGACCGCTTTGTTGTAGAAGAGCCCTCCACCGCCGATAGCATCGCCTGGGGCAATGTGAACCGCCCCTTCCCACAGGACAAGTTCGACGCACTCTGGGACCGCGTAGAGGCATTTGTAGCCGGTGACGACACCTTCGTGCAGCACCTGCACGTCGGCCAGGACGAAGACCACTACCTACCGGTTGTTGTAACTACCCAGACCGCCTGGCACAACCTGTTCGGCCGCAACATGTTTATCCGCGCCGAAAAGTACAACCCCAAGGCGAAGGAAGAGTGGCGCATCCTGCACGCTCCCAACTTCGTTTGTGAGCCAGAGCGCGACGGCACCAATTCCGAAGGCTGCGTCATCATCAACTTCGGCCAGCGTCGCGTGCTGCTGGCAGGTATGCGTTACGCCGGTGAGATGAAGAAGGCGATGTTCTCCGTGCAGAACTTCCTGCTGCCGGAAAAAGACGTGATGCCAATGCACTGTGCCGCCAACGTTGGCAAAGACGGCGATACCTGCCTGTTCTTTGGCCTGTCCGGCACCGGCAAGACCACCCTGTCCGCAGACCCTGAGCGCTACCTGATCGGTGACGACGAACACGGCTGGAGCAAAGGTGCAGTTTTCAATATGGAAGGTGGCTGCTACGCCAAAACCATCGACCTGAGCCAAAAGAATGAGCCGGTAATCTGGGACGCTATTCGTTTCGGCGCTATCGTCGAGAACGTAGTCACCAACGAGAACGGTACCGCCGACTACTGTGACACCAGCCTCACCGAGAACGGTCGCTGCTCCTACCCGCTGGAGCACGTAGAGATGCGCCAGCTGGAAAACCGCGCCGGCGAGCCGAAGAACGTCGTCTTCCTCACCTGCGATGTATCCGGTGTGCTGCCCCCGGTATCCATCCTCTCCAAAGAGGCTGCCGCATACCACTTCCTGTCTGGCTACACCGCGCGCGTAGGCTCTACCGAGCTGGGTGCAGAGGCCGGTATTCACCCGACTTTCTCCACCTGCTTCGGCGCTCCGTTTATGCCGCGCGCCCCGCGTGAATATGCGGACTTGCTGATGAAGCGCATCGAAGACTTCGGCTCCAAGGTATACCTGGTAAACACTGGCTGGACCGGCGGCTCTGGTGACAACGGCAAGCGTTTCCCGATCCCTGTAACCCGCGCAGTAGTTGCGGCTATCCAGAGCGGCGCACTGGAAGGTACTGCCACCGAGCACCTGGAAACCCTGAACCTGGATATTCCTCTGGAAGTACCGGGCGTCGACAAGTCCTACCTAAACCCGCGCGAAGCCTGGGAAGACAAGGCTGCCTACGACGACCAGGCCGGTAAACTGGCCAAGCTGTTCGCCGAAAACATTGAAAAATTCAATGTCAGCGATGATGTGAAAAACGCCGGTCCCAAGGTCTGATCGGCTTGATCTAGCCTTCTTTTAGAAGCGCAAAAGCCCCGCCACCGCAAGGTGCCGGGGCTTTTTTTGTTTTTCAATCCCCCAGTAAGAGGTCGATTTTTGCGGCTATAGTGTTTAAAGAAGCGCCGACGAAATAGGCGTCGGCACGAAGACTTTCATGTCTCAGGCATATTTCGGAGCTGTAGCCGCACCCCATGACTGAAGGCAATTCTTTTACCCGCTTCAGGACACTCTACCCCCACCGGCCGCCCGGCCGGCGAATCAATTTTTTGGTGGTCGCCAGCCTGACGCTGCTACTCGCCGCAGTGTTGGCTGCATTATGGCTGTGGCTATGGCTGAAGTCGCAAGAAAAACCCTATGTCGAAACCCGCGGTTATCGCATCGCCAGTGAAGAGAGCTTCAATCATTTCTTACGCAATGGTGAAAACCGCACGCGGGTACAGGCACTCACTGACTACCTAGAGAGCCAAGGGGTAGGCGAAGTGACTGCAGTGAGCAACCTCCTACGCCAGGGTCGCGAATGGCTGGAGCTCGAGAAGCCACCATTCGCCCTTCCGCCGCAGGGTGAGTGGGCCAACATGGTCTCCACTTTGAAACTACTACGCGATGAGATAGTGCCTTTAATCGGTCCAGTGGCGGTCATTTCCGGCTTCCGTAGCGACAGCTACAACCGCGAGCTGGAACACGCCGACAAATCTCGCCACCGGGCATTCTGCGCCCTCGACCTGATTCCAACCTCTCACATTAGCCAAGGTGAACTCGCGGAAGAACTGCAAGCTCTGCATGCACGCCTGGGCCCGGAGAGCAATTTCGGCCTGGGTCTCGGTAAAGAGCTGCTCTTCCATATCGACACCTGTGGCTACCGCACATGGCAACTGGTGGATTGAAGCATGGCTATACAAGACAACAGTGATCGTCCGACAGGCAATACACGAAACCAACGGCGCAGGTTAATAATTCTGGGAGGGCTACTGCTCATCGCCATTATTATTGTGCTGTTATTCACCTCGGAGAAAACACGGGATCTGCGAGAACGGCTCATCAGTCCTATCGAACTCCTGCCGCTGCCGGGAATCCCCGAGGTTTACGATATCCAGGGCTACCCAGCTGCCTCCGAGCGAGTGTTCAGCCGCTTCCTAAAACAAAATGCAAACCAGGCTCTATTCGACAAACTGAAGAATTTTCTACAGATCAACCGAGTGGACCAGGTAGTAAGCCCGTTTGAGCTCCTGCGCCAGGGCAGCGACTGGCGGGATCTGGATGAGCCCCCTTTCGCTATTCCTCCGGTGGAAAACTGGGGCTCAATGATTTACACCCTCAGGGTGCTGCAGCGGGAGATAGTACCGCGTATCGGCCCTGTTACAGTGGTCTCCGGCTGGCGTACCACCAGTTACAACAGTAAGGCCGGTGGCTCCAAAGGCAGTAAACATTTGCGCTTTTGTGGCCTGGACGTAGTGCCGCAAAATAAATTTACCCGCGAGCAGTTGGTTCCTGTCTTGAGAGATATCCACAAGCACAAAGGCAAGGAATGGAATATGGGGCTGGGAATCTATAAAGGTATCCGCTTTCACGTTGACACCTGCGGTTACAGGCGCTGGTAAATCCCCCCTGCTTCTGCTTAGATAGATCGCAAATTAGGCGCCCGATACCACAGGGCTTTGCAGAAGTAGAGGGAACCCCAGTGCAGGAAAAATTAGAAAGGCGCTCATTTATTCTTTCGCTGATATTGGTATCAGTAGCTTTTTTAGTACTAATTAAGCCCTTCTTTACGCCAATTTTTTGGGCTTGTGCCATCGCTCTGATCTTTTATCCCGTATACCGGCTGTTGATGCAGCGCTTTCCCAATTCCCCCAATTCTATGGCTCTGCTGACGCTTTTTATGTGCGTCATATTGTTGGTAATACCGGTGCTGGTGGTGGCCACTTCTTTTATCAATGAAGCAGTGACCCTCTATCAAAAGGTACAGGAAGGGCAAATTGATGTCTCTAAATCCCTGGAGCAAGTGCGCAATGCCTTCCCACGAGTGAACGATATGCTCGAGGGTATCGGTGTAGACATCGATGAGGCAAAACAGCGCCTTCTCGGTGGCGTGATGAATGCCGGCAGCTTTATTGCAAAAAATGCCATAGAAGTTGGGCAGAACACCGTTAACTTTTTTGTCATGCTCGGCCTGATGCTCTACCTCACCTTCTTTTTGATTCGCGATGGCGACAGGCTGGTCAATTTAATCATTCATGCACTGCCCCTTGGGGATGAGCGCGAGCATCTACTGCTGGCCAAGTTTGCCGAAGTCACTCGCGCCACAATTAAAGGCAATCTGGTTGTCGCGATTACCCAGGGCAGCTTAGGCGGTATTATTTTCTGGGTCCTCGACCTGCCCGCGCCACTGCTTTGGGGCGTACTGATGACCCTGTTGTCGCTGTTACCCGCCGTTGGCGCAGCACTCATCTGGTTTCCCGCAGCGATCTATCTGTACGGTATCGGCGAGCCGGTTAAGGCGACCATTCTGTTAGCTTATGGGTTTACCGTTATCAGCCTGGTCGACAACCTGTTGCGCCCTATTCTAGTGGGGCGGGACACCAAGCTGCCAGATTACCTGGTGCTATTTTCCACCGTGGGCGGCCTGATATTGTTTGGTATCAGTGGCTTCGCCATGGGCCCCCTGTTAGCAGCCCTGTTCCTGGCTTTCTGGGAAATTTTTATGCGGGAATTTGTCCATCCGGAAGATATGCTGATGCCCCCTAAACCGGAAAGCAAAGATATGCTGATGCAGCATAAAAAAGATAATGCGTAATTAAGACCCTCTTATTATTGGTGCGCTGCGAGAATTCTGGACCGGTCTTCTCGCAGCGCACTGAGACACTGGTTGAGCTTACTCATCGGTCCCTAATCCACCATCTGCACTTTCTCATTGACCCTGTCTAGATCCGCAATCAACAAAATCATCTTGGCGAAAGTCAGCGCCATAGCCAGCACCACCCGATCCTAACCAGCACGGCAAGTCCCCAACTAAAAACCAATAACAAGCATTGCTAGTAAAGTCATAAAGTACAGTGCCAACCACAGCAGTGCGGGAATTCTCACTACGGCAGCCCTACCACCAATCTGACGCGGTGTAGCTCGAAAATAGTCGGCCTTATAGAGTCTGATAATATGATTCTGTACTAACTGCCAAAACTCTCTGAGAACCTCTTCACTGCGCGCAATATCTACCGTACTTACCGGAATAAAGGGATAAAGGGATAAAGGGATAAAGGGATAAAAATCACGAAGGTCTAGATACTCTGCAATCAACTCACGCGCGCGATCACCTTCATCCTGTTTCCAAAAAATCCCATTCAGATAGACACGCTTGAGGAGATTGACCTCCCGTACTAGCAACGTCATGTGCTCATTAAAACGATCCGAAGTCATATTGAAGGAAAAGGCTAAAATAAACGCCACAAACGTTGGGTAGCTGCAACAACACCGCTGTTAGGGGATTCGATGTCGTCGAGAATATTGGATCCCCAATAGACACCCAAAGCCAGGGTGAAGAACACTAGCCACACGGTAAACAGGTAAAGCAGCGACAAGGAAAGTCCATAAGCCTTATCGCACAAATGCATAAGACCTCGCCCTCCATATCAGAAAAGTCTGGCTCACACAGTGGGCACTATTCAGTCACTCTTGGCAAAGATGACAGTTACAGAGGGTCCTCACCCTGCAAGCGTCATATAATTGTTGGAAGCACACAGCGGCAATAGCATAGACGCCACCTTTGCCGGAGCGGATGACCCTATGAAATATTGGCTTACCCTGATTGTCGCCATAATACTCAGCGTACCGCTGATGGCGTTAGAGGTCGGGCAAAAAGCTCCCGACTTCTCCTTAAAGGGCACAGATGGAAAAACCCACTCGCTACAGGACTACGTTGGAAAAAGTGCGGTGGTAATTGCCTGGTATCCCAGAGTCTTTACCAAGAACTGCACAATTGAATGTAGATCCTTAGTTAAAAACGGTGAGCAAATTCGCTCATTTAACGTTGCCTATTTTATGGCTAGCACCGATGAACTCGATGAGAAAGTCCGGTTTGCCAAGTACAATTCCGCCGACTTCCCCCTACTAAGCGACCCCACGGGAGAAGTCGCCAAAGCCTACGATGTCTTAATCCCCTTTATAAAACTCGCCCGGCGAGTGAATGTATACATAGGTAAAGATGGCACCATTCTGAAAATAGACAGAGATATCAACCCCGCCACTACGGCTGAAGATATCGTCAAAAACCTAGAGAAACTCGGCGTGGAAAAAGCAGAAAGAGCAGAGCAATAATCAATTTGTTTGCCAGGTAAGTTCCGGATTGCTTATAAGTTCCAGATTTTTATAACTGCCTTTGAATAATTCACTCAATAATTAAGAGACTCCAGAGCAACTCTGCTGCCCCTCAATATCATCGAGTCAACTTTAAATACCTCAAAAGACCCCAAACTTTTTTATAAAAAAACCAACTAGATAAAGCTCAATACATTCAAGCAGCCTTCAGCTTAACACAATCATCACATATCTAAGACTGCTACCTATTTGGCTCCATCATCATTCCCCAATTTATAACCCTCAGATTTAACACTCTATAAAGACACTTTTTTTCCATAACTCCCCCACACCCATAGTTCAGAGAAATATTTTAAAAAAATCTCAGAAGCCATAGTAAAGACTCACAAACGGCCACTACGCTGAAACACCTACTAACGCCACATCCAACTACACAAGTAGAAGCACCGCCGTACCAACCGCAAAGATGAATATTTAAATAAAAAATGTATTATGCGCAAAATTTTCACGATCAACTGGAAGTCTATGTATGAAAAGGATAACCAACCTCTATAGAACACTACTTATTTCTACAGTATTAATTAGTGCATGCAGTGGAGGTGGAAGCAAAAGTGGCGATTCATCTGAGCCAACCCCAAGTCAATCTACACCATCCACACCTTCAACCGGGGGCGACACCTCAGGACAGCCCTCCTCCCCATCAGCAATCACTCTACATGGTATTTTCACCGAGGACTTTAAGGACTTTCCTGTCGTAACCGTCAGAATTGGTGAGAAAGAATATATTGCCGACCAAAAAAATAATAATGAATTTAGTGTTGAAGTCGACTCTAGTCACGAAAATGAACTGGTAACTTTTTCGGCCAAGGGTTCTATGCCCAACGACTGGGATTTCGAATTCCGCTCATATGCCGGATCATTTTCAGACATAAAAGATAAAGCCATTAATAATGAAGTAAGTTATTTAAATAATAACCCTGCATTTGCAGTAGGAACTTTCACCGGTGTCATGGCAGACTTTATTGACTTGGCAAACAATGGAGAACTCATTACTTCAGTCGAGGATTTAAAAAAATATACTTTCGAAGTCCCACTGGATGAAGCCATACAGCTAGCCGCCTATATGAAGGCCACTATTTCTAGCGCCACAACAGACAAAAACAACTACTATTTTCCTGCTGATAAATACTCTAACACCAAAGATTTCATCAAAGACTTTCAATTTTCCATACAGAAATCTGAAGATATAATTAATCAAAGCAAAAATACTCATGACATCTATTTAAAATCGATTAATTATTTACTAGAAAATAAATATTTGCGAGATCAAAGCTACAAACTCAATGCATCTGAAGAAATAATTTTCTCTACAAGAAGAACTGATTCAGATGCTACTCTAGATACCGGCCTCATTGAGCTAAGCACACAACACCAAACTAGTGGATCAGCAGACTTATCAGAAGTAGGAAAGTTTACTCTAAGCACGGATGAATTTGGCAATATAAGCGGCTCTCTCATCGGAGACTCTACATGGGAATACTATATAGAAGAGAGCTGCGTAAATATGCGGGATAGAGAGTTTGAAGCAAAACATGCTTTCACAACACCTTATAGCCAGATAGTAAAAATCGATTTTAAAGGTATGTGTGAAGGCCCTGATGGGGACTACGAGAGTACTGAGAGCAGATACTTTCATGTAACTGACACTAAGCTAACTTTCCCTTGGGACTCCCTACCAGAGGAATTTTATGCAGCCTCTTATCACCCAGAAACATATCAAAACTGTGACTGCGACATATTTCCTGCAAAGTTCACCAATAAAACTGAGAGCACCGGGGAAATAGTTTATGGTGTATCCTCAGAAAACAGTGAAAAATATTCATACACCTTTGATAAAGATCTAAGAGTGAAGTATGAGGGGGGCACTGAAGTCCGCTACATTCCGCTTGGGTTTTTCAACAAAACACTGAGGTTTATTGGTATAGGCAATAACCCTAATACCGATAAAAAGAAAATATTCTCTGGATTTATGATGGAGAAAGTATCTAAAAATATACCCACTCCTATTAGGCTTGAATATAATGCACCCTTTCTCACTGACTATAACTATGCACTAACCTATAAAGATAACGGAATTTTTCATATCGAAACGTTGTATCAGGAACAACCATTGACAGAATCCAAGTGGGGCATCAGCCCGAGAATAGGCTCCTGGGAAAAGGTTGAGAATGATACCCTAATAACTAAGCACTATTATGATCCATCACTGGACACTGAAGAAAATGGAACTCTTCCTTATCTAGCCTCTTGTGAAGGACAATCTGAAGAATGTGTTTTATGGAGAGAGAGAGACACAGAGCTGCTAGACATCGATGAGAATTTTTATTATATCCGAGTGACTCAAAACGCTCTATTTTCCATCCCAGATTCCAGCAGGATAGACTACCGGGGCGGCTATATCGGCCGATTTAAAAAAACCGATATCGAAAATTAGTTTCATCAAATACTTTAAACTCGTTGAATCCCAGGACTTGTAACTATTGAGTTCTGGGATTTAGCCACAATCACTTTCAAATTAAAATCGGCAAGAATCTTGTACATTACCGACCTTATGATGATAAACAAGAATAGGAACCTTGAACTAAAACAACACGGATATTACGGGGCCACTACCAATTTGACCACCCCACTCTCACAAACCTCAAATCACTCGATAACAAAAGAGATCCCAAAACAACACTGCTGTCCCTCAAAATCATCGAGCCACTTACAAACGCTAAGGGTTTCCTCACCCTTGCTGGATTTCACCACATGCTCAAGTAAATAATCTGGCTTACCGGAATTAAAAACACGAATATCTGCCGCCTTCAGTGCTGAGGCATTTTCAGCCCAAACCAGCTGGTCATCGGTCTTTCCCACTACATCCTCACCAGCCAATTCACAAATTTTTCGATTTCCCCATAAATACTGCTCATCTCTACTTTTTACCCAGAACAGAAACGGCATACTATCGAGAACACTTAACTCATCAGCAGTCATAAACTTTCTCCAGGCTTCTACCAATACATTTAAGTGGAATAAATAAATATTGGTAGAGAAGCAAGAAAAAGTATGTACTTATTCAGCGATTAAGATTTAAAAGAAATATCCGCTTAATTATTTATAAAGCTATTCCTTAAGTTAAGCGCTGAGCAATTCTTAACTTCCATTAATTTCCAACTCCTTTAACTTCCTCGTCAGAGTATTGCGCCCCCAACCCAGTAGGTCCGCAGCATCCCGCTTGCGTCCAGCGGTGTGCTTTAGGGCGATTTCTATCAGGGCCTTCTCGAAGGCCGGTACGGCCTCACTGAGAATTTCCTTGCGCCCGGCGCTCAGTGCCTGATCGGCCCAGATACGCAGGGCTTTTTGCCAGTCCAATGGCGTTTCGGTTTCATTACCCTGCTGATGCAATTCCTGCGGAAGGTCTTCAATATGCACTTCACGGCCGGAGGCCATCACGGTAATCCAGCGACAGGTATTTTCCAGCTGGCGCACATTACCTGGCCAGTCGAGACCGGAGAGGTATTCCTCCGCATCTTTGCTGAGAATTTTCGGCTCTACGCCGAGATCGGCGGCGGCGGCATTAAAGAAGTGACGTACCAACCGTGGAATATCCTCGCGCCTGTCCGCTAGGCGCGGGATATGAATCCGAATCACATTCAGGCGATGGAACAAATCCTCGCGGAATTTATGCTCGCGCACCAACTCCTCCAGGTTTTGGTGAGTGGCGGCGATAATACGCACATCCACTTTTACCGGTGTATGGCCGCCTACTCGATAAAATTCACCATCTGCCAGCACACGCAACAAACGTGTCTGTGTATCCGCTGGCATATCGCCAATTTCATCCAAAAACAGGGTGCCGCTGTTGGCTTGCTCGAAACGACCCGCCCGCTGAGCGCTGGCGCCGGTAAAGGCGCCCTTCTCGTGTCCGAATAGTTCCGACTCCATCAGGTCTTTGGGAATCGCGGCCATATTGAGGGCAATAAACGGCTTGTTACGGCGCGGGCTGTGATTGTGCAGGGCCTGGGCCACCAGCTCCTTACCGGTTCCAGATTCACCGTTGATTAACACGGTAATATTGGAATGCGAAAGGCGCCCAATAGCACGAAATACTTCCTGCATGGCCGGCGCTTCGCCGATAATTTCTTTGTTGCTTGCGCCATTATCCGGCTCCGCACGCTCTTCCTGGGCTTGCTCCTTGGCGTGCGCCAGCGCGCGACGGGTAACCGCTACCGCTTCATCGATATCGAACGGTTTGGGTAAATATTCAAAGGCCCCACCCTGATAGGCAGCCACGGCGCTGTCGAGATCCGAATGCGCGGTCATGATAATAATCGGCAGGCCCGGCCGTTCCGCCTGGAATCTCTCCAGTAATTTGAAGCCATCGGAGCCCGGCATGCGGATATCACTGATCACCACATCCGGGGAGTCACTGTAAAAATCATCCAGTGCGCGATCACCACTCTCGTAGCACTGGGTCTCAATCCCCTCCCGTGACAGCGCTCGCTCCAGTACCCAGCGGATTGATCGGTCGTCGTCAATAATCCAAACGCGATTGCTCATTCTCTAGGTTCCTGTATTGGCTGATTCGGTAACAAGTGGCAGATAAATCTGGAATACACTGCGGCCTGGTCGGCTGTCGCATTTAATTAAGCCACGGTGTTGGTTGATAATGTTTTGCGAGATAGACAACCCCAGTCCCGAGCCTTCGGCGCGCCCGGAAATCATCGGGAAAAAAATACGCTCGCGGATCTCCTCGGCAATACCGGGGCCGTTGTCTTCTATTTCGATACGGCAAACCAGCGGGCAGTGGCGCCGACCAATCGTGAACTGGCGCTGTACCCGCGTACGCAGCACCATTTCGCCATTAGTGAGACCAATACTTTCATCGATGGCCTGCATGGCATTGCGGGCGATATTCAACAAGGCCTGGATCAACTGTTCGGGGTCTGCCGGCACATCGGGGATAGAGGGGTCGTAATCCCGGCGAATCAGTAGTTCACCCCCACATTCGGCCTCGACCAGTTGTGCCACCCGCTCTAGGATCTCGTGCACATTGCTGGGCACCAGTTGTACTGGCTGGCGGGGCCCCAGTAGTCGATCGACCAGATTACGCAGGCGATCCACCTCTTCGATAATGATCTGGGTGTACTCTTCCAGGGAGGCGTCAGGCAGTTCGCGCTGCAGTAACTGTGCGGCACCGCGAATCCCTCCGAGGGGGTTCTTTACCTCATGAGCCATACCCCGCACCAAATTGCGTGCGGTCTCCTGGGTACTGAGCAACGCATCCTCGCGAGCAATGCGTAGCAAACGATCCATCGGCTGCACTTCCACCAGCAATACCCCCAGCTCCGGTACGGGGCTGACAGAGTAATCTACGGTGCGCGTTTTTAGGTTGTGCAAGCGCCAGCGGGCGCGCCGCACCGTGAATTTTTCCCCTGTGAGGAGCGCGTTGTGCAGTGCTTTTAGTGCGGCGTTAGATTCCCTCACCACCTCCTGCAGAGGCATACCCTCAACCCTTGCATTGGAGGCAGCCAACAGATCCTCGGCGGCATTATTCAGGTAGCAAAGCGATAACTGGTCATCCAGTACCAGTACCGCTGAAGTTAGGCTGTCTAGTAGCTGACGCAACTGGCGATCATTGAGCATTCAATCGTTTCCGCTTTTCATCGAGGGGCCGGGACAATCTCCTATGCCCGGCGCGATAACCCCTTGTATCTAGCCAGTGCAAAAAGCAAACCAAAATGGCGCACGGAATTATTGGGAGGCACTGCCCAACCCACTCAGTCTTAGGGGTTTTAAACGATTCAGCTGACACATGCACCGAAGCACTTGAGATGGCTTACCCCTGTTCGCACCATTTTAGTGCGCAGAACAAAATTCAACCAGCAAGGATAAAAACGGCGACCCCCACCAAAAAAAAAGTTATCGGTGAGGGCGTTGAGGGCGGGGCAAATTTAGGGGCTGGGCTGGGCTTGGGGGATACCCGGCCCAACCGGAGCCCTGGGGGCTTGCGGTGCACGCGGTGCCGAGTTGTCAGGCAATCTACCACCCGGACGTTTCACATAGAGAGTAACCACCTGAGATTGTGCCAATACCTGGCCCTTGGAGTCGGTGAGTACCGCCTGCACAGTATGAGTGCCGCGCTCGAGCAGGGAGATATCCAGGCCCGCTCCAGAAGAGCTGCCCTGCCAGGGTTTGCCATCTACCACCGCAAAGAAACTCGCCCCCTCTGGATACACCGGCTGCACGTCTACCTGTAGTGGAATAAAGCGCTGTCCCGGCGGGATGGTGGCGCCATCCAGGGGACTCACTATCTGGATAGAAACCGGGCCTGTATAGCCCTCCTTGCCGGTGTCAGTCTCATCTTTTGGAGACAATTTACGAGTTGGCAGGGTTCGCGGCAGGGCAATGGGTTGAACATTAATGGGAGCCAATTGCACCTCCTGCGCCTGCCCATTGGGTGGTGGCGTATCGCTGAAAGTCACCTGACCATCGGGGCCGACGACCTTGTAAATAGTACTGGAGGTATTCCCACCATCGGTGCCGGCAAAGGCCACCAGGGGAACAGCAAGGAAAAGGGCCTGAAGCAGTTTCATATTTTCCATCACTCACTCAGCCGCGAAGCGGTAGTCCTTATCTCAGCCCAATACGCGGGCCGCAGTCTCAAAGGGGAGGGCTTTTGGGTCCAAGAGATACAAAATCGACCATAGACGGCAAAAGCAACCAACCCAATCAGTTTACCTCCAATAAAAAAGCCCGCACCAGTAGGGTGCGGGCTTTTCGAGAACGACTCGACGGCATCGGCGTGATGCCGCTCGCCATTACACGGAGTAGTACATATCAAACTCGACCGGGTGCGTGGTCATGTTCAAGCGCTCTACTTCTTCGCGCTTCAGGTCGATGTAGGCATCGATGGCGTCGTCGGTGAATACACCGCCTTCGGTGAGGAAGGCACGATCCTGATCCAGAGCATCCAGGGCGCCTTCCAGGCTCGCCGCAACGGTCGGGTACTCGGCCAACTCTTCCGGAGGCAGATCGTAGAGATCCTTGTCGGCGGCATCGCCGGGGTGGATCTTGTTCTTGATACCGTCCAGGCCCGCCATCAACAGCGCAGCAAACGCCAGATAAGGGTTGGCGGTCGGATCCGGGAAGCGGGTCTCGATACGCTTGCCCTTAGGAGAGGTCACGTAAGGGATACGGATAGACGCAGAGCGATTGCGCGCGGAGTACGCCAGGATAACCGGGGCTTCGAAGCCAGGCACCAGACGCTTGTAAGAGTTGGTGGATGCGTTACAGATCGCATTCAGGGCGCGTGCGTGCTTCACAATACCGCCGATGTAGTACAGGGCAGTCTCGGACAGGCCCGCGTAGGCATCGCCGGCAAACTGGTTAACACCATCCTTAGTGAAGGACTGGTGCACGTGCATACCGGAGCCGTTATCGCCTACCAGCGGCTTGGGCATAAAGGTCGCGGTCTTGCCGTAGGCGTGGGCCACATTGTGTACGGCGTATTTGAGAATCTGCACCTCATCCGCTTTCTTGGTCAGGGTGTTGGCGGCAACGCCGATCTCACACTGGCCGGCGGTGCCCACTTCGTGGTGGTGTACTTCAACACGCAAACCCATCTGCTCCATAGCGGAACACATAGCGGCGCGCACATCGTGCAAAGAGTCAACCGGGGGCACCGGGAAGTAACCGCCTTTCACACCGGGGCGGTGACCAATATTGCCCTCACTGAAGTTATGGCCGGAAGACCAAGCCGCCTCTTCGGAGTTGATCTTGTAGAAGGCGCCACCCATTTCGGCACCCCAGGTAATATCGTCGAAGACGAAAAACTCGGGCTCTGGGCCGAACAGTGCGGTGTCACCCAGACCGGTGGACTTCAGGTATTCCTCGGCGCGCAGCGCGATAGAACGCGGGTCGCGCTCGTAGCCCTGACCAGTGATCGGGTCGACGATATTACAGCGAATAATCACGGTGCTTTCGTCGGTGAAGGGATCGAGGAAAGCGGTATCGTCATCCGGCATCAGGATCATGTCGGACTCGTTAATGCCCTTCCAGCCAGCGATAGAGGAGCCATCGAACATCTTGCCCTCTTCGAAGAACTCGTCGTCAATCTCCGACACGGGCACAGATACGTGCTGCTCTTTACCCTTGGTGTCGGTGAAGCGCAGGTCTATCCACTTAGCTTCACTCTCATTAATCAAACCGAGCGTTTTCGCTGACATTGCTGTCCTCCAGGTCTTGAAAAGTATTTGGTCGCTATGCCTATACTGCTGGCATTCGCTCTTTACCTGGCGTGAAATAAAGCAAAGAGTGTGCCAAATTAGGGCAGTGGCGTCGCAGCGGCGGCTGGTGCCGGTGCGGGCCCCAGTACTGGGCCGACTGGGGCAGGATAGATGTATTGTGGCTGTGCAGCCATAACTAAATGCACCACAATGGCACATTTATACTCCAGCTTGCTCACAAACAGTGCACAACCAACTTGCGTCCGGCTAGTTTATAATGCCGCACCTTCTATCAACATGCGGTACCCCACGGATTCCCATGCACTTTGTCGTCAAATTTTTTCCCGAGATCACCATCAAGAGCAATCCGGTGCGCAAACGTATGTCGCGCCAGCTCAAGGACAACCTACAGCGCCTGCTGCGCCAGCTGGACGACCGTATCCAGGTGCGCAAAGACTGGGAAAAGATCGATGTGATCGCCCCGGACGCCGTGGCCCACCTTGGCAGCCGCATTGAAGAGGTGCTCTCTCACACCCCCGGCATTGCCAACTTCTCTCGCGTGCGCCAGTTCCCCCTGGGCGACCTGCACGATATGTACGAGAAGACCCTGTCTGTTTGGGGCCCCGCCCTCAAGGACAAGACCTTTTGTGTGCGGGTAAAGCGCACCGGCGACCACGACTTTAAATCCCTTGATGTGGAACAGTACGTAGGCGGCGGCCTCAACAAGAATACCGGGGCGGCCGGGGTGAAACTGAAAAACCCGGATATCACAGTCAAGCTGGAGATCCGCCACGACAAACTCAACGTGATCGAGGAACAGCACCCCGGCCTCGGCGGCTTCCCCCTGGGCACCCAGGACCCGGTGCTATCGCTGGTCTCCGGCGGTTTCGATTCCACCGTGGCCAGCTACCTGACCATGAAACGCGGTATCCGCACTCACTTCCTGTTCTTCAACCTGGGCGGGCGCCAACACGAACTGGGCGTTAAGGAAGTGGCCTACTACCTGTGGAACAAATACGGCGCCTCCCATCGGGTGCGTTTTGTCACCGTGCCCTTCGACGAAGTGGTGGCAGAAATTCTCGAGCGCGTAGACGACTCCCACATGGGCGTAATTCTTAAGCGTATGATGCTGCGCGCCGCAGACGTTATCGCGAAAGAGCTGGAAGTGGATGCGGTGGTGACCGGTGAGGCCATCGCCCAGGTTTCGAGCCAGACCCTGAAAAACCTGTCAGTAATCGATAGTGTCACCAACACCCTGGTACTGCGACCGCTGATTACTACCGATAAGACCGATATTATCCGTACCTCACGGGCCATCGGCACTGAAGAGTTCGCCGCAAATATGCCGGAGTACTGCGGTGTAATTTCGGTGAAACCCACCACCCGAGCCAAGATCGAGAAAGTGGAATCCGAGGAAAACCGCTTTGACTTCACTATTCTTGACCGCGCCATCGGCAACCGATCGATTCAGAATATCGACGAGGTCATCGAAGAAGTGGACGGCGAGGCACCAGAAGTGGAAATCCGTGAGGAGGCCGGCAACGCAGTAATCATCGATATCCGCCACCCGGATGAAGAAGAAATGGACCCGCTGGAGCTAGAGGGCGTCGAAGTAGAGACGATCCCCTTCTACCGCCTCAATAACAGCTTCGCCAAGCTGGATCAGGAGCGCGAGTACCTGCTTTACTGTGCGCGCGGTGTGATGAGCCGCCTACATGCCTCTCACTTACTAGATGAAGGCTTCCGCAATGTGGGCGTATTGCGCCCACAGATTCCGCACCGTCCAGACGGCATCAAGAAGTAATTGCCCCCGGCGCGGGCGGCAGATTCGCCCGCGCTCTACCTGCTCTCTTCTTCTGGTCGCCATTCTGAACGCGACCGGTGATTTTTTACTCAAAATCACTCCCAATTGTCATGCGGCCCCCCTATAATCGCCGCCTTTGGCCGGAATGCTGCTGTAGAAACCCCGCAGGCCCCCGCCCCGATTTACCAAGATTTAACGCCCAGAGGCCCCCAGTGATAGAGAATCTGCGCAATATTGCGATTATTGCCCACGTAGACCACGGCAAAACCACCCTGGTGGACAAGCTGCTGTCCCAGTCCGGCACACTCGACCGTCGCGACGAAGGCGCCGAGCGGGTCATGGACTCCAATGACCAGGAGAGAGAGCGCGGCATTACCATCCTCGCCAAGAACACCGCCATTCGCTGGAACGACTACCGCATCAACATCGTCGACACCCCAGGGCACGCCGACTTTGGCGGTGAGGTAGAGCGCGTACTGTCCATGGTCGACTCCGTATTGCTGTTGGTAGATGCGGTGGACGGCCCCATGCCGCAAACCCGCTTCGTTACCCAAAAGGCGTTTGAGCAGGGCCTCAACCCCATCGTGGTGATCAACAAGATCGACCGCCCCGGCGCACGCCCAGACTGGGTGATGGATCAGGTCTTCGACCTGTTCGACAGCCTCGGCGCCACCGATGAGCAACTGGACTTCCCGGTTGTTTACGCCTCCGCTCTGAACGGCATCGCCGGCCTAGACGATACCGATATGGCCGACGATATGACGCCGCTGTTCCAGATGATCGTGGACAAGGTTGAGCCGCCCAAGGTAGACCCAAAAGGCGCCTTCCAGATGCAGATTTCCGCCCTGGATTACTCTAGCTATGTCGGTGTTATCGGTGTTGGCCGTATCACCCGTGGCACCCTGGCCCCCAACCAGCAGGTGGTGGTACTGGACCGCGAAGGCAACTCCCGCAAGGCGAAGGTTCTGCAGGTGATGGGCTACCTGGGCCTTGAGCGCACCGAAGTGGAACTGGCCAGCGCCGGCGACATTGTGTGTATTACCGGTGTGGGCGAACTGAATATCTCCGATACCCTGTGCGACCCAGACACTCCGGAGGCCCTTCCGGCCCTGAGCGTGGATGAGCCCACCGTGAGTATGACCTTCCAGGTGAACGACTCGCCTTTTGCCGGCCAGGATGGCAAGTTCGTTACCTCGCGCAATATCAAGGAGCGCCTGGATCAAGAGCTGATCCACAACGTAGCCCTGCGCGTTGAGCAAGGTGATTCCCCGGACAAATTCCGCGTATCCGGTCGCGGCGAATTGCACCTGTCGGTACTGATCGAAACCATGCGTCGCGAAGGCTTCGAGCTGGGCGTCTCCCGTCCGGAAGTGGTGCAGAAAGAAGTGGACGGCGAGATCCAAGAGCCCTACGAAGAGGTGGTGATCGACGTTGAAGACCAGCACCAGGGCCCGATTATGGAAGAGCTGGGTCTGCGCAAAGCCGAACTGACCAATATGGAGCCGGACGGCAAAGGCCGTGTGCGCCTGACCTTTATCGTGCCCTCGCGCGGCATGATCGGTTTCCGCAACCAGTTCCTGACCCTGACCAGCGGCTCCGGCATCATGACCAGCATCTTCGACCACTACGGCCCGGTAAAACAGGGTGAAGTGGCCAAGCGCATCAACGGCGTACTGGTATCCATGGTGAACGGCAAGACTCTGGCCTACGCTCTGTTCGCCCTGCAGGACCGTGGACGCCTGTTCCTCGGCCACGGCGAAGATATCTACGAAGGCCAGGTTATCGGTATCCACTCCCGCGGCAACGACCTAGTGGTAAACCCCACCAAGGGTAAGCAGCTCACCAATATTCGCGCCGCCGGCACCGACGAAGCCCTGACCCTCACTCCGCCCATCCGCCATACTCTGGAGCAGGCGCTGGAGTTTATCGAAGAGGACGAGCTGGTTGAGGTGACTCCCAACCATATCCGCATACGCAAAAAAATCCTGCAGGAAAATATGCGTAAGCGCACGAAGAAATAATTAAAATTTTCTTCAGCTTAAAAAGGGCCCTGTAGGGCCCTTTTTATTTTTCACACTTGGTGACAACCTACACCGAAAACTTAAGCAAACTAGAAAAAAATACTTTATCCGGGCAGCCAGCGTTTATTGCTATTTATTTTTGGAAAGCGCTGACATCGTCACCTAGGCAACTGCCCTTGGGTATTATCCAAACCAATACTATTTTTATTTTTTTTGCTCACATCATAAAAATTAATTCTTAAATAACTCTAATAATTCGACCATCACCACCAGATATTTATCACATTAACCCCTATGCCATAGAAACTGATTTTATCCTGTAAAAAGCGGTTTACATCTTGATTCTTTCACTTTTCTTGCACAATTTATCGGGAAAAATGAGTTAGTCACGCTGGCACTCTCAGTTTCAGATGGAACTTTTATCCCCCGGTTTTTTTCCAATTTCCTCAACTATAAAGTTTAGTTCTATAACGCTAAGTTTCATCGTAATTAAGGCCCATGGGAGGTCACTGTAATGTTTTCTTTCCTGCAATCTCAGGATCGAACAGGGATGTTGGAGGGGGGCCGCAATGAGCGCGGACTCGGATTTAAAAAAGTAGCAACACTTGCTGCGGCGCTCGTGTTGAGTGCCAATGTCAGCGCTCAGGAGACCAAACGTGTTTCCGCTTACTGGGCCGACTGGGAGTATTGGGCCGACTCCTCCTTCACCCACGACAATGTGGATTTTTCCAAACTGACCCATGTGCAATACGCCTTTGCCTGGAATGACGAAGAGGGCACCATCTACTTTACTGATCCCTATGTCTTTTACGGAATGGGGGCTCAATCTTTCTCCGGCGGCGCCGGCAATGGTCCGGTCAAGTGCTCACCGCCGTTCTGGCATCCGTACAGCCAGTACGATGCAAGCAAGCAGGACGCAGTCTGCCAGAGCTGGAACGATCACGAATCCGGTTTCGTAAAGTCGGTACACGACGATGGTGCCAAGGCGATTCTCTCCGTAGGTGGCTGGACGCTCTCCCATAAAGTCTCTGAGATGATGGAAAGCGCCAGCACGCGTGCGGCCTTTATCGAAAATGCGGTAACTCTGCTAACCGATTGGGACTTCGATGGTCTCGACCTCGACTTCGAATATCCGGGCTATGCAGCCAACGGTGGCCGTTCGATCGACAAAGAGAACTTCACCACACTGCTGAAGGAGCTGCGTGCGCGCTTCGATGAAGTCGAAGCCGAGACCGGCAAACGCTTGGAGCTAACCGCCGCCGTCGCTTGCGGCCCATCGATTGCGCAAGAGGGCTACGATTTCGCCGAGGTCGGCGCAACACTCGACTACGTTAACCTGATGACCTACGACTTCGGTGGCGACTGGGACTCGGTAGCTCAGCATACTTCTCCGCTGTACCCCTATGCCGGCCAGGTCAATGAGGGCTTCGACGCGGACAGCTGCCGCAATATGTGGATGACTGAAGGCAATATCCCGTCAGAAAAAATCATCCTGGGCATGTCCCACTACGGCCGCAGTGTCGCCGGCGCCACCTCGATCGGCGAAGCCGCATCGGGGCAGGATGTCGCTCACTGGGGTTCCGACACCGAGACGCGTTACTACCAGATCGTTGAGAAAATGCAGAGCGACGCATCATTCCAGACTGCATACGACCCAGAAGCAGTCACTCACTATGGCTGGTTCCCGGATGGCGGCTTCATCTCCTTCGAGGACACCACCTCAATCGCCGAGCGCTCCCGTTACGTGGTCGAGCAAGATTTGGGCGGTGTAATGATCTGGCAGCTCCGGGGTGGCATGCTGCGCGAGAATAACCAATACCAGTATCCACTTCTGGATGCGGCGCTAGAGGTCTTCGGGCAAGGTGGATCGAGCTCTGGGGATAATGGCAACGGAGACACTGGAAGTACTGGCGACACGGGTGACACTGGAAATACCGGCGACACGGGTGATACCGGGGGCACCGGAGATACGGGTGACACCGGCAATAGCGGCAACACAGGAAATACTGGAGACACTGGCGATAGCGACAGCACCGGAAGCTCTGCCTGCGAAGCGTTTGAGCAGCCCTATGCTGGCGATCCAGGCTATGCGGTCGGTGATGTTGTTGTCTTCGAAGGTGTCGCCTACGAATCCACTCATGCGCCAAACTGGTGGTCTCCGAGTGCGGCACCATCGCTGTGGAGTGAAACCACCTGTCAAACAAGCGGCGGCGACTCTGGCAACGATTCCGGTACAGGGTCAGATGATAACAGCGGCACCGATAATGGATCTGGCGACAATACAGATAACGGTTCCGGTGACAACACAGACGGAAATTCTGATGGCAACAATGGCGATGAGGGCTCGGCAGATTCCTGCCCAGCTTTCCAACAACCTTACGCGGGTGATGCGGGCTACGAAGTTGGCGATAAGGTAACTTTCGAAGGCCAGGTATACGTCTCTACCTTCGGACCCAACTGGTGGTCTCCGACTGCAGCGCCGCAGTACTGGGAAGCGAGTTCATGCCAGTAAAATCTTAAAATATTTATTTTTCCAGAAAAAAGGGCCTTCGGGTCCTTTTATCTTTTACAAAAAATGCTCAGACCATTTTCATTACCCCCTATTTTCAGCCCTCTCCTGCCAGTCCTTTTGTCTCAGTGCTCAATTGACTAGGCGCCATTAGCCCAGCTTTTCAGCCAATCGCTGTAGTGCCCGTAAGCTTCAAGATTAAAATTTTCGGAGGAATGATTCATAAAACCGTGTAAAAACCGCGTTTTATGTAAAGTCACCATCGGTATATTGGAGAGTTCGCGGGAGAACTCCAAAACATTAAAGGAGGACTCTTTATTTGCCAGAAAAAAGTCTACACTTCGGGTTGGCCTCTCATTGAGAAGATAGCGAACCCTGGAGCCATAGAAGCAGGCTGTTTTTTTAATAAATTCAGCTTGATCACTACAGGCTAACATCCAAGCGACTGTTGCTCCCACACTAAATCCCAGCAGATTATAACTATAACGCTGCTCTTTAATGTAACTACTTGCATAGGAATAGTACCTTTCCAGGCCGCATTCGTTGATAAAATATTTATATGCATCCCCCTCGATCTCAAAGTTCATCTCACTACCGGAGTATGGATCCAGGATTGTATAATCCTCAAAAGTTCGCAAACAAAGGGCGTCCAAGGCTTCTGTCCGCCCCCAAATATCAGAAACAACAATTACCTTCATCAATATTAATACCTTGTAGTTTTTACAATTTCCGAGGCAACTGCCTTCCTGACAACAATAAATTAAAACTAAACCCCATGAAGATACTTAAATTTAATGAAAGCACTAAAGAATCAAAGGTACTCGCTATTCACCATGCTAAAAAACTCGAAAATGACCTCGTTCTAGAGCTTGTATCATCCAGAAAAGAAATAAAGTCCTCTGGGGAAGCCACCCTAGTAGCCATAGGATTTTGGGATATGACCGACTTGTCAATTGAAGACCATGCCAGTAATAAATCCATTGAAAGTGTTGATAATGTCGAGTTTTGGATGCACAAACTTTTTAACAAAGTGTATGATTAAAATGGTTACAAAACCCAGTGGCAAGAAATATCTAACAAGAGATCATCGATCATCAGATTCATTTAAACTGACTTAACCGCCAGCCACCCAAATTTGCTACAGGGTATAATTTCAGCCTCAGGAATCAACTTAGAAAGTTGTACCCTGCTATAATGAGAGGACTCCACACCTTTGTCTGTCAGAATGGAACTCTCTGAAACCCGCTTTATACCAAAACCAATTTTCTGATAAAACACCACTCTTTCTTCGATAGATTGTTCTGAGAAAACGCTGACAATTAATTTCCCTTTACGTTGGCATACACTCTGCATTACTTCGATGACTCTACTCGCTGGGTAAATATTACCAACCGTGTTATACATAGATATGGCGATAGAGTACCTACGCTCCGATGTAAATGTCTTGGCATCTGCAAGTAAAAATTGGAGGTTTCTTATTCCTTTACTCAAATTTCGTGCACTCGCAATATGCCCATGGTCATTATCTATTCCCAATCCGAGTTCAAGACGATCGTTTAATAGCCTGAGATGACGACCATTACCGCAACCAAAATCTATAAGCGTTGATCCCTCGGAAACCAGATTTCTTAGAAAACGATTCTCCTCATCGAGATAATTACCCAAATCAGAGTATTTATATACCTTGCGAATAATGTCATCAATTTCGTATGGAACCGACTTAATTGCCATGTAATAACACATTAAAATAACTTCACTGCTTTTATTTTAAGGTGTCTATATCACTTTTCTGAGAGCTACCGATACACTTTACTTTTACTTGAGAAAACGCTTCAACCCTGTATCAGGATGGCAGCCCTGATAAAAAGCCCGCCCCTTGCCATGCGGCACTACTGCCACTTCGTGACTCAACAAAAGTTGCATCCCAGAGGCGAAGCGACTCGCATAACACTGCGCAGCCGCATAAATAGCTTTATGGGTAGGGTGGTGATGTACCCAGTTTTCCAAATCCGCCAGGGATGCAAACCAAGCAATAGTTTCAGTGTCCGGCCTGCCCAGTGCAGGATGCTCATCATTTAACAGGCGAGCACTAAGACAGCGCGATTCTATTGGGTTTGACTGCAAATAATGCACCCCCTGTTCATACTCGGAACACAGAGATTCCCGGTAGGCATGCCGCTCCGCGGAACTGGCTGCCGAGTACCCTTGAACTGTACGAATCATACATAAATTACCGGGAAGAGATATTTCTGTATCTGACTGTTTCCCAACCAGTATTGCCCGCAGGGCTTGCAGTTGACCCGGAAGCCCATCATTCTCCGCCGCACTAATTCGATCCCGCATCGCACCCCAGTAAGCGTGTTCATGCTGCTCACAAATATCAAAGTGGCGAAAAATCCCCCAGTCAGCCACAGGTGTGGAGGAAGATACTTCAAAGTGTGAGCGTGGAGCGGCTAATGCCTCATACCAAAATCCCGACTTACTCTGAATAATTTCCCGTAACTCAGTAGCTTCTTCCCTAAGCCATTTCCCCATTGATTCATCGTTGTCCCAATAGGCTATAGCAATATCGTTATAAGCTCCCTGAACATCGATGTGTCCCGCCCGCTCAAAGTGCAGCAAGCCTTTAGCACTGGATAAAAACCTAGCCAATAATCGGAATAGCGAATCGTCACGTTGTCCACTCGCAAACTGTAAGCCAACCTGGCACTGGACATACCAATGGTTAGAGGGAAGGTCTAGCTCCCATGCGGGGTAGGGAGGCTTGAAATTCACTGGACGATTTTTCAAGCTTTATTATCTCCTCGCGCTCAGCTTTGTAAGTGCCTAACTTCTAGTTAAGGAACAACTTCTTCAGCCTTTTTCAAGGGCATTGTGAAAAGGCTTAATTAGCCCTTACTAAATAAGCACGACAGTACACTTTTGTGATCAGGTAATCTCACACCGTGTAGAAACGCCGCTCAACCCTCTCCCACTCTCCAAGAGCGGCGGGAGAATGTAAACAAACCGTCAGTTGATCAAATTCACCGGAATACTCATTGAGAACTTCCAGGGCCTGGTGTGCGGAAATGGCATGGGGAAATCGATTGGTACCCGCACCCAATGCGGGAAAGAGAATACGCTTCAACCCCTTCTCCCTCGCAAGACACAACACACTCTCATAACAACGCCGTAGCTGGCCAATGGCCAAAGCGCCCCATTGATCACCACTGCTCCACTGCGGCGTAACCGTGTGCAGCAGATAATCCACCGGCAGATGGTAGGCATTAGTTAGCCGCGCCTCACCTACGGCACATTTAAGTTGCCTACCACACTGAGTCGCAAGCTCAACGCCACCCTGTGCATAAATCTGCGCCGAAAGGCCGCGCCCGCGAATAAGATGTTTGTGCGCGGGGCACACCAGTGCGTCCCCACGTAATGTCAGGATATTGCCCCAAGTCAGATGAATTTGTGTCACGGTTTCTCAGTTCTAACGTTTGCTTTACAGATACTGTAGCTCGCGGCTTTGGTCATCGGGCGAATCCTCCTATACTCGGCGCAGCTTCACTCTGCCGGTGAAATAAGTGACAGTAATCGCGCTTACGACCGACGGAAGTTGCAGTCTGTACAGGAACAGAGACGACTATGAACTCAGGGTATAACAAGCATCACACCGCACTAGGCACACCGGTGGCGGAGCTGGAGCGCATCGACCTGCGCCGCCGTATCATGGCCTCCTCCTACATGTTAATTTTTGCCATGGCAGTAACCGGTGCCATGGCGGTTATTGCCCTGAGCGCCGCCGATATTCTGCAGGCCACGACCCTTTCCGCCGCCGCAGTAGTGATACTCTGCTCCTATGTCACCATCAATGTGATGGGCCCCAGCCAAAAAACACCGCTACTGGTAGGCATTCTTTTATTGGTACTCTACTTTTATCTGCTGTTATCCGGCGGGGTTAACAACACTGGCCTAATGTGGGCGGTGATGTTGGTGCCAGGATTTATCAATTTATACGGCTATAAGACCGGCACAGTGGCGCTGATCGCCATCGGCCTAGTCACCGCGACGGCTCTTTTCTACCCGGATTTCCCCGGCCTAAAGGCGGAATATGACACCGCCTATCGCGCACGTTTTATTGCGGTCTTTGGCGCTCTTACCGCTCTCACCGCACTACTCGACAGCAGTCGCCATCACACCCAACAGCTACTCGAACGCCTCACCGGTGAACTGGAAAAAAGTGCCTCCACCGATGCTCTCACCGGGCTGGCGAACCGCCGAGAGGCCTACCGGGCTATCCACGATATGGAACGGCGCAACAAGGAGTTACAGGGCCGCTACGTGATACTGATTGGCGACCTGGACAACTTTAAAAGCATTAACGATACCTACGGCCACGGCTTTGGCGACCGCATCTTGCAGGACGTAGCGAAAATCCTCGGGGAAAACACCCGCGCAGAGGATGTTGTTGCACGCTGGGGCGGAGAGGAATTTCTGTTGCTGTTGCCCAATACCGATGTGCGCGGCGGCAGGGTGCTGGCAGAAAAATTGCGTCGCAAGGTCGAGGCCCTGAGCCGCCGCTACGTACAGCCGGTAAAAGTTTCCATCAGTTTTGGCGTGGTAGAGGGGAGCGGCAATCCTCACAACCAACTACTGGCGGAGGCGGACAAGCGTATGTACCGGGCAAAGAACAGCGGCCGCAACCGAGTAGTAGCCGCCTAGGTCAAGCGATAAGATCGCGCAGGAAGAAGCCTACGGCGAATGCCAGCGCGGCGGCACCGCCTCCAAATACCAGGGTCTTGAAGCCCGCCATCCACACCTTTTGGGAGAATACCAGGCCCTTGCACAGACCGATGGCAAAGAAGGTTAAAGCCGCCAGAATAACGCTGCTGTAGAACTGTTGTGACGAGTTCAGTGGCGAGAGAAGGTAGGGCAACAGCGGCACGGTACCCATGCCAATAAATGCGAAGAAGGTCACCAAAGCACTGCCCAGAGGTTTGCGTTTGGTCCGGCTTATACCGTATTCCTCCGCCAACATGGTCTCAATCCATAGCTGGCGATTGGCGGTAATGGTAGTGACGATCTCGTCCAGCACCTGCCCGCGAAACCCCTTGCGATGGAATATCTGGCGAATCTCCTCTCGCTCCCCCTCGGGTACCAGCGCGATATGCTCGCGTTCGATACGCGTGGCCGCCGCAGCTTGCTCACGCTCCACGCTGACGGCCTCGTAATTGCTCACCGCCATACTGAAGCCATCCGCAATCAGGTTGGCGAACCCCATGACCAACACTACCGACTCGGAAAAACCCGCACCGAAGGCCCCAGCCACTATGGCAAAAGTGGTAACGCAGCCATCGATGGCCCCCAGAACAAAATCGGAGACCCGTTGAGATTTCGGCTCTCGCCCCAGGCGGGCGTGGATCCGTTCTGGGCGGTGCTCCTCCAGCAGCTCGTGCCGGGACAGCGCTCCCTTTTGCTCACGTCCCGTCATAGCAGAGGTCCAGCAGGAGCACCTGACCGGGATTTACAACGGAGCTATAAAGACCGGGGACTCGCGTATTCATACCGCGCATAAACACCTCATAGTCCCCTGTCCGATTTCGGCTCATTGCTTTGGCCCCGGCCAATCCAGTTTATTTCACGATAAAACTGCCCCTATCGACACCGGTATTTCCGGTTTTAGCGTCATAAGCGTAAACCAGAATTTCGTAGACACCGGGTAAATCTGTGGCGAAGGGCGCACTAAAGGTATTCATAGTGTCCTGGATTTTCAGTGGCACTGTGGCAAATTCGCCTCCATTTCGCTTCACTATCGCAGTGACTTCAATCTTGCTGCCATCCCATAAGCCACCATCGGTGAAGGAACAACCACACATCATCACCACATTGGCGCGGATCTCGAATGGACTCTTATCCAAACCGGTGTAGAGGTGAGTCTGTGGGCTGAGCAGGTCCACCACCATGCCGGGGATTTCCACAATCAAGCCCTCGCCACCAATAGGCTTGCCGGGCACCAACCAGGTCTGGGTCTGCGCCACCACGCGGGCCTGCTTTTTGATGTAGGGGGCCAGCACCTCAATGGTAAGAAAAACTGGCTCACTAATCTCCAGATTAGCGGTGAATTTAGCCGCCCCCTCGGCGATAGGCACATAGCGCTCACGCGGGGTCTTCATAATCTTACCAGTATCGCCGGTGCTCCCTTGAGTCAGGCCCTGTGCGAGAATTTCCCCTGTATCTGCCGCACGGATAATGACCATGGCACCCCCAATGGAGGAGCCGATAAATTTGGCATCCTTGGCCTTGGCACGCACGGTAATTTCGGTAGAAACCGCCTTAGTATCCGTCTTGGCCCAAAGTGGAACAGCAACTAATTGGGCAATTAACAAACATAAAATAATGATAATTTTTTTCATACACAGCCTTTTTTAAGTTCTAATTCCTTCCATAAGCTAGACACCTTACTTTCAACAGGTGATATCAAAAGACATTCTCCTCTTTGGGGTCATATAAATCAAAACCAAACGATTTTCATATTAGGTATAAATTTTACATTACAATAGTTCCGCGATGAGAAAGGTGCATTGCTTAAGGACTAGTTACTGAACAAACATGGTTTCCTTTTATGTTGAAACTGGCCGGTCAGATAACCAAAAGACTATTCTTTACCTTAACAACTTTATCTGGAGCCTATGCTCTTACGGCCTACATTTATAACAAATGCTTCCCTCAATCAGTCACCTTTAACAGAGAATTTATCTCAAAAAGATTTGTTAGAAACTTAGATCATCTGCAAGATAAAGACACAATCAAAGTACTAATCATTACGGGCGGGGGCGTTCGCGGACTTATCCCCCTCTATGTCCTGCAATATATAGAAAAAAACCTAGGAAAACCGATTAATGAAGTATTTGATGTTTTTGCCGGAGTATCCACTGGAGCCGTTATAGCAACTGGAATCAACATCCCAGGTAAAGCTATTCCAGACTACTATGGGAAAAATATTTCTCACCTAGACTACCTAATAAATATTTATAAAGATGAAACTACTTATATCTTTAAATCCCCCTGGTATCACAAGCTGCTCACTGGGGCTGGGCTCTTCTCACCAGCCTATTTCGGCCGACGCCTACATGAGATCATGGAGAAATACTACACAAAAGATTTAAAATTTAATGATTTAGATAACTACGTTATTATTCCAACATTAAACATAGATAGTGGAGAAATCTTTTTATTCAAAAATCGAGGAGATGCGGCCCTAGATTTACCTACAAATAGCCTATACCAACTGGTAACAGCTGCAGCTAGTGCCGAGACGGCTTTCCCTCCAGTCTCTTTTGAATCGATGAAGTCCAACTTTCAATCTTCCTTCAAAATTTACCCAACAGCTAAAGAAAAGGGTATTTGTTGTGTATTTGCAGATGCGGCTATAGCTATAAACAACCCGTCTAGTTTAATTCTAAGAGACATTATTCATGAATTCCCAGAAAAAAAATACTACATACTGGTCTTGTGCTCTGGATACCCAAAACTACTAAGCTCAAGTATGAAGTACCACTCGCTGAGAAAATGGGGACGCATTCACTGGGCTCATGATGCTTTAACCAACATACAGCGTTCTATGGATAAAAACCAACTTTACACTTTAGAGATTGCCAAGATTCTTTCCCAAAAGGGGCGTATCGAATACGATTTTCTCAACGTAGATATTGACCATCCTTTCGTGGGCATATTCGACTATGACTTATTGCATCACCTCAAATATTACTCAGAAAAATTAATCAAAGAGAATAAATGTAGCTTAAGAAATATTATCCGACACCTCAACCGAATGGATTAACGTCGACTTTAAAAAACCTGAAAAAGCTGAGAAAATCTTAAGTCAACCTAATAATTCTGAGAAAACAATTCTTTAACTCCCTCCAACCCACATAGTTCACTGTCAAACTTTCCCAACAGTTTCAGCTTGAAAATTTACCCAGCAGTTCCGTTGCGCTCTTAAGGTTTAATGAATAATGAGAGCTTTAACTTTTTCTCTTTGGCCAAACAATTAAAAAATGGGAAAGGTAAGAGTCACCCTCATAAAAAAGCCGGGCAATGCCCGGCTTTAATTCAATAACCAAGTTAGCTTTTAAGCGCTCTTAATTGAGTCCACCCAAGCAGCCACTCGGCTCTCCAGGACTGGTACCGGCAGTGCACCGCCACCCAGTACGGTGTCGTGGAAACCGCGGATATCGAATTTTTCGCCCAGCTGCTCCTCAGCCTGCTTGCGCAGTTCCTGAATCTTCAGCATCCCGATCTTGTAGGCGGTAGCCTGACCCGGCCACACCAGATAGCGGCGTACTTCGGAGCGCACGGCTGTTTCAGGAATCGCGGAGTTTTCCAGGAAGTATTCTACCGCCTGCTCCTCGCTCCAACCTTTGGCGTGCATGCCGGTATCCACTACCAAGCGGATGGCGCGCCACATTTCTGCGGTCAGATGGCCAAACAGGTTGTAGGGGTCCTCGAATGCACCCATCTCCTTAGCCAGTTTTTCAGAGTAAAGGGCCCAGCCTTCGACATATACGGTGAAGTGCGCCTGGGTACGAAACTGTGGGATATCCTCCAGTTCCTGCGCAATGGAAATCTGCATATGGTGGCCGGGGTTGCCCTCGTGGTAAGCCACAGTTTCCATATCGGTCGTGGAGTAGGCACTCATGTCAGACAGGTGCGCATAGTAGATGCCAGGGCGAGAGCCGTCTGGAGTGCCCGGGTAGTAGTGCTGGGCACCACCATCCTGCTCGCGGAAAGATTCCACCCGCTTAACCACCAGCTCAGCCTTGGGCAGCAGGCCGAAGTAATCCGGCAGCTTCTTGGTGATGTCGTCAAGGAAAGCCGTGGAATCATCCAGGTAACCCTGGCGGCCTTCGTCGGTATTGGGGTAGTAGAACTGGCCATCTTCACGGATAAAGGTGAAGAACTCCTGCAGGTTACCCTCGTAGCCCACCTGCTTCTTGATGGTCTCCATCTCGCTGCGAATACGCGCTACTTCCTTCAGGCCGATATTGTGGATTTCATCAGCGGTCAGGCTGGTAGTGGTGGTATTTGCCAGGCGCTGGTTGTAGTAGGCCATACCATTCGGCAGACTGCTGGCGCCCTGAGGCTCTGCAGAGGCCTTCTGTACATCTTTCTTCAGCCAGGCAACCAGGGTCTTATAGGCAGGCAGGAACTCGGTCTCCAAGGCCTTGCGCGCGTCTGCGGTCAGCTTATCGGCCTGCTTCTGGTCAATCTTGCCGGCTTCCAACAGTTCAGCGACTTTGCCTTTGGCTCCGGCCCATAGGGGGGCGTCCTCACCATCGGTGAAGGGGGCGCCGTCGATCAGCTTGCTGGACTGCTCGATCGCGCCCTCGTAAGCGAAGCGCGGTGGGCGAATGCCCTCTTTGGCAGACTGCTCAGCGCGCTCGCGCAGCTGATTGATAGCCCGGGAAATACCGCCGATACGGGCGATATACGCCTGCATATCCTCGATATTGTCCACCTTGTGGAAGTTCAGCAGAAAGTTGGGCAGTTGCGACTGCACGCCGCCCATCTGCTCAAAAATATAGCCATGGCGCTTAAAGGGCTCGGCGGCTTTGGCCTGCTCAAACTGGTAAACCCAAATATCGTAGGACGTTTTCCCTTCTTGACTCAGCTTGTCGTAGTCGAAGTTCTTCTTCAGCTCTGCAACGGCCTTTTCCATCCAGGCCAGCTGGCGCGCCTCAGCGGCTTCGCTCATATCGTCGATCTGGTCGTACTGCTCCTTGCGGCCGAGATAGGACAGCTGCATGGGGCTGAACTGCAGCTGCTCTTCGTAACGCGCATCCAGCCATTCGGTCAGACGCTTGGTCTCAGCCACCGCATCAACGGTTACAGGGGCCTCGGCAACGGCACTTTGAGCTTTGTCGGCATTCGCTCCTGCTTGAGCGCTCTTATCGCCCTGACAGCCCGCAAGGATAGCGACAGCCAGCAGGCTGGGGATCAAAGGGTTGTTCAGCTTAATCGGCATTTTCCTATCTCGGTCAAAAGTTGTACAAAAAAACGCCGCTAACTTTGACACGAAATCTTTGAACTGTCGATTCGAGCTCTTTCAAACGCTATATCTGCGCGTCGAGACGAGCAGTCTTGGTGAGGGTTTCGCCTAAAATGGCGGATCATTCGGGACTCTGTGTTATGTCTTCGGCTCGGGGGAGCTGGGATCGGGCCACTCGGGCTTCTGCACAATATGCAGCTCCCGCTGGGGGAAGGGGATCGTTAAACCCGCGCCCTCCAGGGCGGGCTTCAAGCGCTTCATGAGAGTCCAATAGACATCCCAGTACTCAACAGTCGGTGTCCAAATCCGAACTTGCAGGTTCACCGCACTATCCCCCAGTGCGCGAACCGCGAAGCTCGGCTGGGGCTCCGGTAGAATTCGCGGTTCATCTGCCACTAGTCGGCGCAATACCTGTATACCCGCCTCGATATCGTCTCCGTAGGCGATGCTCGCCACTATTTCGACACGACGAGTCTGATTGTGGCTGTAATTGGTGAGGGTCTGCCCCCAAATGGTGCTGTTCGGTGCTGTAATTCGCAGGCCATCGCTAGTATCCAACGCAGTGGTAAAAAGACCCACCTGACGCACAGTGCCCATGGTCTGGCCAAACTGAATCACATCGCCGACACGAAAGGGGCGCAAACTCAGCAAAATAAAACCGGCCGCAATATTTTGCAGGGTATCCTTTAAGGCCAGCCCCACCGCCAAACCGGTGGCACCGAGTAAGGCGATCAGACTCGTGGTATTGATCCCAAACACATCCAGAACCACCAGCGCCCCGACAATATAAATGGCCCAGGTCGCAATATTGCGCAACACCGGCACCAGTGTCGCATCGAGCCGGCTGGTTAATCGATTTATAGCACTTCGCGCCAGGTGGGCCACCCCCAGAGTCACTGCAATAACCAGCACTGCGGCCGCAATCCGTAAAAAGCCAGCAGTGAAAAGGGGCCAGTAACTTTCACCAATACCATCAAGACTCATAAGGGCCTCCTGTTCATTGGCAAATGCGCTGATAATAAAGATCGGAACCGGCTAACCACAGCGGTTATTTGCTTTCTAAAGTAGTCCCGCCGCCTCGGCTTCATCCAGGCAGCGCTGACGCGCAGGGCAAGTGTGCAAATGGTCATTAACCATCCCCGTGGCCTGCATATGGGCGTACATAATGGTAGAGCCAACAAAACTAAAGCCGGCTTTTTTAAGCGCTTTACTCATCACATCAGATTCCGCTGTACTGGCCGGTACCTGCTTGAGGGAACGGGGTTTATTCACGATCACCTTGCCGTCGGTAAATTGCCAGAGAAAGTCAGAGAGTGTTTGCCCTTTCTCTCGCAGTGCCAGAGTTGCGCGGGCATTTTTAACCGCAGACTCCACTTTGAGACGGTTGCGTATGATCCCCGGGTCCTGTAGTAACTTTTCTATCTTGCGCGGCGTATAGCGCGCAATTTTTTCTGCATTGAAATTATCGAAAAGACGGCGATAGTTATCCCGCTTATTTAATACGGTTATCCATGACAACCCGGCCTGGGCCCCCTCCAACAGCAGAAACTCAAACAGGGTGGCCTCATCGGTTACCGGGCGACCCCATTCCTCATCGTGGTAGCTTTGATATAGCGGGGTGGACAGGCACCAGCCACAGCGTTTATCTTCCATAATAGGTTCCTAAAACTTATTTTCCTTAATCTCAAGCAGTGACGGCGCTCGGTAACAATACCGAGCACAGCCAGCAAAAAGGAGAGGACTAGTGCTATTGGGCTCCGGAAAAGAAATAGTGCTGAATCAATTGCAGAACCAACAACAAGGAAACCAGGATAAAAATAATATTACTGCGATTCACTTTATCTCCAATAATTTTTGCTCTACTAACCAGTCGCGACATTCGCACAACATGGCATCCAATGTCACCTCTGATTGATAGCCGAGTTCGCGTTCTGCCTTGGAGCTGCTAGCTACAACCCGGCGCGTCACCAGGGTGGCCTTTTCCGGGGTAATTACCGGTTCCTTACCACTCACACGCGACCATACATCAGAGAACCAGGCGATAGACTGAATAACGAAGGCGGGAGTTGTACGCTTGGGCACAGGCTTGTGCAGCAGCTCGGCTATTTTGCCAAAAAATTCCAGAAAACTGGCATCGGTGCCGGCGAGGATATAATTCTCTCCACAGCGACCCTTTTCGACCGCCTCGATATGCGCCCGAGCCACCGCCCCGGCATGACAGAAAGACCCCCAACCCGGCGGCACGCCAGGCAATTGGTTTTTATCGATTAGAAAAAATGTCTGCGCCCAACTACTGGTGTCGAATTTCCCCACGATTGCACAAGGATTGAGAAATACCGCATCCAATCCCTTGTCGATCTCTTTGCGTACCGCTATTTCTTCACGCTTTTTGGTATACAGATAATGATGGCGGGGATCGTCTGCACGCTTTTCGCTCTCTTCGGTGATCGTATCCTTGTGGTAACCGTAGGCGGAGATCGAACTGGTCACGATCATACGGCCAACACTTTTCTCCCTCGCAACCTTTGCAATATTCGCCGCCCCCTCCACATTGTCCTTCCACTGCTGTGCATTGCCACCGCGCCACATACTGGTATTGGCCGCCATATGGAAAAGGGCATCGACATCGTCAGGAATAGCTGAGCGCAGTGAGTCTGAATCGTTCAGGGAGGCCTCAACCAGCTCCACCCCCATGTTGCGCAGCCTCTCTGTGTTGGAGGTCTTGCGATGCATGGCGGTTACCCGCCAGCCATCGGCTTTCAGTTGCTCGACAAGGTTGGCACCGAGGAAGCCGCTGCCCCCGGTCACGAATGCATGTTTCATAGATCCACCGGATGATTATTTTTTGTTATTCATACCCAGTGATAGCCTCTGCCAAGACTTCCGCACCCCGGGAGGGTAAACCGCAGGCAGTACTACAATCTCGACAAGGTGGGCTGTGCACCAACACTGTTGCTGATGCAGCCCCAGGGTTAAACCCAATCCGTAGTGTCTGAATGGGGGCACCAACACGGCCCCCACTACCTACACATTGAGTCGATGGGAAAGGTTACTCGATTTTCATTCCCAGCTGGTGGGCGAGGAAGCTCCATTGGTTGGCGAAGTCCTCCACCTGCATCCACACCGGCTTGCCGGCACCGTGGCCAGCCCGGGTCTCCACCGCGAGCCATATCGGCTTTTCACAGCCCTGATCCCGCTGCAGCGCGGCCGCAAACTTGTAGCTGTGCCAGGGCACTACACGATCATCGCGGTCGGCGGTGGTGATCAGGGTGGCAGGGTAGCAAGAGCCCTCACGGGTATTATGAACCGGGGAGTATGCATGCAATGCCTTAAATTCCTCGCGGTTTTCGCTCAGACCGTAGTCACTGGACCACTGGCGTGCGTTGGCGGAAGCGGTGTGGTAACGCAGCATATCGAGCACACCCACTACCGGCAGTGCCGCGGCAAACAAGTCCGGACGCTGCACCAGGGTCGCGCCGGCGAGTAATCCACCATTGGAGCGCCCACTGATACCCAGCTTCTCTGGAGAGGTAACTTTCTCCGCGATTAGCCACTCGGCTGCGGCGATAAAGTCATCAAAGACATTCTGCTTCTGGGTCTTGGTACCCGCCTGATGCCAGGCATCACCGTACTCGCTACCCCCACGCAGGTTGGCCAGCGCCAGGGTACCGCCCATATCCAACCAGCCCACAAAGCGGTTGTAAAAGCGTGGCAACTGAGCAGAGTTGAAACCACCATAACCATACAGCAGTGTGGGGTTGGAGCCATCGCGCTTCATACCCTTCTTATGCACCAGGAATAAAGGTACACGGGTGCCGTCTTTGCTCTTATAGAAGTGCTGGCTCACGGTTAAGTCAGAGAAGTCTGCAGCGTATTTCGGCTGCTTAAATATTTTGCTTTCACCGGTCTGCACATTCAGGTGATAAATACTCGGTGGGGTAATGAAATTGGAGAAAGAATAAAAGGTCTCCACTTCATCCGGCTCACCGTAAAAACCCTTCACAGAGCCCACGCCGGGCAATTTCAGCTCGTACTGCTTCTTACCATTGGTGTCAGTCACCAGCACTCGCGACTTGGCATCTTTTAAATAGTGCAGCACGAATCGGTCGCCAATATAGCTGGCACTCTGTAGGGCGCTGCCTGCCTGCGGCACCAGGTCACGCCAGTGTTTGCGCTGCGGCTTCGCCAGGTCGATCGCAATTATCCGACCCAGCGGTGCGCCCGCACTGGTCTCGAAGAAGAAGGTACTGCCCTTATTACCGAGAAACTGATAGAGGCCATCCCAGTCATCCAGCAGCTTGATGACTTTGCCGGTGTCATCGCGTAAGTCGCGATAGTAAAAGCCGTTGGAATCATAACCATCGAAAATGGTGAACAGCAGATAATTGCCATCATCGCTTACCTCGGCATCAGGGTTGCGAGTGGGATGGTCCGTAATACGGTATACCAATTGGTCGCGCTCCTGGGAATCTCCCAGGCGATGGAAATAGACAGCGACCTGCTTGCTATCATCGGCACTGCCATCCTTGTTGAATGGGTAACGACTGTAATAGAAGCCCGACTCATCTGGGGCCCAGCTGGCATCACTGAACTTGATCCCAGTCAGTTGCTCCTTTAGATCCTTGCCGGTCTTTAAGTCGCGAATACGGTAGTCTGTCCAGTCCGTGCCACCATCCGAAATTCCATAGGCTAGGTAACGCCCCTTGGGGCTGACCTTAAGTCGTTTCGCTGCGATGGTGCCATCCTCACTCAAGCTGCGTGGGTCCAGCATAGGCTTGCCATCCTGGGCAAGCTCCCCGGCGCGGTAGAAAATGTTCTGATCCCAGTCGCCGTTGTTGTAATCGTAGTAGTAGTTATCGCCTTTCTTATAGGGCACGCCATAGCGCTCGTAGCGCCACAATTCAGTGAGACGATCGTTGATCTTCTGCCAGCCTGGCAGATCCTTCAGGCGAGGTAACGCATGCTTGTTCTGTGCCTTGACCCACTCCTTAACCTCTTCATTAGACATATCCTCCATCCAACGAAAGGGGTCGGATACCTCAACACCGAAGTATTCATCTATGTGCTCAATAGTCTGACTCTTGGGGTAGGTTTCCACCGCCTGCACAGCGGCTGTGGCCAGAGCCCCAACCAGGAGTGCCATTAACTGTTTCTTCATACGGTATTCTCGGTTTCTCAGCATGAATCAGTCCGCTAATCTAGGCGATTTACTCGCAGGGTTCCAGAGAGACAGAGAGGTCTGAGATGAAAGGATTAATCCAACGGGTAAGCCACGCCCGCGTAGAGGTGTCTGGCCAGTCGGTGGGTGCTATTGAGCACGGTATACTCTTGCTGTTGGGAGTGGAGTCTAAAGACAACCGTGAAAGCGCAGACAAATTACTGCATAAGGTACTGAATTATCGGATTTTTCCCGATGAAAACGGCCGTATGAACCACAATGTGCAACAGGCCGCTGGTGGGCTCCTTGTCGTAAGCCAGTTTACCCTAGTCGCTGAAACTGAACGCGGCCTTCGACCCAGCTTCAGTCGCGGCGCCAGCCCACAACATGCCGAGGGCCTGTACGATTATTTTCTTGAGCGTGCTAATGCCGAATTTACACCGGTAGCCAGCGGAATCTTCGCCGCAGATATGCAAGTGTCTCTTCTCAATGACGGCCCGGTTACCTTTATGCTGGAAACCTAAAGTCCTTAAGAGTTTCATTCGCTAAGTCTGAAGTGCCGGGGCAAATCCTCGTAAACTTATTAAGTAAAAACTGCATTTTTATAAAATCGTCTCACTTGAAAGATTCCACCACCAAGGAGAAAAACCGCATGCGGTTAACGGTAACAGAAGATATTTATCTGGAATTTCTACAGGAGAAAGATTCCCAGGAGCTTTTTTATCTAATAGAAGATAACCGCCTACTTTTGGAAAAATATTTGTACTGGGCAAAGTCTGTACAGGATATGGAGTCGACCAAACAATATATTTGCCAGCGTATTTACAGTAAACACAATGGCTCTGCCTGGCACAAGATCATTTTTAATGACCAACTCTCCGGAATAATCGGTGTCAAAGAAATTGATCAGAAAAACAAGTGTGCCGAAATTGGCTACTGGCTCTCGGCTCACTGCCAGGGCAAAGGTGTAATGGCGAAAGTTGTGGCGAAGATTTGCGAAGAACTAAAGAGGCAAGCTGGTGTAGCCCAGATAAAAATACACTGCCTTTCTGAAAATACCGCTAGCATTGCGGTTGCAAGACGGGCCGGTGGAATCCACAGTAGCACCATCCCCGCATACCTTACGATCGATGGAAAGTCCCAGGATCTAATGATCTACACCGTCGCCCTCTAACAACATCCACCAGTAAAAAATATTATATAGAATTTACTCGGGCTGAATCGTTACCGGACTCCACTCCAAGCCATCAGCCCCCTGACCAGCCTTAAAAATTCTCTTGATTTCCCACTTGTCGGTATCTATTTCGACCACCTTCCCGTCTCTCTGTGATCCGGCATATAGAAACTTACCATCGGGGGTAAAGAGTAGAGAAGCCGGTTCCCGTGCAGAGGCAGCACCTAAGTCAATACTCTTAAGCTCTTTGCGGGTTGCCGCATCGTAAATCACCACCCGGTTTCCCTGTAGATCCGCAACTGCAACCAGCTTCCCTTCGGGATGGAAACTGATGCGAATGGGGAGATAACCAACATCAATGACATCCTTCTTTTTTAAACTAGCCGTGTCAAAGATAAAAATATTTTTTGAGCGATTATTACCTATCCATAGCTCTTTCCCATCGGGACTGACCCATACCGCCTCAGGACCATCACCAGCCGGAAGAGTCTTTTTTAAGGTCATAGTGTCCGTATCGATCACGCTGAAAGTATCCGAACCACGACTGGTAACATATGCAGTTTTAGTATCCGGAGATAAAGCCAGCAGGTGACTTCCTATCTGGTCTGTTGATACAGAACCGAGCACCTTGCCCGCGACAGTATCAACCTTAATCACATCATGAGTTTCTTCCGTGGTCACGATAAGGTCATCACCGCTTCCCAGCCAAGCAATTCCATGAGGGCCCATATGCGGGCTAATATCGATAATGCTCAAGCGTTTGCCCGTAGCCACATCAAAGACATTTAACTCTTCGCCAACGTAGCCATCTTCCAAATAGGAAACCACCACAACCTTTGATTTATCCGGGGACAAAATAAGTTCATGTGGAGAGCCACCAGTTTCCGTTCGCTTGATTTCCTTCCCATTTTCCAAGTCAATAAAGCTGACTGTCCCTTCATATTTATTGCCCACTATTAGGGTACTCGCAAAAGTGAAACTACCCAGAAACAGGCTCAGGAGAATCAAGCTAGAAAGAATCGACCAGCGCATTAGAGCACCTCACCACTTGGTCCCAACTGCAAGTTATTCACACGGCACAACTATTTAGGCGCCTATGACCTGTCAGTATAGTTAAAAGTGCAAGACACCCTCTGGCTAGAGGTCTAGAAACAGGCTCTGACTGTATAGTTTTATAAGCTCTAGTGTTATTTGAGCTAATTACTAACAGAATCCATGGATAGAGCTGTGTATAACTCAGGGATATCCACGCTCAGGCCCCTGTTTCCGCGGGGGCCTTTTCAACGGGTAAAAAAACACCAGCCATTTATCCACTGTCCACCGCTTGGCGTTATTAACAGAAAGTCTGGATAGACTTGTGCATAACTGCGGTATATCCGCGCCAGGCCCCGTGGTTGCACAGGTTCATTAAAACGTGCAAAAAATCACCGGTATTTTTATTGGTATTTCTGCGCCGTTTTTTTCAACGCAATAATTTTTCTAGGTTAAAGAGCACTTTTTAATTTCAGGTATTTTTTTGGTGGTGCCTGAGGTGCAGATTAAATAAAGCGCGTTATTTTTTTGTATTTCCATTTTTTCCTTACAGAAAAAATTTAAGAAAGTGCTTTATTTATAGGAGGGAAGGCTCTTCGGAGCTTTTTAGAGCCTGCGCTTTTTTCATTAGCTTTTACCGAGTTGGATTTTTCGGCGGGAGTGTTGCGAGTAAAAATTCGATTGGGCTTTTTATTTTTTCTGCACTTTGAATTTATTTTTTTATTCTCTGTTTTTATTTTTTGATGCATTCAATATTTTTTTGCACATAAAAAAAGGGCCACCCTATTGGGTGGCCCTTTCGGATTAGAAGCCTGACGATGACCTACTCTCACATGGGGAAGCCCCACACTACCATCGGCGATGTTGCGTTTCACTTCTGAGTTCGGCAAGGGATCAGGTGGTTCCACAACTCTATTGTCGTCAGGCAAACTGGCTTGGGTTGGCGTTGGTCTTATAAGCAATTTTGCTTGGCCTGCCGCGTTATCGCTGTTTGCCTTGGTCTAATGACCGGCGATAACCCCAAATAAGTCGGTAAAACAATCTGTAGTAATACACCGCAAGTGATCATTGTGTGTCTTTCATTCCACAATCCGCTAGCTTAGCTAGTCGTTAGTAACCATCTCTGTTGTATGGTCAAGCCGCACGGGCAATTAGTACTGGTTAGCTCAACGCCTCACAACGCTTCCACACCCAGCCTATCAACGTGGTAGTCTTCCACGGCCCTTTAGGACTCTCAAGGAGTCAGGGAAATCTAATCTTGAAGGAGGCTTCCCGCTTAGATGCTTTCAGCGGTTATCCCGTCCGAACATAGCTACCGGGCAATGCCACTGGCGTGACAACCCGAACACCAGAGGTTCGTTCACTCCGGTCCTCTCGTACTAGGAGCAACTCTTCTCAAATTTCCAACGCCCACGGCAGATAGGGACCGAACTGTCTCACGACGTTCTAAACCCAGCTCGCGTACCACTTTAAATGGCGAACAGCCATACCCTTGGGACCGGCTTCAGCCCCAGGATGTGATGAGCCGACATCGAGGTGCCAAACACCGCCGTCGATGTGAACTCTTGGGCGGTATCAGCCTGTTATCCCCGGAGTACCTTTTATCCGTTGAGCGATGGCCCTTCCATACAGAACCACCGGATCACTATGACCTACTTTCGTACCTGCTCGTCATGTCTGACTCGCAGTCAAGCGCACTTATACCATTATGCTCATTGCATGATTTCCGACCATGCTGAGTGCACCTTCGTACTCCTCCGTTACTCTTTGGGAGGAGACCGCCCCAGTCAAACTACCCACCATACACTGTCCTCGATCCGGATAACGGACCAGAGTTAGAACCTCAAACATACCAGGGTGGTATTTCAAGGACGGCTCCACAGTAACTAGCGTTACTGCTTCAAAGCCTCCCACCTATCCTACACAAGTAGGCTCAAAGTTCAGTGCAAAGCTGTAGTAAAGGTTCACGGGGTCTTTCCGTCTAGCCGCGGGTACACTGCATCTTAACAGCGATTTCAATTTCACTGAGTCTCTGGTGGAGACAGCGTGGCCATCGTTACGCCATTCGTGCAGGTCGGAACTTACCCGACAAGGAATTTCGCTACCTTAGGACCGTTATAGTTACGGCCGCCGTTTACCGGGGCTTCGATCAAGAGCTTCGCCGAAGCTAACCCCATCAATTAACCTTCCGGCACCGGGCAGGCGTCACACCCTATACGTCCTCTTACGAGTTTGCAGAGTGCTATGTTTTTAATAAACAGTCGCAGCCACCTGGTCACTTCGACCGGCCTCAGCTTAGGGAGCAAGTCCCATCACCAAAACCGGCGTACCTTCTCCCGAAGTTACGGTACCATTTTGCCTAGTTCCTTCACCAGAGTTCTCTCAAGCGCCTTGGTATTCTCTACCTGACCACCTGTGTCGGTTTAGAGTACGATTCACTATTGCCTGAAGCTTAGAAGTTTTTCCTGGAAGCAGGGCATCAACCACTTCACCCACAAGTGGGCTTCGTCATCAGTTCTCAGCCTTAGGGACCCGGATTTGCCTAAGTCCCCAGCCTACAACCTTAAACATGGACAACCAATCGCCATGCCGGCCTAGCCTTCTCCGTCACTCCGTCGCAGCAATAGCGAGTACAGGAATATTAACCTGTTTCCCATCGACTACGGCTTTCGCCCTCGCCTTAGGGGTCGACTAACCCTGTCCCGATTAGCGTTGGACAGGAACCCTTGGTCTTCCGGCGGGGAGGTTTTTCACCTCCCTTGTCGTTACTCATGTCAGCATTCGCACTTGTGATACCTCCAGCAGACCTCCCGATCCACCTTCAACGGCTTACACAACGCTCCTCTACCATGCTCCTAAGAGCATCCGCAGCTTCGGTTACCAGTTTTAGCCCCGGTATATCTTCCGCGCAGG